>JBIKPY010000065.1:0-16852 GCA_044357185.1 Polaromonas sp.
CCGACTCGTTGCGCGACTTGGCAAGCTCTTCTTCAACGCGCTTGTTGGCCACGGAGAGTTCAGACTTGGCCTTGTCGGCAGCAGCCAGGCCTTCGGCGATCTTGCTGGCACGTTCGTCCAGTGCAGCCGCGATGGGCGGCCACACGAATTTCATCGTGAACAGGACCAGCAATGCGAAGACGATAGCTTGCGCTACCAGTGTTCCATTAATGTTCACAGCTAATCTCCTAGTGCGAGGTTGTCGACCAGGAATTACTTGGCAGCAGCAGCGGCCGCAGCGCGAGCGATTTGAGCGATGAAAGGATTGGCAGTGGCGAACCACAAAGCAATACCGGTGCCGATAATGAAAGCAGCGTCAATCAGGCCGGCCAAAACGAACATCTTGGTCTGCAGTTCACCCATCAGCTCAGGCTGGCGAGCAGCTGCTTCAAGGTACTTGCTACCCATGATGCCGATGCCGATACAAGCGCCCAAAGCGCCCAAACCGATGATCAGACCAGCAGCCAGAGCAGCAAAACTAATAACTTCCATGATTAACTCCTAATGAACTAAAAACAAAACGAAACAAAAAAGAAAACTTACTCAATCAATGCGCGTCGTGCGCTTGCCCGATGTAGACCAAGGTCAGCATCATGAACACAAAAGCCTGCAACAAAATAATGATGATGTGAAACACGGCCCACGCCCATCCGGCCACCACGTGCAAAAGCAGCAACATCAGGCTGCCAGGATCAGCGGAAAAAGCCCATGAGCCGCCCAGCAAAGCGATCAGCATGAAAACCAGCTCGCCCGCATACATGTTGCCGAACAGTCGCATGCCGTGCGAAACCGTTTTGGCCGTGAAGGAAATGAGTTGCTCGGCGACGTTGACCACGCCCAGAATCACAGCGAAAACCGGGTTCTTGCTGGTACCGAAAGGCGCAGACACCAACTCGTGCGCCCAGCCGCCAATGCCCTTGATCTTGATGTTGTAGAACAGGCAGATAAAGAGAACCGAAACCGACAGGCCCATGGTGATCGACAAGTCGGCAGTAGGCACAACTCGCAGGTAGGCGTGGTGCGGATCCAAGCCCATCAGGCTGTAAACCCCGCTCCAGAGCACCGGGAGGAAGTCCAGGGGCAACAAATCCATGGCATTGAGCAGAAAAATCCACACAAACACCGTCAATGCCAGCGGGGCCACCAATTTGCGACTGGTGGCGTTGTGAACGATGGACTTGGCTTGGCCGTCCACCATCTCCATGAGCATTTCTACGGCCGCCTGAAAACGACCCGGGACACCCGCGGTGGCCTTGCTCGCCGCCTTCCACAAAAAGAAGGAACCCAGAACGCCGAGCAAAATAGAAAAGAAAAGTGAATCGAGATTGAAAACCGAGAAGTCAACGATCTCAGTTTGAGGTTTGTTTTGCCAATGCGTCAGGTGGTGAACGATGTATTCACTGGCGGAAGGCGCGTTTGTTGCTTCGGACATTATTTACTCTTTACGCAATTTTTCGTTTGCGGCGCACCCCAAGCGCCAGCCAATACACCTTCAGGGTCACGATCAGGCCGATCAGCATGGCCAACCAGTCCAGATCTGCAACCAACCGGGGGGCTGCAGCCAACATGGCGACACTCACGCCAATTTTGACCGCCTCCCACACAAAAAAACCAAAACCTGCCGTCACAGCGCTGATGGAGGAAAACTGACTCCGAAGACCGCGCGCAAAAAGCGCACCCGGAATCACCACCGCCAGACATCCGTAAAACGCCGACCAAGCCGACGCCGTCTTGCCAGTTAGCATGCCGGCAATCACCGCAGCAGCCACACCCACCACCACCTGAGCCGCCAACACCCACCACACTGACAGCGAAGGATTCTGAGCAATCAGCTTTTGGGCCTGCTCAGGCGTCAAGGGGCTGACATCAGACTCTTCAGCGGATGCGTTTCCTGGCGTTTCTGTCATTGTCCACACCGTCGGTTACGCCAAAGTTACAACAGGCTCACTTAACAAAGCTTCCCATTATACGTAGAAACCCGCGCCTTTCGTCAACAAGGTCATTATCATCGGGAGGTGAGTGATTTTCATGCTTTTAGTCTTGTGTCCGCAAGTCGCCCGACTTGCCCAATGGAACCTGGTGCCGGGCGCACTGGCAATTGCGGCGGTGGCGCTTTGGCGCTAATTTTTCTGCGCTTTGCATGACAATCACGCCATGAGCACCAGCAACACATCGACTTCCCCAGCCTTGGCAGGCGATCCTGCCGCCGACTTGCCGCGCACCCTGTGCTACCTCAACGGCGAGTACACCGCCCTGCAAGACGCCAAAATCAGCGTGCTGGACCGTGGTTTCATTTTTGGCGACGGCGTCTATGAAGTGCTGCCGGTGTATGCCGGCAAGCCATTTCGCTTTGCGCAGCATATGGCCCGGCTGGACCGCAGTCTGGGCGAATTGCGCATGACCAATCCCCTGACGCATGCTGGATGGCACGCCGTGGCCGCAAAACTGATCGCCAGTTTTGCCCAAGGTGCGGGCGTGTCTGCCGACCAGTTGGACCAGCTGATTTACATCCAGGTCACACGTGGCGTTGCACCACGCGACCACATCATGACCACCGGTTTGGTGCCCACCGTGTTTGTCATGACCAACCTGATGAAACCCGTGCCGGCGGCGCAACGCGCCACAGGTGTAGCCTGCGTCACGGCTGATGACTTTCGCTGGGCGAAGGGGCATATCAAAAGTACCAGCTTGCTGGGCGCGGTGTTTGCCCGACAAATCAGTGCCGATGTGGGCGCCACGGAAACCGTGATGTTTCGCGATGGCATGCTGAGCGAAGCCGCCACGGCCAACGTCTGGGTGGTCAAGGACGGCTGCGTGTTGGGCACGCCCTTAGACAACCTGGTGCTCGAAGGCATACGCTACGGCCTGATTGAAGAGCTGTGCCGCGCCGCCGGTCTGCGCTTTGAGTTGCGCCGCATCAGCCGTGCAGAAGTATTTGCCGCCGACGAGCTGATGCTGAGTTCGGCCACCAAAGAGGTCCTGCCAATCACCCGGCTGGACGGCCTGCCCGTCGGCACCGGCTTGCCGGGCCCCGTCTATGACAAGTTGTATGCGGGCTACCAGCAGGTCAAGAAAGACGCCTTCGCATGAGCGTCCAGCCACCTGAGCCGGCAGCGCGACAAGAGTCGCTGATCGAATACCCCTCCTTGTTTCCCATCAAGGTGATGGGCGTGAAAGTCGACGGCCTGGTGCACGCTATCAGCATGATCGCCCGCCAGTTTGACCCGGCTTTTGACGCCAGCACCATTGAGTTGCGCGAAAGCAAAGGCGGCAAATACCTGGGCGTGACCATCACCGTCACCGCCACCAGCCGCGAGCAGCTCGACGAGCTGTACCGCACCCTGTCCACGCACCCGATGGTCAAGGTGGTGCTGTGAGTCCGGCCCGCTGACATGGCGCTTGCGCCGCGCCAGCTTGGTCTGGTGGACTACGCCAGCACCTTTGCGGCCATGCAGGAGTTCACCGCCGCGCGCGACGCCGGCACGTCTGACGCGCTATGGATTTGCGAGCATCCGTCTGTTTTTACCCAAGGCTTGGCCGGTAAAATCGACCATCTGCTCAGCCCCGGCAACATTGCCGTGGTGCAAAGCGACCGGGGCGGGCAGGTGACTTACCACGGCCCGGGGCAGGTGGTGGCTTATCCGCTGATCGATTTGAAGCGCGCCGGCTATTACGTCAAGGAATACGTCTACCGGATTGAAGAGTCTGTGATCAAAACCCTGGCGCACTTTGGCGTAACAGGTCACCGCATAGCCGGCTCGCCAGGCATTTATGTGCGGCTGGACGACCCTCACGCGCACGCTGCACTGACTGGCCCACGCCTGCCGGCCGACCCATTCAGAGGCCTGGGCAAGATCGCCGCGCTGGGCATCAAGGTCAGCCGCCACTGCACTTACCACGGGGTGGCGCTGAATGTGGCGATGGACCTGGAACCCTACTCGCGCATCAACCCCTGCGGCTATGCAGGGCTGCAGACCATAGACCTTTCTACAATCGGCGTGTCGGCCAGCTGGCAGGAAGCCGCCGAGGTGCTGGGTCACAAGCTCAGCAGCTACCTGACGCCCTGAAGCGCTGCACACATCGCGCGCATTTGACCTTCACCTGAGAAAAACCATGAGCACACCCGAAACCGGCAACCCGGTCGTCCGCGAAGCCCAAAGCCAGCAGGACTACAACCCGCTGGCCAAGCAAAAAGCCGCGGCCAAGCTCTCGCGCATTCCGGTCAAGGTCGAGCGCGCCGAAGTGCTGAAAAAGCCCGACTGGATCCGCGTCAAGGCCGGCAGCCCGAGCACACGCTTTTACGAGATCAAGCAGATCCTGCGCGAGAACAAGCTCAATACGGTGTGCGAAGAAGCCAGCTGCCCGAACATCGGTGAGTGCTTTGGCAAGGGCACAGCGACCTTCATGATCATGGGTGACAAGTGCACGCGCCGTTGCCCGTTTTGCGACGTCGGCCACGGTCGGCCCGACCCGCTGGATGTCAATGAGCCGGAAAACCTGGCCAAGACGATTGCAGCGCTCAAGCTCAGTTACGTGGTCATCACCAGCGTGGACCGCGACGACCTGCGCGACGGCGGCGCACAGCATTTTGTTGATTGCATCTCGCGCATCCGCGCGCTGTCGCCGCGCACCCAAATTGAAGTGCTGGTGCCCGACTTCCGCGGCCGCGATGACCGTGCACTGAGCATCCTCACCTCGGCGCCGCCCGACGTGATGAACCACAACCTGGAAACCGCGCCGCGCCTGTACAAAGAAGCGCGCCCCGGCAGCGACTACCAGTTCTCGCTGAATCTGCTGAAAAAATTCAAGGCACTGCACCCGGGCGTGCCGACCAAGAGCGGCATCATGGTCGGGCTTGGGGAGACCGACGAAGAGGTGCTGCAGGTGATGCAGGACATGCGTGACCACCAGATCGACATGTTGACCATCGGTCAGTACCTGGCGCCATCGACCTCGCACCTGCCGGTGCGCCGCTATGTGCATCCGGACACATTCAAGATGTTCGAGGCGCGCGCTTACGAGATGGGTTTCTCGCATGCCGCTGTGGGCGCGATGGTGCGCTCAAGCTACCACGCTGACCAGCAGGCGCATGCCGCCGCAGAAGCGGCAGCGGCCTCGAACGCCGTGAAGTGAAAGCGCAGCTCTTTGCCCTGGGGGCCATTGCGCTGTGGGTGTCTGTGGCTTCTCTGGGCGTGCTGCTCAAGCACCTGCCACCATTTTTGCTGACAGGCTTGTCGCTGCTGATCGGCGGTCTGCTGGCTATGCCGCAAGTGCTGCGCGATCCGCGTCAGTGGCGAATCCCGCTTTCCACCCTGGCCCTGGGTATCTACGGTTTGTTTGGTTACCACTTCATGCTCTTTATGGCGCTGCGCCTGGCGCCGGCTGTTGAAGCCAATTTAATCAATTACCTGTGGCCTTTGCTGATGGTGGTGTTGGCGCCCGTCTTACTTAAAAACATGTCGCTGCGCCCGATTCACCTGGGTGCAGCCCTGCTCGGTTTTGGCGGTGCGGCTTTGGCCATTCTGGGCGCAGCCAACCCTGTGGACGCGCTGCCAAGCCCCGGCAGTGCAGACCGCGTAGCCGGTTATCTGGCCGCGCTGGCGGCAGCTTTCATGTGGTCAAGTTATTCACTGTTAACGCAACGTGTCGCAGCGTTCCCGACCGCTGCAATCGGCCTGTTCGCTTTGGTGTCCGGGCTGCTGTCTCTGCTGTGCCACTGGGCGCTGGAAGCGCCGACCAGCCTGAGCTTGCGTGACGGTTTGCTGCTGGCTCTGATGGGGCTGGGCCCGCTGGGCGGCGCTTTTTATCTGTGGGACAAAGCGCTCAAGCTGGGCGACGTGCGGCAAATCGGTATCTTGAGTTATCTCACCCCGCTGGGCTCGACAGCCATGCTGATTTTGGTCACCGGGCGGCAGTGGAGCTGGAGCATTGCGCTGGCGGCGCTGATGATCATGCTTGCCGCCTTGCTGGGCACACGGGCCCGATAGCCGCTTACAGCAAAGAAGTCGGATCTTCGCTGGCCAGCACCTCTTGCGCCCAAGGCTGGAGCTTGCCGGCATCAGCCCGCAAGATCTGCTGCTTGACCGACAGAATCTGCGAGGGGTGCATGGAGAAACAGCGCAAACCCAGCCCCAGCAAAAGCCGCGTCATGTTGACGTCACCCGCCATTTCGCCGCACACGCTGATGCCCTTGCCTTGCGCATTGCACTCGGCAATGGTGTCGGCCACCAGCCTGAGCACAGCCGGGTGGCAGGGGTCATACAAATGCGCGACGGCCTCATCGGCGCGGTCAATCGCCAGCGTGTACTGAATGAGGTCGTTGGTACCGATGGACAAAAAATCAAAGTACTTGAGGAACAACTTGAGCGTCAAGGCGGCAGCCGGTATCTCGATCATGGCGCCAAGCTTGACCGGCCCGTAAGCTTGTCCTTTGTTGTCCAAGGTGGCACGCGCGTGATCAATCAAGGACATGGTTTGCCGGATTTCTGAGGCATGCGCCAACATGGGCACCAGCAAATTGACCTGTCCATGCGCAGCGGCACGCAAGATGGCGCGCAACTGTGTCAAAAACATGGGCGGGTCGGCCAGACTCCAGCGGATCGCTCGCAGGCCCAAGGCCGGGTTCAGCTGCGCCTCTTGCGCCTTGGTGTGGCGCTCCAAAGGCTTGTCGGCACCAATGTCGACTGTGCGGATGGTCACCGGCAGACCCTGCATACCTTCAATCGCCTGGCGGTAGGCCAAATATTGCTCTTCCTCGTCAGGCAAGTTACCGATGCGGCCCATGAACAAGAATTCGCTGCGGAACAAACCCACGCCGACAGCGCCGGCCTGTATCGCGCCGAGTGTGTCTTCGGGCATTTCAATGTTGGCCAGCAGCTCCACTTTTTGACCGTCGAGCGTGACGGCCGGCGTGTTGCGCAAGCGGTTCAGACGCTCGCGCTCGAGTGCGCCCTGTCTCTGCTTGAATCCGTACTCGGCCAGGATGATGGGCGAAGGATCAACGATCAGCACACCGGCATCGCCGTCAATGATGACCCAGTCGTCCTGCTTGATCAGCTGGCTGGCACTGCGCGCGCCGACAACCGCCGGTATGTCCATGCTGCGCGCAACGATCGCCGTGTGCGAAGTGCGCCCGCCCACATCGGTGGCAAAGCCGACGAACAGACTCTGCTTGAACTGCAACATGTCAGCCGGTGACAAATCGTGCGCGACCAGCAACAGCGGAACGTCCAGTTTGTCGTCATGCAACAGCTCTTTCTGCTGTTTGCGCGCCCCTTGATTTTTAAGCTGCACCGGCGAAGCGACGCCCTTCATCGCACGCAGCACCCGCTCGACCACTTGCTCGAGGTCGGCTTTGCGCTCACGCAGGTACTCGTCCTCCATCTCGTCGAACTGGCGCGCGATCATCTCGTACTGCGTTGTCAGGGCCCACTCGGCGTTGTAATGCCGCTCCGAAATCCAACCTTTGACGCCGCTGATGAGCTGCTCGTCTTGCAAAAGCATGAGGTGAACATCCAGCAGGGCAGCGAGTTCATGCGGCGCGTCGGCTGGCAAGTCGCGTTGCAGACGCGAAATCTCTTCAACCACGGTATTGCGCGCATCGCGAACCCGATGAATCTCTGACCGGACATCTGCGTCCTCGACAAAGTAATGCGCCACATCGGCGCGGCTAGACGCCACCAGCACCGCCCGCCCAATGGCAATTCCGCGCGAGACCGCCAGGCCATGAACCGAAAAAGTCATGCCCTACCCTTTGTGTCTTGGACAAGAGTGGGGGCCAAAAGTTTTCCGCCGGGCCGCCCCAAGGAAAACTGCGCCCCCTCGGGGGGCAGCGCAGTACGCGCAGCGACAAGCGTGGGGGCCAACAACTTATTCGCCTTCACCAAACTTGTCCGCCATCATGGCCAGCAAAGCATCCATCGCGGCCTGCTCTTGCGGCCCGTTGGTTTCCAGCTCCACCGTGGCACCCAGGCCGGCGGCCAGCATCATCACGCCCATGATGCTTTTTGCATTGACGCGCCGCTCGCCCCGACTGATCCAGACCTCACAGGGGAAGCTGGCTGCCAGCTTGGTGAGCTTGGCAGAGGCGCGGGCGTGCAGGCCCAATTTATTGCTGATGGTCGCGCTGGTCTTGATCATGATTTCGGCGGTTCTGGTTTTGCGGAGCGGTGATGGCCACCTGCATCACGCCCTGGGTAGCGCCCATCAAGGCGCGCGCGACCAGGGCATCGAGGGACTCATTGCGGTAAGAAAGTGTACGCAGAAGCATGGGCACGTTGACACCGGTAATAAGCTTGGAGTGCACGCCATCGACCAGTTTTTGCGCCACATTGCAGGGCGTTGCGCCAAAGACATCGGCCAGCACCAAGGCGTGGGAAGTGCCCAGTTGCGCCAGCATGATGCGGGCCTGTGCCAAGGTTTCCTCAGGCGGGGTGTTGGGTTGAACATCCAAAGCGGCGATGGCCTCAGGGTGGTCTGTGAACACATGCGCCACACATTGACGCAGTGCAGAAGCCAGCGGCGCATGGGCGATGATGAGAATGCCGTTCATTGCGGTGAATTATCGGCCTTCACCCAGCGGAAGTAAGCGTATGAGGCAGCGCAGCAACACATAAAGACGCTCATGGCCGCTTGAAAACAGGCCTCTTCGCTCAGGCCGGCCGCCTTGAAGGCGTCTGCCAACAGGCCTATGCCCCACTGCATGACAAAGATACCGGCAAAAATCAAGAGGTTGTAAGCCGACAGCGCACGACCGGCCAGCGCGGGTGCAAAGGCCATGCCCACCGCTGGCTGCGCCAGGCCCATGACGCTCGAGCACATGCAAAACAAGGCCCAACCCAGCCAGCCGGTTTGGCTGCCGCCGGCAATATTGACGGCCAGCACCAGCATGCTCAAAGGCACGCCCCAGCTGATCAAGCGGTCGGCGCTCCAGCCTGTGCGCGCCAATACCGGGTTCAGCATGCCCCAGGCCCAAAATGTCACGAGCATGGCTGCGTTGATATAAAACAGTCCGGTGGCTGATTCGAGTGGCGTGTAGCCGGCCACGCGCACCATCCACGGCCCGGCCCATAAAGTCTGAATCGCCACAAAGCCGCCGTAATTGAAGAACGCCAAAAGTGACATTTTTTGAAAATACCGGCTGCGCCAGATCTCAGCGTAGCTCGACGCTGCGGGGACGCCAGGTGCCAGCACAGCCGCGCGCCCGCCCTCAGGCGAAGTAAGCCCTTCGGCGAGCGTAGGGGCCCTGTTAGCCCAAGCCGGCACCAGCCACCAGATCAACAGCATCGACAGCCCGATCAACGCAGCCAGAATCCAGAACATAGGTCGCCAACCGGTCAATGGCATGAGCCACTGCACCGGCAGCGTCGAGGCCAGCATGCCCAGCGAGCCGGTCATGAGCATCCAGGAATTGGCCCGCAACTGCGCACCGCTGCTCAACCAGCGCCGGAAGCCGGTGAGCGGGGCCATCAGGCAAGCACTGACGCCCATGCCAATCAACACCCGGGCGGCCAGCATCCAGGCAAAGCTGCTGGCGAGCGAAAAGGCCACGCAACCTAAAACTGCCAGCGTTAAAAAATACAGGATCACACGCTTGGGGCCATGGCGGTCCAACAAACTGCCCAGTGGCAATTGCATGGCCGCAAAGCCCAAAAAGTAGCCGCCCGCCAGCAAACCCAGATCGCGCGCCTGCAAACTGAACTCCTGCGTCAGCACCGGCGACAGCGTGGCGGTGATGGCGCGCACCAGCGCCGAGCAAAAGTAAGCAGCGGCAAAAGCCAGAAACACCCAGACGGCGGTCCTGGTCTCAAGCCCTTCGTTAGTGGGGGTCAGCGCTTGGGCGCGAGCGAGCGTCATATTGTTTTGGCGTTGCAGACGCCGTCCAGGTTTATTCGGTGAAAGTTACAGCGGCAGATCATGCGCCTTGGACCAGCATCATTCGATTCGCAGGCTGGTGAAAAAGGTGTCCGCTGCATCCGGGTTGATTTTGGGTGCGTACATCACGACCTGGACCACCCGGGCGCCTTTGGCAAAGTAAGCCGCGCGACTGTGCACTGCGCTGCCATCATTTTGCTGACCTTCAGCCTGCAGCCACACCGGCGCCGGGCTTGCATCGGCGCCCGCCACCTTGAACAAAGCGGGCGGCGCTCTCAGAGGCGCCGCTTTCATGTTTTTCAAGGTAATGGCCTGCCACTGGCTCAGCACCTCCGCCACCTGGGCCGGATCCGGCAGTTCGGCCACAGCCACCGCAAAAGTGGCGCCGCCGGCTTCGCAACCGAGCATGTTCAAAGTGGTGGGCTGAGGTCCTAAGGGCACCTGCTTTTGCGCCTTGTCGGGCTTGCAGGGCAGCAGCAAGCTCACGCCAGCATCCAAACGCACCTCCCGCCAGTTCAGGGTGGGGCTGCAAGCTGTCGACAACAAGCCGGCCAGCGCCACCAACAGTAAAGGCGCAAGCGCACGCGAACGAAGAAAAATTGTCATGAATTGACTTATTGAATAAGTGGGTGAGCCCTGGCGACCCGGATTTGAGCCTTGATTTAGCCCTGAACTTTACAGGCAATGCATTTTTGAGCCCCGCGCGGCAGAGTCAGGGCCCTCAGAGGGCAAAATGAGGCCTATGAACTCCTTAGAAGGCATCCGCATCCTCGACCTCTCACGCGTACTCGCCGGCCCCTGGTGCACCCAGACCCTGGCCGATCTGGGCGCCGATGTCATCAAGATAGAGCGTCCCGGTGCCGGTGATGACACGCGCAGCTGGGGCCCGCCCTTTTTGCATGACAGCAGCGGCGCAGAAACGCGCGAAGCGGCCTACTACCTGGGCACCAACCGCAACAAGCGCTCGCTCACCTGTGACATTGCGCAGCCGGCCGGCCAGGCCTTGATTCGCGAACTGGCGCTGCACTGCGATGTGTTTGTGGAGAACTTCAAGGTCGGCGACATGGCGCGCTACGGCCTGGACTACGCCAGCTTGAAGGCCATCAATCAGCGCATCGTTTACTGCTCAGTCACCGGTTTCGGCCAGACCGGGCCCTACGCCGAGCGCGCCGGTTACGACTACGCCATTCAGGGCATGGGCGGGCTGATGAGCGTGACCGGCGAACGAGACGACCTGGGCGGCGGTCCGCAAAAAGTCGGCGTGGCCGTGGCCGACCTGATGACAGGCATGTACGCGACGGTCGGCATTCTGGCGGCGCTGCGCCATGCCGAGAAAACCGGCGAAGGCCAGCAAGTCGACATGGCCTTGCTGGACACCCAGGTGGCCATGCTGGCCAACCTGGGCGCCAACTACCTGGTCAGCGGCAAGGTGCCGGGCCGCGTCGGTAATGCGCACCAGAACATCGTGCCCTACCAGGTGTTTGAGGTGGCGCCCAACGCATCGGGTGAAAAGGACCACCTGATTCTGGCAGTCGGCAATGACTCGCAGTACGCCAAGTTTTGCGCTGTGGCGGGCGTTCCGGAACTCGCCAGCAACCCCTTGTTTGCCAAGAACAGCGACCGCGTGCTCAACCGCACGCAACTGGTGCCGCAGCTCGAGACGGTGATGAAGTCGCGTGGCAAGGCTGACTGGCTTGCCGCACTGGAAGCAGCCAAGGTGCCTTGCGGCGCCATCAACAACCTGGGCGAAGTGTTTGCCGACCCTCAGGTCGAAGCGCGCGCCATGGTCACGAGCTGGCTGCATCCGCTCAAGGATTCTCTGCGCCTGGTGGCCAGCCCGCTCAAACTCAGCGCCACGCCTGTGCGAAGTGATATGCCCCCACCCCTGCTGGGCCAGCACACTGAGGAAGTGCTCAGCCAGTTGCTGCACTACAGCGCAGCGCAGATGGCTGATTTGAAAACCAAGCAGGTGATCTGATGGCGAATTTTGTATTGGTTCATGGCGCGTGGCACGGCGCATGGTGCTGGCGGCGTGTGAGCCACGCTCTGCAACAGCAAGGCCAGCGCGTGCATGCCATCACGCTCACCGGTTTGGGCGAGCGGGCGCATTTGCTGTCGCCAAGCATCACGCTTGAAACACATATTGAGGACATTCGCCAACTGATAGAGGCCGAAGAGTTGAGCGATGTGGTGCTCGCGGTTCACTCCTATGCCGGCATGTTGGGCACAGCCATTGCCGACCGCATGGGTGAACGGCTCAAGCACCTGGTCTATGTGGATGCCGTGGTGCCCAAGCCTGGCGAGAGCTGGAGCAGCACGCAAGCCAAAGCAACCCAAACGCAACGGCTGGATGCGGCGGCAGCGTGTGCAAATTTCAGTTTCCCCGCGCCAGACCCGGTTGTTTTCGGACTGCATGACGCCGACCATGCCTGGGTGCTGCGCCGTCAAACGCCTCACCCCGGCCACACCTACCGGATGCCTCTGGATTTTGAAGTGCTGCGTGTTGCCTCAACGCCCCGCACTTTCATTAACTGCACTGCACCTGCATTGGCAACCATTGAGCCCAGCCGGCTGCGCGTGAAAGACCCTGCCTTTTGGGGGGGCGCCTGGGCGCGTGACGCGCAGGTACTTGAGATGGCCACCGGCCACGATCCGATGATCAGCGCCCCGGCAGAGCTGACCCGCATCTTGCTCGACTGCGCTGCATGAACGCCAATCACACACGCCAGCGCAGTAGTATTCCCGGCTTGCTGCGCTGGGCCTTGGGGCTGGTGATGCTTTCGGCCCTGACGGCTGGCTTGCAAGCTTGCACCAATGCGCAAACTGCGCCTGAATCAACTTTTGTGCTGCTCGACGGCAGCAAAAAAACCACGGCCGACTTCAAAGGCAAGGTCGTGCTGGTGAATTTCTGGGCTACCAGCTGTGTGACTTGCGTGGCTGAAATGCCCAAGTTGATCAGCACGCATCAAAAATATGCCGCCCAGGGTTTCGACACCCTGGCCGTGGCCATGAGCTATGACCCGCCCAGCTATGTCGTTAACTACACCGAGACGCGCCGGCTGCCTTTCAAAGTAGTCATTGACAACACCGGTGAAGTTGCCAAAGCCTGGGGCGATGTCAAACTCACGCCCACCACTTACCTCTTGAATAAACGCGGGGAAATCGTCAAGCAGTACGTCGGTGAGCCGGATTTCGCTGCGCTTCATCTCTTGATTGAGAAGCTGCTGGCTCAGTCTTAAAGCACAACAGTGCGAGCCCCTAGCGCGGACTACTTATCAAGTATTAGCGGCCGCGGTACACGTCGTGACAGCCTTTGCAACTGGCCGCGGTGGCATTGAAAGCTGTTTTGACAGCTTCCAAGTTGCCGGTTTTGGCTGCAGCCGCCAGCTTGGTGCTTTCAGCGATCAGTTTGTCGCCGGCCTCTTTGAACTTGGCTTGCTCAGTCCAAATTTCAGGATTGGCTTTGTTGGCAGCGCCCTTGTCTGTGCCGGGACCAAATCCAGCCCAAGGCAGCTTGGCCATGCTGGCAACTACCTCGGCATTGTCAGCCGCTACTTTGGCATCAAAGGGGGCGCGGCCGCTAGCCATGGCCCCGACGCGGCCAAAATGTTGGCCCATCACAAACAAGGCGCTTTGCCGGTATTTGATGGCGTCTTCGGGTTTGGCAAACTGAGCGCTGGCTGGCACGGCCAGGGTCAACAAGGTAGCTGCGGCAGCCGTAAGAATAAATACTTTCATGGTGTTTCCTATTTTTTCGCTAAAAAAAGATTGCTTGGTACATTTATCAGAATTAGTTTATCGAAAATTAAGTTTATGTGCGCGCCCTTTTTAATGCAGCCCCATTGATAAGTTCAACCATGCCAGACCCTTCATCGCTTTACCGTGTCCGTATTTGGGACTTGCCTACCCGTGTGTTTCACTGGGCCAGTGCGCTTTGTGTACTGGGTCTGGCAGTGACCGGCACAGTGGGCGGCAGCGCCATGGTCTTTCACTTTCGTTTTGGTTATGCACTGCTGACCCTGCTGTTGTTTCGCCTGGTCTGGGGCCTGATGGGCGGTCACTGGTCGCGCTTTCGCAGCTTTGTGTTCGGGCCTCGTGCTGTGTTCGCTTACTTGCGCGGCCGAGCGCCAGCAAGCCACTCGGTCGGTCACTCACCGCTTGGATCGCTGTCTGTCTGGGCCCTGTTGTTTTTTTTGAGCTTGCAAGTGGCCACCGGGCTGATCAGTGATGACGAAATTTCCACTGCCGGCCCGCTGACGCACCTTGTCTCAAATGCCACAGTTTCTTTGGGCAGCCAATACCATACGGAGCTTGGCAAATGGATTTTGCTGGCGCTGGTCTTGCTGCATGTGGCTGCCATCATTTACCACGTACGCCGTCGCCAGGGCCTGCTGGCAGCCATGCTGCACGGAGACAAGCAACTGCCAGCACCTGCTGCTGCAGCACGCGATGACGCCCGCAGCCGCATAACGGCCTTTTTGGTGCTTTGTTTGTGTGCTGCCGCTGTATTCTGGTTGTCAGGTTTGGCGCCAGCCGGCCTTTGAAGCTGCGGCGCTAAACTGATCGCCTGCTTTCTTAACGCCGCCTTTTGAGCTCTTCGCACTTGCCAAACAAAGCCATTGAATTCAGGACGCCCGCATCGCGCGAAGATTTTGACTTGGTGCGTCAAATTTTTTCCGAGTACGCTCATCTGCTAGGCGTGGATCTGTACTTTCAGGACTTCGAATCTGAACTGCTTGAGTTACCAGGCGACTACAGCGCACCTCAAGGCGCTTTGCTGCTGGCCTGGGTTGATGGTGCGCTGGCCGGCTGTTGTGCGCTGCGCCCATTACCCGCAGCGGATTACGCCAATGCGGCCGAGATGAAACGGCTGTTTGTACGCCCTGAATTCCGTCGCTATGGATTAGGCCGGCAACTGGCTGAGGCGGTGTTGGATGCCGCCCGTGCCGCTGGCTATCACTGCGTGTTGCTGGACACACTGGACGACATGGAGTCGGCGCGCGCTTTGTACGCCGAGCTTGGTTTTACCGAGATCCCGCCCTATTATCACAACCCGATTGCCGGCGCGCATTACCTCAAGGTTGATCTTTAGCGCCCACAAAAAAGCCACCGCTCAGGGTGGCTTTTTTTCCTGCTTAGGCAGATGCTTGGGACTTAGGCTTTGGCTTGTGACAGCATGGTCGCAGCATCACTGACTTCAAATTTTCCAGCAGCTTCAATATTGAGACTTGCAACTTTGCCGTTCTTGATGAGCATCGAGTAACGGTTGCTGCGCAAGCCCATGCCGCGGGCAGTCAGGTCCAGCGTCAGGCCGGTTGCTTTGGTGAAGTCTGCGCTGCCATCGGCCAGCATACGGACTTTACCGTCGGTTTTTTGCTCGCGCGCCCAGGCACCCATGACGAATGCGTCGTTGACGCTCACGCACCAGATTTCATCTACGCCGCTGGCTTTGAGCGCATTGAAGTGCTCCACATAGCCGGGCACATGTTTGGCAGAGCAGGTGGGGGTGAAAGCACCTGGCAGCGCAAACAGCGCAATGGTTTTGCCGGCAGTGGCCTTGGCCACCTCCACCGGGTTGGGGCCGATGCTGCAGCCGTTGCCTTCGACTTCTGAAAACTCCATCAGCGTGGCTGAAGGAAGGGTATCGCCAACTTTGATCATGTATTGCTCCTGTTTGGGTGGTCATTGGGGCCCCTGAGGCCGAATCGCGTATTTTGTATCAGATGCGCTTGTTTCGCTTGGCATGCACCCAACAGCAATGCTGCCAGCAATGACAAAAGCAGTCTCACCAATAAAAACGGCCCACATCGTGGACCGCTCTCAAAGACCTGCAGTTGTTCGTCGGAAAGACTTAAACCACTGCCGCTTTCTGGATCAACTTGGAGACAACCCAGTTTTTGGTTTTCGAAATCGGGCGGCTTTCGGTGATCTCGATGGTGTCGCCCATCTTGTACTCGCCCTTTTCGTCATGGGCGTGGTACTTGCTCGAGAGCGAAACGATCTTGCCGTACAGCTCGTGCTTGACACGACGCTCGACCAGAACCGTCACGGTCTTGGCGCGCTTGTCGCTGACCACCTTGCCAACCAAGGTGCGCGTGAGGGATTTTTTAGCTTCCGTCATTATTTGGCTCCTTGCTTGACGATGGTTTCGGCCAGGATGGTCTTGGCGCGGGCAATCGCCCGGCGCGTCGAGCGCAGCGTGGAGGTGTTGGTCAGTTGCTGTGTGGCTTTTTGCATGCGCAGGCCAAAGTGGGCTTTTTGCAGCTCTTTGACTTCTTCGTGCAGGCCGGCAACGTCTTTTTGGCGCAGTTCAGTAGATTTGGTCATTTCATTTCCCCTTACTGGCCAATCATGCGGCTGACGAAAGTGGTGCGCAGCGGCAGCTTGGCAGAAGCCAGGCGGAACGCTTCACGGGCCAACTCTTCAGGCACGCCAACGATTTCAAAAACAATCTTGCCGGGCTGGATTTCAGCCACGTAGTACTCTGGGTTTCCTTTACCGTTACCCATACGCACTTCAGCAGGCTTTTGGGAAATCGGCTTGTCCGGAAACACACGGATCCAGATACGGCCACCACGTTTGACGTGACGGGAAATCGCACGACGTGCGGCTTCAATTTGACGAGCAGTGAGGCGACCGCGGTCGGTGCACTTCAGACCGAAATCACCAAACGCGACCGAGCTACCCCGGGTTGCGATGCCGGTGTTACGGCCTTTTTGCTCTTTGCGGTATTTTCTACGAGCGGGTTGCAGCATGATTTATCTCCGTGATGAGACTGATTACTCAGTCTTTGCACCGTCAGCTGCTGCAGCTGGCGCGGCTTTTCGAACGCGCTTAACGGTGGTTTTCGGGGCTTCGGCGTCAGACGCCTCTGCTGGTTTGTCGCTGCCGTCGGCAGGCGCTGTGCTGGTGCTGCCGGCCGGACCACGTGGTGCGCGGG
>JBIKPY010000066.1:0-16784 GCA_044357185.1 Polaromonas sp.
TGGCTCAGCGCCAGGTCGAAGAGCCGGTGGCCAAGCGCATCACCGAGCTCGGTCTCAAAGGTATTCACCAGGACAGCGGATTCAAGCGCCAGTACCCGGATGGCGAAGCCACGGCGCACGTGATCGGCTTTACCAACATTGAAAACACCGGCCTCGATGGCATGGAGCTGACTTTTGAGAAGCACCTGCTCGGACGCTCGGGCTCCAGGCGCGTCATTAAAGACGGTAAAGGTCGCGTGGTCGAAGACATCCGCGACAAAGTGCCGCCTGTCGATGGCAAGGATCTGCAACTCTCGCTGGACAGCAAGGTGCAGTTTTTTGCTTACCAAAAACTGCGCGAGACCGTGACCGCACAAAAAGCCAAGGGCGGCAGTGTGGTGGTGCTTGACGCTGTCACCGGCGAAGTGCTGGCGCTGGCCAATTACCCCAGCTACATGCCCGACAAACGCAAAAACCTCACGGGTGAGCAGTTGCGTAACCGTGCGGTGACGGACACCTTTGAGCCGGGCTCGACCATGAAGCCGATCACCGTGGCCATGGCGCTGGAAGCAGGCCGTGTCACGCCGCAAACGCTCATCGACACTGGGCCGGGCCGCTATGCCATTGGCGGCTTCAATATCACCGACACGCACAACTACGGCACGCTGACGGTCGAGGGTGTAATTCAAAAATCCAGCAATGTGGGTGCGCTCAAGATCGCGCAAAAAATGAGTCCGCATGAAATGTGGGACACCTTCACCGCATTGGGTTACGGGCAAAAACCGCAGATTCAGTTCCGCGGCGCTGTCACCGGCCGGGTGCGCCCCTGGAAAACCTGGCGTCCAGTCGAGCAGGCCACCATGTCCTATGGTTACGGCTTGTCGGCCTCACTGTTTCAGATGGCGCATTCGTACACAGCCTTTGCGCGCGACGGGCGCATCATCCCGCTGACCATGCTCAAGAGCACAGAGTCGGCAGTGGGCGTGAAGGTCTTCTCCCCTGAAAACGCCCAAGCGGTGCGGCGCATGCTGCAAATGGCGGCAGCCCCCGGCGGCACCGGACAGCTGGCGCAGACAGTCGGTTATTCTGTGGGCGGCAAGTCAGGCACCGCGCACAAGCAAGTTGGCAAGGGCTATGCCAGTGACAAATACCGCGCCTGGTTCACCGGCATGGCACCCATCGACACGCCGCGCATCATTGTGGCGGTGATGATTGACGAGCCCAGCAATGGGCAGTATTTCGGTGGTGTGGTGGCAGCCCCTGTTTTCAGTGAAGTGGTGCAGCAAACGCTGCGCCTGATGAATGTGCAACCCGATGTGACGGTCAAGCCGCAAATCGTGGCCAACCCTGTGGAGGAGTCGCTGTGAACGCGTCATCGTCCATGCAGGCCTTGGCGACACCGCAAGCGGCCGCCAGTTGGCTGCAGCAGCACATCACCGGCACGCTGCGCTCTGACAGCCGCCATGTGCGCCGCGGCGATGGTTTTATGGCCTGGCTGGGCGCGGCCACCGATGCGCGGCGTTACGTGGCCGATGTGCTGGCCGAAGGCGCTGCTGCCTGTCTGGTAGAGGCCGACGGTGCGCAGGCTTACGACTGGCGTGATGCGCGTGTGGCCACTTACGCCGGCCTCAAGCGGGATGCCGCTCCCATCGCTGCCGCCTACTTTGACCAGCCCAGCGAGCACTTGACGGTGCTGGCAGTCACTGGCACCAACGGCAAGACTTCGACCGCCTGGTGGCTGGCGCAGGCCCTGAGCCACTTGGGCCAGCGCTGTGCTGTGGTGGGCACCCTGGGTATTGGAGAGCCGGGCGCTGTGGTTTTCAACGGACTGACGACGCCGGACCCCGTGATTTTTCAGAAGGCTTTGCGTCGCCTGGTGGACGAAGCTTATACGGCGTGCGCTCTGGAGGCCTCTTCCATCGGCCTGGCTGAGCACCGCCTTGACGCGACAAAGGTGCACACCGCCATCTTCACCAATTTCACCCAAGACCATTTGGACTACCACGGCACGATGCAGGCCTACTGGGCCGCCAAAGTCAAACTCTTTGACTGGCCCGGGCTGAAGGCGGCGGTCATCCACATTGATGATGCACACGGCCAGGGCCTGGCTGAGAAGTTAAAGGCGCGCGACCTGGATCTGTGGACGGTGTCTGCCACCGGTCCAGCGCGGCTGACTGCGCGTGCGATCCGCTATGGCCTGAACACCATGAGCTTTGAAGTGCACGAAGGCCAGACAGTCTGTCAGGTCTGTGTGCCGGTGGTGGGTAGCTACAACGTGGCCAATTTGCTGGGCGTGATTGCAGCCTTGCGCAGCCTGGGTCTGCCGCTGCAAAAGATTGCAGACAGTTGCTCTGACCTGAGCCCGGTACCCGGACGCATGGAGACACTGGCTATCGAAGGCCGGCCACTGGCCGTGATTGATTACGCCCACACACCGGACGCCTTGGCCAAAGTGCTGCAAGCGCTGCGGCCGCTGGCGCGCCAGCGGGGCGGCCGGCTCTGCTGCGTTTTCGGTTGCGGCGGTGACCGCGACGCCAGCAAGCGCCCGCTGATGGCGGCCGCGGCGGCTGCCGGCGCCGACCATCTGTTGATAACCAGTGACAACCCGCGCAGCGAGGACGCCGGGGCCATCATCGCCGACATACTGACTGGCTTGCCGGCATCTGCATCTGCGCAGGTGCAAGCTGACCGGGCCATCGCCATTGCCACAGCACTGCAACAAGCCGGTGCGCAGGATGTGGTGTTGATTGCGGGCAAAGGTCATGAGAATTACCAGGAAATCCGGGGCCAGAAGTTACCGTTTTCCGACCGTGCGCTGGCTGAGGCGGCGCTGGTCAGCTACACCGCGCAAGTCTCAGGAGCTGGCGCATGATGACACTGGCCCAGGCTCAAGCCATGCTGCCGGGTGCGCAGCTGGTGGGCGACGCCCGCCTGCGATTTGCGCGCGTTCACACGGACACGCGCAGCCTGCGCACCGGTGACTTGTTTGTTGCGCTCAAGGGCGAGCGATTTGATGCCCATGATTTTCTCAGGCAAGCCGGCGCCCAGGGTGCCGTCGCCGCGTTGGCAGAGCAGGGCTTGGCCGAAGCGGGCTTGCCGGGCTTACAGGTGGCTAACAGCAAAGCGGCGCTGGGCCAGCTGGCTGCCGGCTGGCGCGCGCAGTTCAAGCTGCCGCTGGTAGCAGTCACCGGTAGCAACGGCAAGACCACCGTCACGCAGATGATCGCGGCCATCCTGCGCAACTTCAGGGGCGAGCAGGCATTTGCCACCGAAGGCAATTTCAACAATGATATCGGCGTGCCGCTGACGCTGCTGCGCTTGCGAGCCTCGCACCAGGCGGGTGTGGTCGAGCTTGGCATGAACCACCCCGGCGAAATTGCCGAATTGGCCGCCATGGCGCAAGCCACCGTGGCCTTGGTCAACAACGCTCAGCGCGAACATCTGGAGTTCATGGTCACGGTAGAAGCGGTGGCGCGTGAAAACGGTGCTGTTATCAGCGCTCTGGCCGCTGACGGCGTGGCGGTTTTTCCGGCCGACGATGCGCACACCCCGATCTGGCGTGCACTGGCCGGTACGCGTCGTACCATCACCTTTGCACTGGACAGCGCCGCAGACGTCAACGGCAGCGCCAGCTGGACCGGGGGCAGCTGGCAAGTGAAAGCTACAACACCCGCTGGCGCACTGGTGTTTGCGTTGAACGTGGCCGGTCGCCACAACGTCAAAAATGCTTTGGCTGCGGCTGCCTGTGCGCTGGCCGCAGGTGTGCCTCTGGCGGCGATTGCCGCAGGCCTGACGGCATTTGTGCCCGTCAAGGGCCGCTCGCGTGCATGGCAACTTTCACTGGCCGGCCAGCCGCTGACGGTGGTGGACGACAGCTATAACGCCAATCCCGATTCGGTGCGTGCCGCTATCCTGGTGCTCAGCGAACTGCCGGGGCCCCGCCTGCTGGTTCTGGGCGACATGGGTGAAGTGGGCGAACGCGGTCCTGAGTTTCATGCGGAGATCGGGGCCTATGCAAAGGCATGCGGTATCGAGCAGCTGGTCTGCACAGGAGTGCTGATGCAGCACGCCGCCGCGGCCTGCCCGGGCGCACGCCATCACGCAGATTTCGAAGCGCTTCTGCAAGACGTCAGGCAACACCTGCCGGGCTGCGCCAGTGCACTGGTCAAGGGATCGCGCTTCATGAAGATGGAGCGTGTGCTTGAGGACATGCAGCAACAAGCGGCGGCCGCATCACAGCCGTTGTCATCTGCCCCAAAGGAAAAAGCATGCTGATCAACCTGGCCCAGTGGCTGCAAACCCTGTCGCCTGAATTCGGTTTTTTCCGGGTGTTCCAGTACCTGACCTTCCGGGCCGTGATGGCAGCGCTGACGGCCTTGTTGATCGGTTTGATCGCCGGGCCTTTCGTGATCCGGCGCCTGGTGGCGCTGAAGATCGGCCAGCCGATCCGTGAGTACGCCATGCAAACGCACCTGAGCAAGAGCGGCACGCCCACCATGGGCGGCGTGCTGGTGCTGCTGGCGATTGCCATTGCCACACTGCTGTGGGCCGACCTGGGCAACCGTTTCGTGTGGATTGTGCTGCTGGTCACGCTGGGCTTCGGCGCCATCGGCTGGGCTGACGATTGGCGCAAAGTGGTTCACAAAGACCCCGAGGGTATGCGCTCGCGCGACAAGTACTTATGGCAGTCCCTGGTTGGGCTGCTGGCTGCGCTGTACCTGGTGTTCAGTATTTCTGAAAGCTCCAACCTGCGGGTGCTGGAACTTTTCTTGAGTTGGGTGCAATCAGGTTTTGATGTGAACCTGCCGCCCAAGGCCGGTCTTTTGCTGCCGTTTTTCAAGGAAGTCAGCTACCCCCTGGGTGTCTTTGGCTTTGTGATCCTGACTTACCTGGTGATTGTGGGCTCCAGCAATGCGGTGAATTTGACCGACGGCCTGGACGGCCTGGCGATCATGCCCGTCGTCATGGTGGGCTCGGCACTCGGCGTTTTTGCTTACGTCACCGGCAGTGCGGTGTTTTCGCGCTACTTGTTTTTGCCGCACATTCCGGGTGCAGGCGAGCTGCTGATATTTTGCGCCGCGATGGCCGGTGCGGGGCTGGCCTTTTTATGGTTCAACACCCACCCGGCCCAGGTCTTCATGGGTGATGTGGGCGCGCTGGCGCTGGGGGCAGCCTTGGGCACGATTGCCGTGATCGTGCGTCAGGAAATTGTGTTGGCCATCATGGGGGGCATCTTTGTGGCTGAGGCCTTGTCGGTCATGCTGCAGGTGGTGTATTTCAAATACACCAAACAAAAATACGGCAGCGGCCGGCGCATCCTGAAAATGGCGCCGCTGCACCATCATTTTGAGAAAAGCGGCTGGAAAGAAACGCAGGTGGTTGTGCGTTTCTGGATCATCACCATGCTGCTGTGCCTGGTCGGTTTGTCGACCTTGAAATTGCGATGAAAAATTTAGCCGGTCAACAGGTTCTGGTGCTCGGGCTCGGCGCGTCCGGTCTGGCGCTGGCGCGCTGGTGCGTGCGGCATGGCAGCACAGTGACCGTGGCCGATACGCGCAGCGCGCCGCCACAGTTGACTGCCTTGCAGCAGTTGCCCGGCGTGCGCTTTGTGGCCGGTGACTTTGCGGCACTCATGGCCGGCGCTGAAACCTTTGACTTGATTTTGCGCAGCCCTGGCTTGTCGCCAGCAGACATTGCGCCCGTGCTGCTGGCAAGCCAAGACAAGGCAACGACCTGGGGCAATGAGCTGAGCTTGTTTGGACAGGCCTTGCGCGAACTGGGTCAGGAGCCAGAGCCGCAAGTTCCTGCACCCGATGAGACAGCGCCGGCAGTTGAGACTGCAGTCAACGCGGTAGAAATACCGATCGGTTCTGTGCAGCAGGAAGCATCAGCGCAGCCCACAGACGAAGTGCTGCCCGAAGACGACGACGGCGCGCCGGTGTTCCTGGTGCCGCCACCTGTCTCGCTGGCTTACCGTCCTCAGGTGATTGCCATCACAGGCACCAACGGCAAGACCACCGTGACTGCATTGACAGGGCAGCTGGTTCAGCGTGCCGGCAAAACGGTGGCCGTGGCCGGCAATATCGGCCCGACCTTGCTGGACACCTTGTCGGAGTGCATGGACAGCGAAGCCTTGCCCGATGTGTGGGTGCTCGAGTTGTCCAGTTTTCAGCTGGAAGGTGTCACGGATTTTGAGCCCACCGTCGCCACCGTGCTCAACATCAGCCAGGACCATTTGGACTGGCACGGCAGCATGGAGGCTTATGTGCGCGCTAAATCGACGGTGTACGGTCGGCATGGCGTGATGCTGCTCAACCGCCAAGACCCGCTGGTGATGCAAGCGCTACCGGCTGTTGAGAAAGCTGCCACCAAGGCATTTGGCAAATCATCCGCAAAAAACCGTGTGCCGGCGCGCAAAGTGCACACCTTCGGCACGGACATGCCGACCCAGCCCGGTGACTACGGCATTGAGAGTGTCAATGGTATGGCCTGGCTGGTGCGCGCCAGCCAGGCGGACGAAACCATCAAGCGCCGCCATGAAGAAGAAACCCCGCTGTATGTGCAGCGTCTGATGCCGGTTGACGCTTTGCGCATACGCGGTCTGCACAATGCCGCCAATGCCCTGGCCGCGTTGGGGCTGGCTGTAGCGGCCGGTTGCTCACTGGCGCCGATGTTGCATGGTCTGCGTGAATACCGTGGCGAGCCGCACCGCATGGCTTCGGTCTTGGTGGTGCGCGGGGTCGAATATTTTGATGACAGCAAAGGCACCAATGTCGGCGCCACTGCGGCAGCCCTGCATGGTTTGGGTCCCGAGCGACGCTTGGTGTTGATACTGGGTGGCGAGGGCAAAGGCCAGAATTTCACGCCGCTGGCGGCGCCGGTGTCGCGCTATGTGCGCGCCGTGGTGCTGATCGGTCGCGATGCGCCCTTGATCCGTAGCGTCCTTGAAAGCACCGGTGTTCAATTGCTGGCGGCTGACAGCATGGCCGCTGCGGTGGCGCTGGCGGCCGACCGGGCGCAGGCCGGCGATGCCGTGCTGATGTCCCCGGCCTGCGCGAGTTTCGACATGTTTGACAACTACGGCCACCGTGCACAGGTGTTTTGTGATGCAGTGCAGGCACTTGCGCTGGACGAGGGGGTCACGCTATGAGCGTTGCACAGCGTCTGGTGTCCTGGTTCGGCGCTGGTACAGCGGACCCGGATGCACTGCCCGTGCGAACCAGCATGGGCCGCGTCAGCAACGCAACGCCGGTGCGCCTGCTCGGCTTTGATCAAGCGCTGGTCGGCGTGACCCTGGCTTTGCTGATCTGGGGCTTGGTGATGGTGTACTCCGCATCGATTGCCATGCCGGACAACCCGAAGTTTTCGCAATACCAGCACAGCCATTTCTTGATGCGGCACTTGATGTCGCTGGGCCTGGCCCTGGTGGTGGCGGTATTGGTTTTTCAGGTGCCTCTGGCCGTCTGGGAAAAAATGGCGCCCTGGTTGTTCATTGCTTCGCTGGTGTTGCTGGTTTTAGTCTTGCTGCCCTTTGTGGGTAAAAGCGTCAATGGCGCGCGGCGCTGGATTTCGCTGGGTTTTATGAACTTTCAGCCTTCCGAGTTGGCCAAATTTGCCGTCTTGCTGTATGCCGCCGATTACATGGTGCGCAAGATGGACGTTAAAGAACGGTTTTTTCGCGCCGTGTTGCCCATGGCTGCTGCGGTGGCGATCGTCGGCGTCTTGCTTTTGGCCGAGCCCGACATGGGTGCCTTCATGGTGATCTCGGTGATTGCCATGGGCATTTTATTTTTGGGTGGGGTGAACGCCCGCATGTTTTTTGCTATCTCCACCGTTGTGGTGATCGCATTTGCTTTGATGGTGGCGCTCAGCGACTGGCGACGCGAGCGAATTTTTGCCTACCTGGACCCTTGGGATGCCAAGCATGCTTTGGGTAAGGGTTTTCAGTTGTCACACTCCTTGATCGCTTTCGGGCGCGGCGAAATATTTGGCGTGGGGCTGGGTGGTAGTGTTGAGAAGTTGCACTGGTTGCCGGAAGCGCACACCGATTTTTTACTGGCGGTGATCGGTGAAGAATTCGGTCTGGTCGGAGTTCTTGTACTGCTGGGGCTTTTCATGTGGCTGACGCGCCGCATCATTCACATCGGCCGCCAGTCCATTGCGCTGGACCGCTTGTTCCCCGGTCTGGTGGCCCAGGGCGTGGGTATCTGGATCGGGTTTCAAGCCTTCATCAACATGGGCGTGAACCTGGGTGCCTTGCCGACCAAGGGTCTGACCTTGCCGCTGATGAGTTACGGCGGCTCTGCCATTTTGATGAACATGGTGGCCCTGGCCGTGGTGCTGCGCATTGACCATGAAAACCGCATTCTGATGCAGCGGGGAGGGCGTTGATGCAGCCGGCTCGCACAGCATTGATCATGGCCGGCGGTACAGGCGGTCATATTTTCCCGGGCTTGGCCGTGGCCCAGGCCTTGCGCGAGCGCGGCTGGAACGTGCATTGGCTGGGCGGCAAAGGCCGACCCGGTCAGCCCAGCATGGAAAGCCAGTTGGTGCCGGCGCGCGGCATTGCTTTTGAGGCGATAGATTTTTCCGGTGTACGCGGCAAGGGCCCTCTCACGCTGGCCTTACTGCCCATGCGACTGCTGCAAGCCTTCTGGCAAAGCATTCAGGTGCTGCGCCGCGTGCGTCCGGATGTGGTGCTCGGGCTGGGCGGCTACATCACCTTTCCGGGTGGCATGATGAGCGTGCTGCTGGGCAAGCCACTGATCTTGCATGAGCAAAACTCGGTGGCCGGTATGGCTAACCGCGTGCTGGCGGAAGTGGCCGACCGGGTGTTTACCGCCTTTCCGAATGTTCTCAAGAATACCCAATGGGTGGGTAACCCATTGCGACCCGCCTTCATGCAGCAGCCGGTTGCCGCTGAGCGCTTTGCCGGCCGCAGCGGCCCGCTGAAATTGCTGGTGGTCGGTGGCAGTCTGGGCGCACGCGCGCTCAATGAACTGGTGCCCAAGGCCTTGGCCCTGATCCATCCTGCGCAAAGGCCGCAGGTCATTCATCAAAGCGGCGCAGCGCAAATTGACGCCTTGCGCGCGCATTACGCCGCCGCCGGCGTCAGTGCCGAACTCACGCCTTTCATCGATGACACGGCGCAGGCTTTTGCCGATGCCGATGTGCTGATTTGCCGTGCCGGTGCCAGCACGGTCACCGAGCTGGCCGCTGTGGGCGCTGCCGCTGTGTTCGTGCCTTTCCCGGCCGCTGTGGACGACCACCAAACTGTCAACGCCCGTTTTCTGGTCGAAGCCGGCGGTGGCTGGTTGATGCCGCAAGCCGGTCTGACCCCCGAGGTGCTGGCCAGCCTGTTGCAAAACATGAACCGCAGCAGCTTGCTCGAACGTGCGCAAGCGGCTGAGCGCTTGAAACAAATCAATGCCACGAGCAGCGTCGTTGCGGCCTGTGAGGAGTTGGCGTCGTGAAGCACGCGGTCAACAACATTCACTTCATCGGTCTGGGTGGCTCCGGCATGTCCGGCATCGCCGAGGTGCTGCACAACCTGGGCTACGTGATCTCTGGCTCTGATCTGGCTGACAGCGCCACCTTGCGGCGTCTGGCGGGTCTGGGTATCAAGACTTTTGTGGGTCATGCCGCGGCCAACCTGGCCAGCGTGGACGCCGTGGTGACATCGACCGCTGTACGTGCTGACAACCCTGAAGTGCTGGCCGCCCGCAGCAAAGGCATCCCCGTGGTGCCGCGCGCGCTCATGCTGGCCGAGCTGATGCGGCTCAAGCGCGGCATTGCAATCGCCGGCACACACGGCAAAACCACCACCACCAGCCTGGTTGCCTGCGTCCTGGCTGAGGCCGGCTTGGACCCGACCTTTGTGATCGGCGGTCGCCTGAACAGCGCGGGCGCCAATGCCAAGCTGGGCGCGGGCGACTACATCGTGGTGGAAGCCGATGAATCCGACGCCTCCTTTCTCAATTTGTTGCCCGTGATGGCGGTGGTCACCAACATTGACGCCGACCACATGGAAACCTACGGCCATGATTTCAACCGGCTCAAAGCCGCGTTTGTGGATTTTCTGCACCGCATGCCTTTTTACGGCACGGCCATTTTGTGTTCTGACGATGCCGCCCTGCGCGAGATCATGCCGCAGGTGTCTTGCCCGATCACCCGCTACGGGCTGGGTGAAGAGGCTCAGGTGCGCGCCATCAATCTGCGGCACGTCAACGGACAAATGCATTTCACCGTGCAGCGGCGCAATGGCGTGACTTTGCCGGACCTGCCGCTGGTGCTGAACCTGCCTGGCGAGCACAACGTGCTCAATGCGCTGGCGGCTGTGGCCATTGCCGTGGAGCTTGATATTCCGGATGCGGCCGTGCAAAAAGCGTTGGCAGAGTTTCGCGGCGTCGGCCGGCGTTTCCAGTCCTACGGCCAAGTCCAACTCAAGTCAGGCGGCAGCTGCACCGTGATCGATGATTACGGTCATCACCCGGTCGAGATGGCGGCGACCCTGGCAGCAGCACGTGGTGCATTTCCCGGACGCCGTCTGGTACTGGCCTTTCAGCCGCACCGCTACAGCCGCACCCGCGACTGCTTTGAAGATTTCGTCAAAGTCATCGGTCTGGCCGATGCCGTTCTTTTGAGTGAGGTGTACGCCGCTGGCGAAGCGCCTGTTGTGGCGGCGACCGGCCGCGATCTGGCCCGTGCCTTGCGCGTGGCCGGCAAGCTCGAGCCGGTGTTTGTCGACGCCATTGAGGCCATGCCGCAAGCCATTCTCGACAACGCGCGTGATGGTGATGTGGTGATGTGCATGGGCGCCGGCTCTATAGGACAGGTGCCCGCCAAGGTACTCACTCTGGGAGCTCGGCATGCCGGCTGATATTTCCCAAGCGCAAGCCATGGGCAAGGTGGCCGTGCTGATGGGCGGTGTGTCTGCCGAGCGCGAAATCTCGCTCATGACCGGCAATGGCGTGCTGAAGGCTTTGTGCGCGCAGGGCGTGGATGCACACGCTTTTGACCCGGCAGTGCGTTCGCTCAGCGAGCTTAAGACCGAGGGTTTTCAACGCTGCTTTATTGCACTGCATGGCCGCTTTGGTGAAGACGGCACGGTGCAAGGCGCGCTTGAGTTGCTGGGCATTCCTTACACCGGCTCCGGCGTGATGGCTTCGAGCATGTGCATAGACAAGGTCATGACCAAGCGCGTTTGGCTGGCTGATGGCTTGTCAACCCCGCGTTATGTACTGCTGCGCCGTGGCGCTTACACCGACGCCGATGTGGCGGCCGTGCCCGCTGCACTGGGATTGCCGCTGATCGTCAAACCGGCGCGGGAAGGCTCGTCAATCGGGCTGAGCAAAGTGGTCGCGGCAGAGCACATGAGTGCCGCAGTCGCGCTGGCCGCACAGCTGGACGCCGATGTGCTGTGCGAGCAGTTCATTGGTGGCGACGAAGTCACCTGCCCGGTGCTGGGCAGCGGCGAGCAAGCCAAAGCCTTGCCCGTGATCCGGATCGTGGCGCCTGAAGGCAATTACGATTACCAGAACAAATACTTCACCGACACCACCCAGTACCTGGTGCCCTGCGGTTTGCCGGCCGGTGAAGAAGCCGCCATCCAGCAATTGGTGCTGGCGGCTTACCGCACGCTGAACTGCCGCGGCTGGGCGCGTGCAGACGTCATGATCGACGCGCTCACACGCCAGCCTTACTTGCTGGAGATCAATACATCACCGGGCATGACCAGTCATTCGCTGGTGCCGATGTCTGCCAAGGCCGCGGGTTTGAGCTATGAGGCGCTGTGCCTGAAAGTCTTGCAAAGTGCCGCGCTGGACTACCCGGTGCAAAAGGCAGTCGCCTCCTCGCCTGGAGAGCGCACATGAAACGCCCGGTGCCCGTTTTCAATCCGCCGCCCTTGCCGCTGGACATCCGGCTGATGAACAACGGCTCCGTGGTTTTGATGGTGATCTTCGCTGGCATGGTGCTGGCCGCCTTGTTGTCCTGGCTGGCACGCCAGCCGGTGTTCAGTCTGAAAGCGATTTATATCGACAACGAGCTGGTGCACAACAACGCTGTCACCTTGCGCGCCAATGTGGCCCCCAAGCTGGCCGGCAACTTTTTTTCAGTGGATCTGGCGCGCACTCGTGCCGCCTTTGAGTCCATACCCTGGGTTCGCTATGCGGTGGTGCGACGCGAGTTTCCAGACCGTTTGCGTGTGCAGGTTCAAGAGCATCAGGCGGTGGCCTTCTGGGGCGATGAAGCGGATACGCGTTTGATCAACAGCGAGGGTGAAGTTTTTGAAGTCAACCAGGGCGATGTGGAAGCTGATGACCTGCCCTTGCTCAACGGACCCCAGGGTCAGGCGGCGCGGGTGTTGCAAGGCTATCGCCTGGTGACGCCGCTGGTCGAAAAACTCGATACCAGTGTCAGCCTGCTGGAGCTCACGGGTCGCGGTTCCTGGCGCGCCAGACTCGAAAGCGGTGCAGTCATCGAAATGGGGCAGGGCGAACCGGCTGACATTCAGGCGCGCATGCAGCGCTTTGTAGCCACGGTGAGTCAGACCTCGTCCAAGTTCGGACGCGACCTGGAGTCGGCCGATTTGCGTTATGAAAACGGCTATGCATTGAAGTTACGCGGTGTGACCACAGTCGGCAACGGAAAAAAAGACAGGAAATAAGGGTAGAAGAACTATGGCCAAAGAATACAAAGAACTGGTTGTCGGCCTCGACATCGGTACCAGCAAAGTGATGGTGGTGGTGGCCGAAGTGTTGCAGGGCGGCGAGCTCAAACTCGCCGGCCTGGGCATTGCGGCCAGCAGCGGCCTCAAGCGCGGCGTCGTTGTCAACATTGACGCTACCGTGCAAAGCATTCAGCAGGCATTGAAAGAGGCCGAGCTCATGGCCGATTGCAAGATCGGTCGGGTTTACACAGGCATCACCGGCAGCCATATCCGCGGTATCAACTCCAGCGGCATGGTCGCGGTCAAGGACAAAGAAGTCAGCCAGGCCGATGTGGCCCGCGTGATTGAAACTGCCAAAGCCATCAACATTTCAACCGACCAGCGCCTGCTGCTGGTGGAGCCGCAGGAGTTTGTGATTGACGGACAGGATGTTCGCGAACCCATTGGCATGAGCGGTATCCGGCTTGAGGCCAAAGTGCATATCGTCACTGGCGCGCAAAGCGCGGCCGAGAACATCATCAAGTGCGTGCGGCGTTGCGGCCTGGAAGTTGACCAGCTCATGCTCAACCCGCTGGCCTCCAGCTTGTCGGTGCTCACACAAGACGAGCGTGAACTTGGCGTGGCCATGGTCGATATCGGCGCAGGCACCACCGATGTGGCGATCTTTACCAACGGCGCGATCCGCCACACCGCCGTCATACCGATAGCCGGCGACTTGATCACCAGTGACATCGCCATGGCGCTGCGTACACCGACCAAGGACGCCGAGGACATCAAGGTTGAAAACGGCTATGCCAAACAGTTGCTGGCCGATCCCGAGCGCCAGGTCGAAGTGCCGGGGCTCGGTGACCGCGGCCCGCGCATGCTCAGCCGCCAGGCGCTGGCTGGTGTGATTGAGCCGCGCATCGAGGAAATTTTTTCGCTGGTGCAGCAGGTCATACGCGACTCCGGTTGCGAGGAGGTGCTGTCCTCAGGCATCGTCATCACGGGCGGCAGTGCGGTCATGCCGGGCATGGTGGAGCTGGGCGAAGACATCTTTTTGAAGCCGGTGCGGCGCGGCATTCCGCGCTACTCCAGCGCGCTCTCCGACATGGTTGCCCAAGCGCGTGCCGCCACCGTGATGGGCCTGCTCGAAGAAGCCCGCATGGCCCGCATGCGTGGATACAAAGTTTCGCAAAAAGCCGGCAGCGTGCACAACGCTTTCGGTCGGGTTAAAGACTGGCTGGTGGGGAATTTCTGATGAAAAAATTAGCCGCTCAACGCTGTGCATCATCTTGCCCGACTCATTCCGGCGGCGCTGACCCGCCTGGGTAATTCAATCAGCCACACGAATAAAAAAAGATCCCGAAAAATTAAGCAACTGCAACGAATACAGGAGGCTCCATGAGCATCGAAATGATTGAAACCGAAGAGTTCAACCAAGGCACCCAAATCAAGGTGATCGGCGTCGGCGGCGGCGGCGGCAACGCGGTTGAGCACATGATCCAGTCCGGCGTGCAAGGCGTCGAGTTCATTTGCGCCAACACCGATGCCCAGGCACTGGGCCGGGGCACGCCCCACAAAACCATTCAGCTCGGCGGCAGCGGGCTGGGCGCTGGCAGCAAGCCTGACAAAGGCCGCGAAGCCGCTGAAATGGCGGTTGACGACATCCGCGAAGCGATTGCCGGCGCGCACATGCTGTTCATCACCGCCGGCATGGGCGGCGGTACCGGCACCGGTGCTGCACCCGTGATTGCCCGTGTGGCCAAAGAGATGGGCATTTTGACGGTCGGCGTGATCACCAAGCCCTTCGACTTCGAAGGCCCGAAACGCATGAGCAACGCCGACAACGGTCTGGCCGAGCTTGAGGCGAACGTCGATTCACTGATCGTCGTGTTGAACGAAAAATTACTGGACGTGCTGGGCGATGACGTGACCCAAGACCAGGCCTTTGCACACGCCAACGATGTGCTGAAAAACGCTGTCGGTGGTATTGCTGAAATCATCAATGTCCCCGGGCATGTGAACGTTGACTTTGAAGACGTGCGCACCGTCATGGGTGAGCCCGGCAAGGCCATGATGGGCACCGCCCTGTCCAGCGGCCCGGACCGCGCCCGCATCGCCGCTGAGCAGGCTGTAGCCTGCCCGCTGCTCGAAGGCATTGACCTGTCTGGCGCTAAAGGCGTGTTGGTCTTGATCACGGCGGCCAAGGGTTCGCTCAAGCTCAGTGAGTCCAAGATGGCCATGAACACCATCCGCGCTTACGCTTCACCGGACGCGCATGTGATCTACGGCACGGCCTACGACGACACGCTGGGTGAGGAAATCCGTGTGACAGTGGTGGCTACCGGCCTGAGCCGTTCGCCGGTGCGCCGTGCGGCGCCGCCCTTGCAGGTGCTGCGTACCGGTACCGACAACCTGCCGGTGCTCAACGTTGCGGTGGGCAATATGATGCAGCCGGCCAGTTTCAGCGACGGCAGCACCAATGTGCAGTCGATCACCCCGGCGCAACCGGACTACGGCAACATGGCCACCCCTAGCGTGTGGCGCAACAACCGCACCCAAGCTGCCGCTAAAGTCGATGCGCTGGCTTCCGGCGGCATGGACGACCTGGACATACCGGCCTTTTTGCGCAAGCAGGCTGATTGATCGGGCAGCCCCAAAGCACTGAAGTTCCAAGTCCTTGCGCGAGCATGGTTCAAGCCATTTAAACTAGAACCATGCTCGCGCAAAGAACCCTCAAATCCCTGACCCGCGCTGTCGGCGTCGGCCTGCACAGCGGCCAGCGGGTGGAACTCACGCTGCGCCCGGCGCCTGCTGACACCGGCATCGTCTTCAGGCGGGTGGATTTACCGCAACCGGTGGACATTGCCGTTTCGGCGCTGGCCGTCACTGACACGCGCTTGGCTTCGACCATCTCGGCCGGCAGCACCAAGGTGTTCACGGTCGAGCACCTGATGTCTGCATGTGCGGGTCTCGGCATTGACAATCTTTTCATCGACATCACTGCCGAGGAAGTGCCCATTCTGGACGGCTCGGCCGCCTCGTTTGTTTTTCTTTTGCAGTCGGCTGGTATCGAGCTGCAGAAAACCCCGAAAAAATTTGTCCGTCTGCTGCAAGCCGTCGAGGTGCGCGAGGGCGAAGGCGCCAACACCAAGTGGGCGAGGCTGGCGCCTTACGACGGCTACAAGCTCAGCTTTGAAATCGATTTTGACCATCCGGCGGTGGACTCCACCGGTCAGCGGGTCGAGTTCGACATGGGCTCAGGCTCGTATGTGCGCGATATTGCGCGCGCCCGCACCTTTGGCTTCACCAAAGACGTCGAGATGATGCGTGCCAACGGCCTGGCCCTGGGTGGCGGTCTGGACAACGCCATCGTCATGGATGACTACAAGGTGCTCAACAACGAAGGCCTGCGTTACAACGACGAGTTCGTCAAACACAAAATCCTGGACGCCATGGGTGACTTGTTCCTGCTGGGCAAGCCTTTGCTGGCTGCCTACAGCGCCTTTCGCTCCGGTCATGCGCTCAACAACAAGCTGCTGCGTGCTTTGCTGGCGCAGCCCGATAGCTATGAAATTGTCAGCTTTGCCGACGAGCAGCAAGCCCCGCGTGGGCTGGCCCGGCTGGCACCGGCCTGGTAAAAACCATGCAGATTGTTCGGGGCCTGATTTACTTTTTATTGCTGACAGCCGGTGTCTGCTTCGCTCTTTATGCCGCCACCGGCGACCAGCGCTACAAGCGCTGGGGCCTGATCACCCTCAAATGGACGGTATTGGCGGGCTTGGGCTTTTTCGGCGTCCTGATTGTCGAGCGCATGATGTGAAGGCGGCGCGGGCCCGGCCTGCTCCGCGCAAAGGCTAACGGCTGCGCCCGTCCCGGTAACGTGTCTGAGCCTCGGCGCCCAATCCGCCGGCTTGGGCCAAGCGCGCCATGGCCGGGCCCACGTGGGCATGCGTGATGGCCAGACCCAGTGCATCAGCGGCATCTTTGCCTGGCAGCGCAGGCAACTTGAGCAGTCGCATCACCATTTCCTGCACCTCTGCTTTGCCGGCTTTGCCGTAGCCGGCGACGGCTTTTTTCATTTGCAAAGCGGTGTATTCGCTCACAGCCAGATCGCAGGAGACCAGGGCGGTGAGGCAGGCGCCCCGGGCCT
>JBIKPY010000011.1:0-48907 GCA_044357185.1 Polaromonas sp.
CATGATCTCACCGTCAGCAAACTGGCGGCGCACTTCCACCACGACTGAGCCCGCAGCGCGGCCCACGGCCTCCATGGCCATGGCGCCGAACAGGTAAGGGATCAGGCCGCCTATGAACAAGCCGACGATCACCATCGGGTCGCTCAGGTCAAAGCTGATGGCTTTGCCGTAGGCTTCCAGCTTGTGGGTGTAGTCTGCAAACAGCACCAGTGCAGCCAAGCCGGCAGAGCCAATCGCATAGCCTTTGGTCACGGCCTTGGTGGTGTTGCCCACGGCATCAAGTGGGTCTGTCACGGCGCGTACCTCGGGCGGCAGCTCAGCCATTTCGGCAATGCCGCCGGCGTTGTCTGTGATAGGACCGTAGGCATCGAGCGCCACCACAATGCCGGCCATGCTCAGCATCGATGTCGCGGCAATCGCAATGCCGAACAAGCCTGCCAGTTTGTACGACACCAAAATGGCGATGCAGACAAAAATCACGGGCCAGGCGGTCGAACGCATCGACACGCCCAGGCCGGCAATGATGTTGGTGCCGTGGCCAGTGGTAGACGCTTGCGCAATATGCTTGACCGGTCCGTACTGCGTGCCGGTGTAGTACTCGGTCACCCAGACCAGCGCTGCTGTCAAGACCAGGCCGACGGCGCAGGCGCCGAAGAGCTTCATCTGGCTGCCGCTGGCGGCAATCGCGTTGTCGGGCATCAGCCAGGTGGTGACAAAGTAAAACGCCACCAGTGACAAACCGCCGGCAATCGCCAGGCCTTTGTAGAGCGCCGGCATGACGTTCTTCATGCCGGGCGAAGCTTTGACGAAGAAGCAGCCGATGATGGATGCGATGATGGACACCGCACCGAGGGCCAGCGGGTAAACCACGGCGCTGGTCGGGGCTGAGGACACCAGCAGGGCGCCCAGCACCATGGTGGCAATCAGCGTGACCGCGTAGGTTTCAAACAAGTCAGCGGCCATGCCGGCGCAGTCACCAACGTTGTCGCCGACGTTGTCGGCAATCACGGCCGGGTTACGTGGGTCGTCTTCCGGAATTCCGGCTTCGACTTTACCCACCAGGTCAGCGCCTACGTCAGCGCCCTTGGTGAAAATGCCGCCGCCCAGACGGGCGAAGATCGAGATCAGCGAGGAGCCGAAGGCAAAACCGATCAGCGGGTTGAGCAAATTGGCCAGGTTTTTATCGGGTGTCAGATTGCCGTTGCCGACTAAAAACCAGTAAAAGCCGGTCACACCCAACAAACCCAGACCCACCACCAGCATGCCGGTGATGGCGCCGCCGCGAAAGGCGACGTCCAGGGCGGGGCCGATCCCGCGGGTGGCTGCCTGGGCCGTGCGTACATTGGCACGCACCGACACGTTCATACCGATAAAGCCGCAGGCGCCGGAGAGCACCGCGCCGACCACAAAGCCGGTGGCGGTCAGGCCGTCCAGGAAAACACCGATCAGCACGGCCAGCACGACGCCGACGATGGAGATGGTTTTGTATTGACGCGCCAGGTAGGCGGCCGCACCGGTCTGGATGGCGGCTGCTATTTCCTGCATGCGCGCATTTCCGGCGTCTTGAGAGAGGATCCAGCTGCGGGCCCAGACGCCGTACACCACGGCGATAAGTCCACAGGCGAGCGCCAAAATGAGCGCTGAGTTGCCAACCATAGCTATTCTCCAGTTGTTTTGTCTTAAAGGTTCGGTTGCAAGGCTGGGGCGAACACCGCCTTGCGTTGCTTCCTCAACTCCAGCACTGCCTGGTGTCAATTGGCCAACACAGGGAATTTAACGCGAAAAGATGAGCGTTCCCGGTTCGCGTAAGGCCGGCATCAGTAAAATGAGGGTAAATACTAGTTAAACAGCGGTCAGCCTGCTTGGCCGTGACCCCTTCATCATTTCAACCAGCTTGTTTACCAAGATTACCGAGAACCCATGTCCTTATCCAAAGTCACCCCCGGCAAAAATGCACCCGACACCTTCAATGTGATCATTGAAATCCCGATGAACGCGGATCCGGTGAAGTACGAAGTCGACAAAGAGTCCGGCGCGATTTTTGTAGACCGCTTCATGAGCACGTCCATGCACTACCCGACCAACTATGGTTACGTGCCGCAGACTATCAGCGGTGACGGCGACCCGGTGGACGTGCTGGTGATCACGCCGGTACCCTTGATCCCCGGTGTGGTGGTGACTTGCCGCCCCATCGGCATTTTGAAGATGACCGACGAAGCCGGTGAAGACGGCAAGGTGCTGGCGGTGCCCACTGACAAAATTTTGTCGATCTACACCCAGTGGCAAAAGCCCGAAGACCTGAACCCGCTGCGCCTGAAAACCATTGCCCACTTCTTTGAGCATTACAAAGACCTGGAAGAGGGTAAGTGGGTCAAAATCAATGGCTGGGAAGGCCCAGAGTCGGCTAAAAAAGAAATCACAGACGGCATCACCAACTACCGGAATTCGCTCAAGGGCTGATGTTGGCGGGCTGACACACACTTTTTCTACGCAAAGGTTTTGTATGCCGATACCTTGGCTGACAGTGCTTCAAAGCGTGCCCTGGTCTGATGTGGTGCGTAACGCGCCCAAAGTGGCTGCAGGCGCCAAAAAACTGTGGGACAACGTCGCCCATAAGGGGGCCGCTGCGCAAGATCCCGCTGACACAACATCGACAGTTGAAGCCGAGCCTACATTGCTCAGTTTGAGGGCCGATGTCATGGTTTTGCGGGCCGCCATCATGCGTTTGCAGCAGCAGTTGGCCGAATCTTCGGCCCTGGTGTCCGAGTTGGCAGAGCAAAACACGCAATTGATTGCGGGCATGGATGCATTACGCCGCAAGCAAAAGCGCATGCTGTGGGCCTTGTGGGTCGTCGCGGCCGTGGCGCTGCTTGCCCTGCGGCTTGCATTTGCCTGATAGGCGACTCAGCTGGCTGTCGGCTTGAAAGGGTTGCGCCGCTCCAGCTCCTGCATGTAGCCGGCGATACCTTCTTGCTCGCGGGCCAGAAAGCGCTCAACAGCATCGGCAAAAGAGGGATGTGCCAGCCAGTGGGCGCTGGTGGTCTTGACGGGTAACAAGGCCCTGGCCATTTTGTGTTCGCCCTGAGCGCCGCCCTCAAAGCTGTCAAAACCATTCGCGATACACCACTGCAAGGGCTGGTAATAGCAGGCCTCAAAGTGCAGGCAGTCGACCCGCTCCAATGCACCCCAGTAACGCCCGTAAGCGGTTTTTTGACCGTTTTTCCCCCCTGAGCTCAGCGCAATCAGACTGCAGGCCATTGGCCGGCCCTCGCGCTCAGCCACAAACATCAGCCAGTTTTCCGGCACGTGCATTGACATCAGATCAAAGAAGTTGCGGCTGAGATAGGGCGCGTTGCCATGCTCGAGGTAAGTGCGCTCGTAGCAGCGGTAAAAAAAATCCCAATCCGCCGGGGTGATATCCGCGGCGCGTTTTGTGCTGAAAACTACGCCCGCCTCAGACACCTTGCGCCTTTCCTGACGGATTTTTTTACGCTTTTCCTGATTCAGCGAGCCCAAAAAATCCTCAAAATCTTTGAATTGAGTGTGCGTGGGGGGCAGCGCAGTACGCGCAGCGACAAGCGTGGGGGCCACAGTCTGCAGCGACGGGCCGCCCCTAGCCAAGACAGCCCCCTCGGGGGGCAGCGCAGTACGCGCAGCGACAAGCGTGGGGGCCATATTCTTCCAATGGAATTGAACGGTATGGCGCAGCATCAGGCCTGCTTCAGCGCAGGCGGCAATATCGGCGTCGTTACCGAACAGCAAATGCAGCGATGACAGCTTCTCGCTTTCGCACCATGCCATCAGTGCCTTGACCAGCAGCACCCGAGCGGTGGCGTCTTCGGCCAGCAGCCGCGGGCCTGGCACCGGTGTGAAGGGTGTCGCCACCAAAGCCTTGGGGTAATAGGACAGGCCATGCTGCTGGTAGGCGTTGGCCCAGGCCCAGTCAAAAACATACTCGCCGTAAGAGTGCGACTTCAGGTAAAGAGCACACGCGGCCACCAGCCGGGTGCCGTCGTAAAGCGCCATAAAACGTGGCGTCCAGCCGGTGTTCGGAACGGCGCTGCCACTGGCTTGCATGGCCGCCAGATACTCATGGCGCATGAAAGGATTGAGTGCCCCGGCAGGGTCTTGTCGTGCCAGCAATTCGTTCCATTGAAGGCCATCCATTGCTTGTGGGCTGTCCAGCACCCGAATGACATAATCGTCTGGCTTGTTTTTCAATGTCGATTTCCCGTTTATTGCCTGAATGATGGATTGTCTTTTGTCTGAGTCCCGCTCACCGAACAGTTGCCCATGCTACTGAAAATTTGTGTTGCCCAGCTGAACTACTGTGTCGGCGACATGGCTGGCAATGCCCGCAAGATCATTGCCGCCGCGCGCATGGCTTATGCCGACGGTGCCCGGCTGGTGCTCACGCCCGAGTTGGCGATTTGCGGTTATGCCGCTGAAGATCTTTATTTAAGGCCGGCTTTTGTCCAGGCTTGTGAGGATGCCGTCGACCATGTTGCCAGCGAGTTGGCCGACTTGAGTGACTTGAGCGTGGTGATTGGCTGCCCGGCCTCGGTGGATGGCGGCACCGGCCTGCGTACGCACAGCGTTTCCGTGCCGCAGCTTTATAACGCGGCCTGTGTGCTGCAAAACGGCCTGCGCGTGCACACCTACGCCAAGCAGGAGCTTCCCAATTACCAGGTCTTTGACGAGCGGCGTTATTTCACGCCGGGGCAGGGCGCTTGCGTTTTTCATGTGGGTCAGGGCAAGGAACGCGTGGCCCTTGGTTTGTTGATTTGCGAGGATGCCTGGTTTGAAGCGCCTGCCCGGCAGGCTAAAGCCGCGGGCGCCGAGTTGCTGGTGGTGATCAATGCCTCGCCATTTCATCTGGGCAAGGGCGATGAACGCGAGGCCATGATGCAAAGTCGCTCCAAGTCCTGCGGTTTGCCGCTGGTCTTTGCGCATCTGGTCGGCGGACAGGATGAAGTGGTTTTTGAGGGGCGTTCGTTCGCCGTTCAGGCTGATGGTGCTCTGGCTGGACGCGCGCTCAGCTTTGAAGAGTCACTCTTTGCAGTGGACGTTTTGCGCAATCCAGGCGCTGGTCTGTATCTGGCTGCTGCGTGCGCGCCTACCCGAAGTTTGGAAGCCGATCTGTGGGACGCGCTGGTGCTGGGCGTGCGCGACTACTTGGGGAAAAATAATTTTCCGGGGGCAATTTTGGGCTTGTCTGGCGGCATTGACTCAGCCTTGGTGCTGGCTGTGGCGGTCGACGCCTTGGGTGCAGACAAGGTTCGTGCAGTGATGATGCCTTCTGCTTATACGGCCGATATGTCATGGCTGGACGCCCGCGAGATGGCTGCTCGCATGAAGGTGCGTTATGACGAGCTGTCGATTGAGCCGCAGGTCGCAGCGTTCAAGGCATCTCTGGCCGGTGAGTTCCGCGGGTTGGCAGAAAACACAGCCGAAGAAAATATTCAGGCCCGCATCCGTGGGGTTTTTCTGATGGCTTTGTCCAACAAGTTCGGCTCTATTGTGCTGACCACCGGCAACAAAAGCGAGATGGCCACGGGCTATTGCACGCTTTACGGTGACATGGCAGGCGGCTTTGCCGTCATCAAGGATTTGCTCAAGACCACGGTTTTCAAGCTGGCGCGCTGGCGTAACGAAAATGATCCCTACGGCACGGGACAAAATCCGATACCTGAGCGAATCATCACGCGAGCGCCCAGCGCCGAGTTGCGCGCCGATCAAACCGACCAGGACAGCTTGCCACCCTACGAGGTCTTGGATGCTATTTTGCAGCGCTACATGGAAAACGATGAGAGCATTGAATCTATAGTGGCTGCGGGCTTTGATGCGGCACTGGTCGATCGCATCACTCGGCTGATCAAGCTCAATGAATACAAACGCCGCCAGTCGCCCATTGGCATCCGGGTTAGTCACCGCAGCTTCGGTAAAGATTGGCGCTATCCTGTGACCAATCAATTCCGGGCGTAAGCTGTTGACTTCAATACATTGGCAGCCCTGATAATTCTTATCGAATCAACCTACGGAGTAGACCTGTGAAACAAATTACCGCTGTGATCAAGCCTTTCAAGCTCGAAGAAGTCCGCGAAGCACTCGGAGACTGTGGTGTGACCGGCCTGACAGTCACAGAAGTCAAGGGCTTTGGCCGCCAAAAGGGGCATACCGAGCTTTACCGGGGTGCTGAATACGTGGTCGATTTCTTGCCGAAGGTCAAAGTCGAAGTGGTGGTGAAGACTGAGGATGTAGACCGCTGCGTCGACGCCATTGTCCGCGCAGCGCGTACCGGCAAGATCGGTGACGGTAAGATTTTTATCACCGCTGTTGAGCGCGTGGTCCGCATCCGAACCGGGGAAGAGGACGAGTCGGCTGTTTAAATCTGATCAAGGTCAAGCTTGCTAGGCGCCAGGCCCGCCTCTGTCACCAGAGACTTCAGCAGCAATTCTGTATTTGTGCCACTGCGGATCAGTTGCATTTGTTCGGCGTTCATAAAGCCCTGCTGCACCGAAGTCGATAAAAAAGCCAGCAGGTTGTCGTAGTAGCCCTTGATGTTGAGCAGGCCGACAGGTTTATCGTGGTAGCCGAGTTGCCGCCAGGTCCAGACTTCAAAAAATTCTTCAAACGTGCCAATGCCGCCGGGCATTGCCAAAAAAGCATCTGCACGCTCGGCCATCAAGCTTTTGCGTTCGTGCATGTTTTCAACCACATGCAATTCGCTGCAACCAGAGTGCGCCCATTCTTTTTCGACCAGCGCCTTAGGTATCACACCAACCACACGGCCGCCGGCTTGCAAGCAGGCGTCTGCCATCATGCCCATCAGACCGTTGTGTCCACCGCCGTAAACCAGTTGACCCTTGTTTTGCGCAATCCACAGGCCGACCTCGCGGGCTGCCTCCGCAAAGGCAGGCTCGGTACCCGGCCGTGAGCCGCAATACACGCAAATTGAAAATGCAGGACTCATGCCGCGAATCGGTGGTAAGCGGCGGCGGACCAAATCCCGATGCTCAGGGTCAGGCTGAGTAATACGGCGGCGCTGCCAATGTCCTTGGCACGCTTTGAGAGGTCGTGCCACTCAGGGCCGATGCGGTCGATGGCGCTTTCGACCGCAGTGTTGAGTAGCTCGACGACCATGACCGCCACAACGCTGGCGATAAGTAGGGCGATTTCAACCCAGCCTTGACCCAGCCAAAAGGCGGCGGGCACCAAAATGATGGCTGCCATAGCCTCTTGCCTGAAGGCAATTTCACTCCATCCTGCGCGCAGGCCGGCCACCGAAAACTGAGCGGCATGCCACATGCGCGACAGGCCTCGACGCTGCTTTTGAGGGTTGACGGGCTCGGTACTCATTGAGTTTCAGACAGGTTTGACCGGTTTTTGATGAAAGCTGACAAGGCGCGTGCCTGCCAAAGCGTCATGCAAGAACTGTCGCCTGGGGTGCAGGCGTGAAAGAAGAGCCCAAAAAATGATCCAGCCTGCAGCTAGAAAAAGCGAATAGCGAACTTCGATGTTGAAAATCCAGCTGGCAGCCAGTGGCGGCAGAAACCACAACCAGCTCAGTATGTAGCGCCAGAGTGCGCGCTGCTGGCTCAGTGCGCAGCCTTTCAGGTCGGTCACGCGGATGTGCCAGGTTTTCATGGCCAGGGTTTGTCCATGTGACCAGAACCAAACGAAGTAAATACCAAAAACCACAAACAAAAAAAATTGCTGGCTATGGCGGTTGTCTAACGCATGGCGCGTCTGTGTCAGGGTGCTGAACAGGTAGTCAGCAATGAACATCACACCAAAAATCAGCATGCCTTCGTAGAGCCAACAGGCCATACGTCTGCGCAAGGAAGGGGTTTGAGGCTCGTCAATCATGGCTTGTAGTCAATCGCACCAGTTTGTGGCCTGGCGCAAAGCCGAAGCTGGAAGCCGCTTATTCGGCCTGCAAGACGGGCTGAGAAAGGGGGGCGGCAGGCGGATTGATTTTAAGCTTATTGGCGGCTGTTTCAGTGGGGGCCAATGTGGCGAGCTTTTTTTCTGGAACAGGTCGAGCCGGCAGGGCTGCTCCGACGGGTGGTCGTACACCGCCTTCTGCAAGTTTTCGCTTTTCTTCGCTGCTCAGGGATTGGTAAGCCTGCCATTTGGCTTGCTTTTCTTGGGTACTGAGTTGTTTGGACAGCTCCTGGGTGCTGGCAAAGTTCAGTCTGGCCTCGGCCCGAGCGCGCGGGCTGAGAGCCGCCCATTCTGACATCCGGCTGTGCATTTTGGCTTTGTCATCAGCGCTCAGAGACGGGTAGTTCAGGGAAATTTCTAGCCATTTGCGTTTTTGGCCATTGCTCAGGGATGCCCAGCTTTTAGCCAGAGGCTGCAAAGCCAGTTGCTGGGCCGGAGTGAGCAAGGCCCACTCCTGTTTGGCTGATGGTGCACTGGCTTGTTTGTTCGGAGCAGGTTTCACAACCGGAGCAACTGGGTTGCTGTCCTGGGCCAGGGCCGGCAAAGCAGATGCGGCCAATGGGCTCAGAAGTACCCAGAAAGTGATTCGCCAAGCCTGACGAAGCATTGGCAGACGGCCCGGAATCAGGGACATTTGTGCGGTTCGGCTTAAAGGTCAGTTTTAAGGAACTGCAGGAAGCCAGGATCTGAAAAAGCGGCTGGTGGCAGTTCGTCGGTGAGCAAGGCGACATCAACTTCAGCCAATTCCCGGGCGCGTTCCTCGTTTTGAATTGAGTTGATGAAAAGCAAGCCTGCCACCAGCGCCAGCAGCGGCAGGACAGAACCGATGCGACCTAGCCAGCCGAGGCCATCGTCACCGCCCCAAGTCAGTGCATTGCCGTTGGCAGTTGTTGCGTAGGCAAAACCTGGTTTGGCCAATTTGCGCTTAGACAAGGCCTGAAAACGCGAGACCCGCAAGCGCTCCGAAACATGATGCGGCAGCTCGTTGGCGCTCAGAGTGAGGTAAGAGGCGAGCTTGTGACCCTGGCGGTCTTGCAAAATATCTGCACGGTGGCGTATTGAATTGGTCATAGTTTGATTCCTTTGGCGCCTAAGGATTTGCTGAGCGCGTGAACCGCTCTGGAGCAGTGAGTTTTAACACTTCCTTCTGAACAGCCCATGGCAGCAGCTGTTTCCGCGACGTCCATCTCCTCCCAGTAACGCATCAGAAAGGCTTCCCGTTGACGTCCGGGCAATGCCTCAATGTGTAATTCGATCTCACGCATGATCTGTGCCCGTTCGGTGGCATCTTGCGCGCTTTCTGTGCCTTCGGAGTCCACCAGGCTCTCCAACGTGCCTAAAAAGTCAAATTCACCCTCTTCACCAGACGAGTCAAAGTCATTGATGTTCGTGAAGAGAGCATTTCGGGTTTTGCGTCGGCGAAACCAGTCGAGCGTGGCGTTAGACAAAATACGCTGAAACAACATGGGCAGTTCGCCGACAGGTTTGTCGCCGTAATGCTGAGCCAGCTTCATCATGCTGTCTTGAACGATGTCGAGCGCCGCCTCTTCTTCACGGACGTGGTACATGCTGCGTTTGAAAGCACGTTTTTCAACGCTTTTCAAGAAGTCGGAGAGTTCTTGTTCAGTAGCCAACGGTGATGGATTCCGGTTGTCCCAATGTTGTTCTTATCTTTGGCGGATGAGCGGCTGGATTCCGTAACTTGGTGTTGGGAAATTATGTCACCTGCTCCCGATTTAACAGGGCGATGCCTAAACTTTAGTCAGCCCGTGTTCTGATAATGTCATAATAGTCTTTGCAATTTAAAAGGCAAACGGGTCATGACTCGGCGGAATATGAATCTGCTTATGGTTTTGGCCTCAAGTCTCAACGCTGTTTCAAAAGAACGGGCGAAGAGGCACCCAAGTTATTTCGTTAGAGAAATTCACAAAGGTTCATCATGGAAATCACCAAAGCGGAAATCGCATCCGCTGCTGCTGTTTCGCAGCCATCCCTAGACAAAAATCCTGATTTGATGGGCGCCGAGATCCTGGTGCGATCCCTTCAAAACGAAAATGTACAGCACGTCTGGGGCTATCCCGGCGGCGCCGTCTTGTACATCTACGACGCACTTTACAAGCAAGACACCATTCAGCATGTGCTGGTACGTCATGAGCAGGCCGCAGTTCACGCCGCCGACGGTTACGCGCGCGCCACCGGTGAAGTCGGCGTGGCCCTGGTGACCTCGGGCCCTGGCGTGACCAATGCGGTGACCGGCATTGCCACCGCCTACATGGACAGCATCCCGATGGTCATCATCACCGGTCAGGTGCCCACGCATGCGATTGGTCTTGACGCTTTCCAGGAATGCGACACCGTGGGTATCACACGCCCCATCGTCAAACACAACTTTCTGGTCAAGGATGTTCGTGACTTGGCCGTAACGATCAAGAAAGCCTTTCATATCGCCCGCTCCGGACGCCCCGGCCCGGTGGTTGTCGATATTCCCAAAGACGTTTCCTTCAAAAAATGCGCTTTCCATTACCCCGAAACTGTGGAAATGCGCAGCTACAACCCGGTGCGCAAAGGCCATAGCGGCCAAATCCGCAAAGCCCTGCAGTTGCTAATGACGGCCAAGCGCCCTTATATCTACACAGGTGGCGGTGTGTTGCTCAGCAATGCCTCTCAGGAGCTTCGGACTCTGGTGGACATGCTGGGCTATCCCTGCACCAACACCCTGATGGGTTTGGGCGCTTACCCGGCCAGTGACCCTAAGTTTCTGGGCATGCTGGGCATGCATGGCACGGTGGAGGCTAACAATGCCATGCAAAACTGCGATGTGTTGCTGGCTGTGGGCGCGCGTTTTGACGACCGCGTGATTGGCAATCCCAAGCACTTTGCGCAAAACGAACGCAAGATCATTCACATTGACATCGACCCATCAAGTATCTCCAAGCGGGTGAAGGTGGACATCCCCATCGTTGGTGATGTCAAAGATGTGCTCGTCGAGCTGATTGCCATGATCAAAGAGTCCGGCCTCAAGCCTGACACTCATGCGCTGGGTGGCTGGTGGGACACGATAGATGGCTGGCGTAAACGCGACTGCATGAAGTACAGCATGGGTGACGGCAGCGTCATCAAGCCGCAGTATGTGATTGAGACGCTGTCTGAGATGACCCGGGATGCAGATGCTTACATCACATCAGACGTGGGTCAGCATCAGATGTGGGCGGCGCAGTATTACAAGTTCAACGAGCCGCGCCGTTGGATTAACTCGGGTGGCCTGGGCACCATGGGCGTGGGCATTCCTTACGCCATGGGGATCAAACTGGCCAAGCCTGACAGCGAAGTGTTCTGCGTGACGGGTGAAGGTTCGGTGCAGATGTGCATCCAGGAGCTTTCCACCTGCCTGCAATACAACACACCGATCAAGGTCGTGGCGCTGAACAACCGCTATTTGGGCATGGTGCGCCAGTGGCAGGAAGTTGAGTATGCCGGCCGCTACAGCAGCAGCTACATGGACGCATTGCCTGACTTTGTCAAACTCGCTGAAGCTTACGGCCACGTCGGCATGCTGATCGAGCGCCCCGAAGATGTGGAGCCCGCCTTGCGTGAAGCTCGCAGGCTCAAGGATCGCACGGTTTTCATGGACTTCCGCACTGACCCGACTGAAAACGTTTTTCCGATGGTTCAGGCCGGCAAGGGCATCACTGAAATGCTGCTGGGGAGCGAAGACCTTTAAGCCGCAAGGCTGATCTGGACTAGGCGGGGCCTGGCTCCGCGCCTGTTCATCACCGGGTCTTGTTGGCGGCAACTTGTACCGCGCTCACAGGCCTTACTTTTTGACGAATCTATTGCCTGCCAAGCTTGTGCATTACCGTGCGCAGGGGAGGGCAGCGAAAAGAGGAATCCTTTTAAATGAAACACATCATTGCTGTCTTGCTCGAAAACGAACCCGGTGCCTTGTCACGCGTGGTCGGCCTTTTTTCTGCCCGTGGTTACAACATCGAAAGCCTGACCGTGGCGCCGACAGAAGACCCTAGTCTTTCGCGCATGACGATTCAGACCACCGGCTCGGACGATGTCATCGAGCAGATCACCAAACACCTGAACCGGCTCATTGAAGTGATCAAGGTCGTGGACCTGACCGAAGGCGCTTACACCGAGCGCGAATTGATGATGGTGAAGGTTCGTGCGGTCGGCAAGGAGCGTGAAGAGATGAAGCGCATGGCCGATATTTTCCGTGGCCGTATCATCGATGTCACCGAAAAAAGCTACACCATCGAGCTGACCGGTGACCAGACCAAGAACGACGCTTTCCTGGAAGCAATTGACCGTACGGCGATTCTCGAGACGGTACGCACTGGCTCCAGCGGCATTGGCCGGGGTGAGAGAATCCTTCGGGTCTGATATTTCAACAATCCGCGCGCGCGTTTTCGACAGGCGGGGCGCGAACGGATTTCTTGTGGCGACATACGTTAAGCATTCGCCCTCAGCCTGTCGATGGGCATTTTCGCCACCACCACTTCTGGAGATAAGAATGAAAGTTTTCTACGACAAAGATTGCGACCTGAGCCTGATCAAGGGCAAGACCGTGGCCATCATCGGGTACGGTAGCCAGGGTCATGCGCACGCACAAAATCTGAACGACAGCGGTGTCAAGGTTGTTGTCGGTCTTCGCAAAGGCGGCGCGTCGTGGGACAAGGTTGGCAAAGCCGGCTTGAATGTGATGGAAGTTAACGACGCCGTTAAAGCGGCTGACGTGGTCATGATTCTTTTGCCCGACGAACAAATCTCCGAGGTCTACTCGAACAACGTCGCCCCGAATATCAAGCAGGGCGCTTCGTTGGCTTTTGCCCATGGCTTCAACGTTCATTACAACCAGGTCATACCCCGCGCTGACCTCGATGTCTGGATGGTCGCGCCCAAGGCCCCTGGCCACACCGTGCGCAACACCTACACCCAGGGTGGCGGCGTGCCGCACCTGGTCGCTGTTCATCAAGATAAGAGCGGTAAGGCCCGCAACTTGGCACTGAGCTATGCCATGGCCAATGGTGGTGGCAAGGCCGGCATCATTGAAACCAACTTCAAAGAAGAGACCGAGACCGACCTGTTTGGCGAGCAAGCCGTATTGTGCGGTGGCGCTGTGGAACTGATCAAGATGGGTTACGAGACCCTGGTCGAAGCCGGCTACGCCCCTGAGATGGCCTACTTTGAGTGCCTGCACGAACTCAAGCTGATCGTCGATCTGATCTATGAAGGCGGCATCGCCAACATGAACTACTCAATCTCGAACAATGCCGAGTACGGCGAGTACGTGACTGGTCCTGAAGTCATCAACGAAGAGTCGCGCGCTGCCATGCGCAACGCGCTCAAGCGCATCCAGAACGGTGAATATGCCAAGATGTTCATCCTCGAAGGCCGCACCAACTACCCGAGCATGACCGCGCGCCGCCGCAACACAGCCGACCACAGCATTGAAGTGGTGGGCGCTCAGTTGCGCGCCATGATGCCTTGGATTGCCAAAAACAAACTCGTCGACCAGACGCGTAACTGATGCCAGGCGGGCCCGGCGGCCCGTGTTGGTTTCAACAAGACCGCGCAAGCCATTGCGCGGTTTTTTTTCGAATGTCCTCATGCCAAACGGCTTTACAGGCCCGAGGGTTTCCTTTGTTATCCTTGGTGCATGCGCAAAATTTTTTTCCGCCTTTTGAATACGGCCATGCCCAAGGTGCCTTGCGCCCCGACAGCAGCAGGCAAACTGGTGGTTAATCCTGCCTGGAGCGTGTCCCATGAGTAATGTTGACAGGCCAGATCAGGTTCCTGCTGAAGTGGCCTCGCGAAAGCCCGGCAAGGGTCTCTATGTGTTGCCGAACTTGTTCACGCTGGCAGCCCTTTTTGGTGGCTTTTACGCCATCGTGATGGCCATGAACGGCAATTTTGAACAGGCTGCAATCGGTGTTTTTTGTGCCATGGTGCTGGACAGTCTGGACGGCCGCGTTGCGCGCATGACCAACACCCAAAGCGCTTTCGGCGAGCAAATGGACTCTTTGTCCGATATGGTGTCTTTTGGTGCAGCACCTGCTTTGATTGCTTATGTGTGGGGTCTCACCAGCTTGGGCCGTTGGGGCTGGATTGCAGCCTTTGTCTATTGCGCCTGTGCTGCGCTGCGCCTGGCACGCTTTAATGTCAACACGGGTGTGGTGGACAAGAGCTACTTTCAGGGTCTTCCTTCACCGGCTGCGGCGGCGCTGGTAGCCGGTTTCATCTGGTTGATGGCCGATGCCGGCGTCAAGGGTTATGAAGTGCGCTGGTACATGTTTGCCTTGACGCTGTATGCCGGCCTGACCATGGTCACCAACGTGCCTTTTTACAGCTTCAAAGACGTCAGCATCAAGCGCAGCGTGCCTTTTGCAGTGATTGTGCTGATCGCACTGGGTATCGCCGTCATCAATATTGACCCGCCAACCGTGATGTTCGGCTTGTTTGTTTTGTATGGTTTCTCCGGCTACGCTTTGTATGGCTGGCGCAAAGCCAAAGGTTTGCAGACCAGCGTGATTTCCACATCCACGGATGAACCCGAAGAGCGCGACCTCCACAAATGAGCTCAGGGGGAAATTTTTGTGATACATTGCCATTCATGAACTCGTTGGCACTGTTGCTACTGCTACCTTCCTCGGGGCGGAGACGGTAGCGCGCACGCGTCAACCATCAACGGCCCGTTTGCAACAGCATCGGGCCGTTTTTTATTGGCTGTTTGATTTTTACCCTTGCGATAGACCTATGTTGATAAACCCTTTGAGTAAGTACCCAACTTTCCTCCCCTGTTCAGGCAGGGCCCGTCAGCCGCATCCAGCGCTACCATGAGTCTTTGGCACAGTCTTGATACCCAGAGCTGCAACTCGCCAATTTTGTATTTTTGTTTTCCCAGAGGACATGCTATGACCGATAAATTGATCATTTTCGACACCACCTTGCGCGATGGCGAGCAGTCGCCCGGGGCTTCCATGACGCGCGATGAAAAACTGCGCATTGCGCGCCAGCTGGAGCGACTCAAAGTTGACGTTATCGAAGCCGGCTTTGCGGCCAGCTCCAATGGCGACTTTGAGGCGGTGCAGGCGATTGCCAATGCCATCAAGGATTCGACGATTTGCTCGCTGTCCCGTGCCAATGACCGCGATATCTCACGTGCTGCCGAAGCGCTCAAGGGCGCTCGCTCGCCGCGTATTCACACCTTCATTGCCACCAGTGCCTTGCACATGGAGAAAAAACTCCGTATGACGCCCGAGCAAGTGCTCGAGCAAGCCAAGCTGTCGGTGCGTTTTGCCCGCAACCTGGTGGGTGATGTTGAGTTCAGCCCCGAAGACGGTTACCGCAGCGATGTCGACTACCTGTGTCGCGTTCTCGAGGCGGTGATCAAAGAGGGTGCTACCACCATCAACGTACCGGACACTGTCGGTTATGCCGTACCCGAGCTCTACGGTAACTTCATCAAGACCCTGCGCGAGCGCGTGCCCAACAGTGACAAGGCGATCTGGTCGGTCCATTGCCACAACGACCTGGGTATGGCGGTAGCCAACTCACTGGCCGGCGTGAAGATCGGCGGTGCGCGACAGGTGGAGTGCACCATCAATGGCCTGGGCGAGCGTGCCGGCAATTGCTCTCTCGAAGAGATCGTCATGGCAGTGAAAACCCGCCGCGATTACTTTGACCTGGACATGAACATCGACCCGCTGCACATCGTGGCTGCCAGCCGCATGGTCAGCCAGACCACCGGCTTCGTGGTCCAACCCAACAAGGCGGTAGTCGGTGCCAATGCCTTTGCCCATGCCTCCGGTATTCATCAGGACGGCATGCTCAAGGCCCGCGAAACCTACGAAATCATGCGCGCCGAGGACGTGGGCTGGAGCGCCAGCAAGATGGTGCTGGGCAAACTCAGTGGCCGCAACGCCTTCAAGCAGCGCCTGCTGGACCTGGGCGTGCAGATGGAAAGCGAGACCGACATCAACGCTGCTTTTGCCAAGTTCAAGGAACTGGCTGACCGCAAGAGCGAAATTTTTGACGAAGACATTCTGGCGCTGGTGAGTGACGAGAGCGTGTTGCAGGAGCGCGAGCAATACGGTTTTGTTTCCCTGTCTCAGCACAGCGAGACCGGCGAACGGCCGCAGGCCAGCGTGGTCTTCACTGTCAATGGGAAAGAAGTTAAGGGCAGCTCGGACGGCAACGGCCCGGTTGACGCCTCGCTCAAAGCCATCGAAAACCACGTCAAAAGCGGGGCTGAGATGGTGCTTTACTCGGTCAATGCGATCAGCGGCTCCACCGAAAGCCAGGGTGAAGTGACGGTCCGACTGCAAAACAGCGGCCGTATCGTCAACGGTGTTGGGGCAGACCCGGACATCATCGTGGCCTCAGCCAAGGCTTACCTGAGCGCTTTAAGCAAGTTGCACAGCAAAGCCGACCGGGTACCGGCCCAAGGCTAAGCAGCCCGAAGGGCGGGTTTACATGAATAAAGTCTCGCAAGTTTTTGATATTGCATAGTTTTTTATATTTGTATACACTACGAACCAGCTTGATTTTGTTCCTGTGACCCACCCGGAAGCCGAATGCCCTTTTTTCAAACGAGTTTTGTGCTTTTGTCCAGATGCTTTGGTGTCTGCTGTTTAGGCTTGGTGCTCTCACTTCCTGCTTACAGTGCCGCTGCAGACCAGAAAAATGACAAACAGTCCAAGAACCGCGTCACCAAGGCCGTCAAACATGCCGCGCCCAGCCAGAAGGTGGCTAAAGCTAAAGCGCGAAAACTCAAGCAAGCCTCTGCGCGCAAAACCACCCCCGAAAAGCTGTCTTTCGGCCATATCGCCGGCTTGCAAGGCGCATTTGATCCTTTGTCCCTGAAGTCCAGCGTGGCCTTGGTCATTGATCAAGACACGCGGGAAGTTTTGCTGAGCAAAAACGAAAACGCCGTGTTGCCGATTGCGTCGATAACCAAGCTCATGACGGGTGTGATCATCAGCGCGGCCAAACTATCCATGGACGAAGTCATCACAGTCACCCAAGATGATGTGGATACCGAAAAAGGCAGCTCTTCTCGCTTGCGTGTAGGCACGATGCTGACTCGCGGTGAGTTGCTGCACCTGACTTTGATGGCCAGCGAAAACCGTGCAGCCCATGCCTTGGGACGCACCTACCCGGGTGGACTGGATGTGTTTGTCGGGCAGATGAACAGCATGGCCCGTCTGTTGGGCATGAATGACACGCGTTATGTGGAGCCTACCGGCTTGTCGAGCCAAAACCAGTCCAGCGCGCAAGATTTGGCAACCCTGGTGATCGCGGCGCACGGTGACGCTACATTGCGCGAGCTCTCTACCTCCACCGGTTACAGCGTTGAGGTGGGTCGCAAAACCTTGCAGTACAACAACACCAACCGGCTTGTGAAAAGCCCGGATTGGGATATCGGGCTGCAAAAAACCGGCTATATCTCCGAAGCCGGCCAATGCCTGGTGATGCAGACCCGTATCGCCGGGCGCAAGCTCATCATGGTGTTTCTGGACTCTGCGGGCAAGTTAAGCCGCCTGGGTGATGCTGAGCGGGTGCGTCGCTGGGTTGAGTCAAGCCCTCTGATGGTTCGAAAAATAAGCGAGGCACAAGCCACTCAGCTGATAGGCGGCTGAAGGTCTTTATTTTTCGTTTCGGTAGCCCATTGCCGCTGATATGGCGCCTGCAGTCGCTTGTAACTTAGGAAGCCAGCTTTCGTCGAGCCGATCGGCAGGCGCTGAGATGGACAAGCCAGCCACCAGCTTGTTCTGATCGTCGTAAATTCCGGCGGCCATGCAGCGGACACCCAGCTCCAGCTCCTCGTTGTCTCGCGCTATACGGTATTGCCGCACCTTGGCGAGTTCCCGCTCCAGCGAAACAAGTTGGGTAATGCTGTTGCGCGTATGGCCCGGTAAGCCGGTGCGGGTGGCGTAGCTGCGCAGTCGCTGCGTGTCGTCAAAGGCTAAAAACAGCTTGCCGACCGAAGTCAGGTGCAAAGGGGCGTGACCGCCTATAGCGCGTACGACTTGCATGCCTGAGCGTTCACTGTAAGCGCGCTCAATATAGACAATCTCATCGCCCTGGCGCATGCTGAGGTTGACGGGCTGCTGCGTGAGTTTGTGTAACTCGCGCATGGGCACCAGTGCGGCATCGCGCACGCTCAGGCGCGCTTTGACCAGGTTGCCCAACTCCAACAAGCGCATGCCTAATCGGTAGCTGCCGGAGACAGGCCGCTCGACAAAGCGGCCAGTGGCCAGGTCATTGAGGATGCGGTGCGCTGTTGAGGGATGTAAACCAGATTTTTCGCTGATTTCCTTGAGGGACAAGGTTTCCTCACGTGAGGCCAGGATATCGAGCAAGGTGAACATACGCTCAATCACTTGAACGGTGGGCGTTGCGGGCGTGCTGAGGTCTGTTTTTTTCATGAATCGGGCTCTGGTCCCAATTTTACTTTATGAAATTCGAATGGCTGCAGCAGGCTCAAGGCGATTGCCACTGGCCATTGATGAGCAGCTCATACGGTGAAAAACGGGACTTGTATTTCATTTTCGGACTTTGAGCGATCCAGTAACCCAAATACAGATAGTCCAGACCGAGTTGGCGGGCTTGTTCAATTTGCCACAACACGCTGTAGTTGCCGTAGCTGGTTTGAGCTTCGGGCTCATAAAAGGTGTAGACCGCCGAGATACCGTCGTTCAACACATCGAGGATGGAAACCATTTTGAGTGCGCCCGCCTCGCCGTTGGCTCGGGGCTCCCGAAACTCAACCAGGCGCGAGTTAACCCGGCTTTGCAGTAAAAATTGTGTGTATTGATCTATGCTGTCCTGGTCCATTCCGCCACCCGCATGGCGGCCGTTTTGGTAACGCAGGTAGAGCGCGTAGTGCTCTGGCATAAAGCACAGTTTGAGCACGCGCGCCTCAAGATGTTGATGCTGAGCCCAGGCCCGGCGCAGGCTGCGGTCAGCCTGAAACTCTTTAGCCAGCACGCGCAAAGGAACACAGGCCTGGCATCCGTCGCAGTAGGGGCGGTAAGTGAACATGCCGCTGCGCCTGAAACCCTGGGCCACCAGTTCAGAGTAAGCCTCGTTGTGAATCAAATGGCTGGGCGTCGCAACTTGCGAGCGGGCTTGCCGCGCGGGCAAGTAACTGCAAGGGTAGGGAGCAGTGGCGTAGAACTGCAGGCTCTGCAGTGGCAAGTCTTTGAGATGCGTCACGTCTGGGGCTTGAGAATTTGTTGCCAATAGAGGGTATCAAACATCCAGACCGGGCTGGGCTTTCGGGCGTTTTGCTTGATCTGGTCGACGAAGTCTGCACGCGCTATTTCTGCGGCCCCCAGTAAGGCCAGATGCGCTGTATTTTGCTGGCAATCAATCATGGCGATGCCTTGGGCTTTGCAAAATGCCACCAGCCCCGCCAATGCAATTTTGGATGCATCGCTCTGGTGCGAGAACATGGATTCTCCAAACACCATGTGGCCTAAATTAACGCAATAAAGCCCGCCAACCAACTCGCCGTCGACCCAGGTTTCAACGCTGTGCGCGTGGCCGGCCCTGTGCAGGTTGGTGTAAGCATCGATCATCTCGGGAACGATCCAGGTGCCCGGTTGGCCGTCCCGCGGAGTCTGGGCGCAGGCTTTGATGACACGCTCGAACACAGTGTCAAAGCGCAGGCTGCAACCAGGCTCCAGCACAAAGCGACGCAAGGTTTTTTGCAGGGAACGTTGCAGTTTGAAGTCCCTCGTTTGCAAAACCATGCGCGGTTCGGGGCTCCACCACAAAATCGGCTGCCCCGGGCTGAACCATGGAAATATTCCCTGGCCATAGGCCTGAAGCAGAGTTTGAATGTCCAAGGCGCCGCCGGCTGCCAGCAAGCCGGGCGCCGGGTCACTTTCGGCCCAGGCTTGACTTACCGGCGGAAAGTCTTCGCCTGTAGTGAGCCAGTGAACAGATTTTGGGTTGCGCATGACAGCATGTTAGCGGCGCGCCAGCACCCGGTCTGTTCAATCCTTGGCGCGTCGGGACGGCAAGCTCGCCTCGACTGTCGGCAGGTCGACCATCACCGGCTGGCCCGGTGTGGTGCAACCGGTGTCGCAGCATTTGCCGGGCTGGCGGTTTCGGGTGATGGCGCGATCCGGGTCGTGCGCCACACCGCGTTCGAGAATGCGCTCGACCAGCTCGACCTTGGAGCCCAGGGGGTAGTTGCGGTAAATCTCCTGCTTCATGGCGGCCGGCGAGCCGCCGCCGTGCATGCTGATGACGCTGTACCAGCCGCCCTGGTAGCCGGCGGTCAGGTCTTCAATGAAGCGAGCTGTTTCGATGCGCTGCGCGTAAGGCACGTCCGGGTTGGCGCGCAGCACTTCGGACAGCTTGGCGCCGGTCTCAGGGTTGTGGTCTTCATCGGGGCCGGGCAAGGTGACGATCAGCCCGCCGCTCACGTAGTGGGCGATGCGGTGCATGTCGTAGATTTTGGTGGCCAGCAGCAGCTTGCCGATGTTGGAAAACACCGGGTCGGGCATGAAGGTTTTGCTGAGCTCGTCGGCTTTCCCGTAAACGCTGGCGGCCACACCGCATGCGAAAAAACTCTCTGTGATGGTGATGAGCTCGACCATTTGCTCGCGCAAGTGGCTTTCTTTGCCCGGGTCAAAACCGTTGGCCTCGCACATCAGCGCGCCAGCGCCTATGAGCAAATCCCCGAAGCCGGCGCGTGCGCCTATGCAGGTGTGGCGATGGTGCGTGGCATAGCTATAGGTCAGGTGACCGGAGTGTTCCCAATCGCCGGCGTAAAACACGCTCTCCCAAGGAACGAAGACCTTGTCAAACATCACCACGCCCGTGCTTTGGCCGTATTTGCGGCTGAAAAGTGGCGCGCCATGCTCTACTTTTTCGCCAGGCCGGCCGGCTGGCCTGGCGATGATGGTGATGCCCTCGGCATCCACCGGCGCGGCGCAACAGACGGCAAAGTCGGCGTCCTCGCGGCCCATGTTGCGGCAGGGCATGACCAGCAACTCGTGCATATAGGGTGCGCCGGTGACGATGGCTTTGGTGCCGGAAATCACGATGCCCAAGCGGCCGTTGCGCCGCACATTGCGCTCGACGATGTGCACATAGCTGTCCACATTGGCCTGCTCGTGCGGGCGCTTGCTGCGGTCGCCCTTCGCGTCTGTCATGGCAATGCCCAGCGTGAGGTCCTGGTCTTGCACCCGGTGCAGGTAGTCCAGAAAGCGGGCGCTGTGCTCTGTGCTGCCTTTGGCGTCGTCTATGCGGGCGGACACTTGGCCGATGGCGTTGAGGGCGTCGTGCGTGAGGTAGCGCTGTGCGCAACCGGTTTCCTGACAAACCAGTCGCACTGCCTCGAGCTTGTTGAGAAGGTCGCCGCTGCTGGTGTTGATGTGGGTCAGACGGTTGACCAGTTTGCCGCTGGTGTGTTGCACCGCGGTCATGATGGGCGCGTAGCGCGGCTTCAGTGCGTAGTCGTAGGTCAGCGCAATGGCATTGATACCGGGTGCAAAGCCTGGCTCGTCGGCTACGCTGGCCACAGCCTGTCCGTCCAGAAAAACCCTGGGTTTGTAGCGCCTCAATGACTCACGGAAATCATCGCCGGACATCAAATTAGCGATTGGCTGGGCTGCATTCATAGGCGTCTCCGTGATGAATTTTAAAAATTTTAAACGCTGTTTAAATATATGTCCAAGCGTTTAATTTCATACGATTGAAGTCTTTGTCTTTATTGCGACTATATTTCTTTCATGCAAGCCAAAATCGAGCGCCAGCAAGCCATTACCGACGTGCGCCGTGCACTGGTGCTTGATGCTGCCCGTGCCGTGTTTGAAAAGTTGGGCATTGAAGGCGCCAGTATTCGGGAAATTGCGCGTGCTGCGGGCTACACCCCCGGCGCCATCTATTTTTACTACGACAGTAAAGAAGCCATTTACGGCGCGCTGCTGGCCGAATCCTTGGAGCGGCTGAACGACAAGGTCGCCCAAGCCGGAACGGGCGCCGTGGACCCTGCGGCCCAGCTAGAAGCCAAGGCCAGTGCCTGGTTTGATTTTTATGCTGACAATCCGCGTGAGTTGGATCTGGGTTTTTACCTGGTGCAAGGCATGCGGCCGCGCGGCTTGAATGCCACCTTGAACGAGCAGCTCAACAAGCGCTTACACGACGCCCTGCAGCCCTGTGAAGCGGCTTTGCAGGCTTTGGGTTTAAAGGGGGAGGCGGCTTTGCGTGAAACCACAGCGCTGTTTGCCCATGGTGTGGGTTTGCTCCTGCTCAAGCACACGGGCCGCATCCGGATGTTCGGGCAAGATGCTACTTTGCTGTTTGATGCTTATGTCATCGGGCTGCTGGAACGTGTTCGCCAACGTTTGATTTGATGTCTTTTATTTTTTGAAACGATGACCATGCTGCTTGACGCCGACGACTCACAACTTATTCTGGTCGATTACCAGCTGCGCCTGATGCCGGCGATTTTTGAAAGTCAGCAGGTGATTGCCAACGCTGTGCGACTGGCGCGCTTGGCTGCGGCACTGCAAGTGCCACTCTGGGGTACCGAGCAGATGTCTGAAAAAGCAGGTCTGGGGCCGAATGTGCCTGAAATTCAATCTCTCATTGAAGGGGCGGGCGGCCGGGTTTTACAAAAAATGCATTTCAGTGCCGTGGCGGATGGTTTGGCTGACATGCTGCGTCCACCAGTGCGCAAAACTCCCGCTGGCGGTAACGCCCGCAGCCTACCCAAGCATTTGCAAAAAAATGCGCCTGCCGAAGAAGAAGGTCGCGGCACCCTTGTCTTGGCCGGATGTGAAGCGCATGTCTGCCTGATGCAAACGGCGCTTGATTTGTTGCAGGAAGAGTTCGATGTCTGGGTGGTCACCGACGCTTGCAGTTCGCGCAGCGAGCGCAACCGCGATGCTGCTTTTGACCGTCTGGCCGGCAATGGCGCAGAACTGGTGACCACCGAAATGGTGGCCTTTGAATGGTTGCGATCCGCCGAGCACCCGTTTTTCAGGGAAACTTTGGCCTTGATTAAATAACGTCAGCCAGACGCAAGTCTGTTATCAATAATTATGAATTCAGTTTAATGGTCAATCCCTCAGCGAACCAGTTCAGGGCGGACCGACCATAAGGGACAAACAAGATGTTCAAAGCTTTGCTACTAGATAAGACCGATGCGGGTTTCGCTGCGGTCATGGCTGAGATGAGCGAGTCGCAATTGCCGCCCGGCGACGTCCGCGGCCGCGTTGAGTACTCCTGTCTCAATTACAAGGACGGCCTGGCCATCACCAACCGCGGGCCGGTGGTGCGCGCCTGGCCCATGGTCGCTGGAATAGACGGCGCCGGCGTGGTCACGCAGTCCAATCACCCGGCCTGGCAAGTGGGCGACCGCTTCGTGCACAACGGTTGGGGTTTTGGCGAAACGCGCTGGGGCTTGCTAGCCGAGCAAGCCAGCTTGCAGGGCGATCAACTGGTCAAGCTGCCGGCGGCCCTCAGCACCCGCCAGGCCATGGCCATCGGCACGGCCGGCTACACCGCCATGCTGTGCGTGCTGGCGCTGGAGCAGCACGGCCTCAAGCCCGGTGCCGGCGAGGTGCTGGTCACAGGCGCTACGGGGGGTGTCGGCAGCACGGCGGTGGCATTGCTCAGCAAGTTGGGTTACGCCGTGGTGGCCGCCACCGGCAAGACCTCTGAAGCCGCTTACCTGCAGCAACTCGGTGCCAGCGCTGTCATCGACCGGGCCAGTCTGTCAGCTCCCGGCAAACCCCTGCAAAAAGAACGCTGGGCCGCCGTGGTGGACGCGGTCGGCTCGCACACCCTGGCCAATGCCTGCGCTCAGACAGCCTATGGCGGCGTGGTCGCGGCCTGCGGCCTGGCGCAAGGTGCAGATTTTCCGGCGACTGTCATGCCTTTTATTTTGCGCGGTGTCACGCTGGCAGGCATCGACTCTGTGATGGCGCCGCTGGCCCGCCGCCAACTCGCCTGGCAGCGCTTGGCGCAAGATCTGGAGCCGGTCAAGCTCGAACTGATGATCGAAGAAGTGCCCTTGGCACGCGCTGCTGAAAAAGCCGAAGACTTGATGCTGGGCAAGGTGCGCGGCCGCATTCTGGTCAAGATCCAGCCTTGAGCGCAAACCTATAAAACTTTCCCGGAGACCTGAGATGAGCAATGCGACCAGCCCCATGAGTTACGCCGATTTTTACCGTCAGTCCATTGAACAGCCCGATGCCTTCTGGACAGAACAGGCCAAGTTGATTGACTGGTTCAAGCCTTTCGATCGGGTCTGCAACTACGATAAGCCGCCATTTGTCCATTGGTTTGAAGGGGGCTTGAGCAACCTTTGCTACAACGCAGTGGACCGGCACCTCAAGGACCGCGCCGACCAGGCCGCGCTGATCGCCATCTCGACCGAAACCGGCAGTGAAAAAAACTATAGCTTTACCGAGTTGCACCGGGAAGTCCAGCGCATGGCGGCCAGCTTGAAGGCATTGGGCGTACACAAGGGCGACCGTGTGTTGATCTACATGCCCATGGTGGCTGACGCTGCTTTTGCCATGCTGGCCTGCGCCCGCATAGGCGCGATTCATTGTGTGGTGTTCGGCGGCTTTGCCAGCGGCTCGCTGGCCTCGCGCATTGACGACGCCACACCCAAGGTCATCGTCAGTGCCGATGGCGGCTCGCGCGGCGGCAAGGCCATGCCTTACAAGCCCTTGCTTGACGAAGCCATTCGTCTGGCCGCACACAAGCCGTCTGCAGTGCTGTTGTCAGACCGCCAACTCGCGCCCATGAACCTGGTGGCCGGCCGCGACCATTTGTGGTCTGAATTGCGCCAGCAAAACTTTGACGCGCAAGTGCCTTGCGAGCCGATGAAGTCCACCGACATCAGCTACACCATCTACACCAGCGGCACCACCGGCAAGCCCAAGGGTGTGCAACGCGACACTGCCGGGTATATGGTGGCGCTGGCAGCCAGCATGAAGCACATCTTCGACGGTCGTGCCGGCGAAACTTTCTTTTCTACCAGCGACATCGGCTGGGTGGTGGGTCACAGCTACATCGTCTACGGCCCGCTGATCGCCGGCATGGCCACCATCATGTACGAAGGCCTGCCCACGCAGGGCATGGACGGCCAGCCCAACGGCGGCATCTGGTGGAGCCTGGTCGAAAAATACAAGGTCACGGCCATGTTCAGCGCGCCCACGGCAGTGCGTGTTCTCAAAAAACAAGACCCCGCACTGCTTCAAAAATACGACCTGTCCAGCCTGCGTGCGCTGTTCCTGGCCGGTGAGCCTCTGGACGAGCCCACCGCCCGCTGGATCAGTGAAGGCTTGCGAGTACCCATCATCGACAACTATTGGCAAACCGAAACCGGCTGGCCGCTGCTCACGGTGGCCAACGGCGTCGAGCAAACCCCCAGCAAGTTCGGCAGCCCGGGCGTGCCTATGTACGGTTACCGCGTCAAGCTTTTGCATGAGAGCACCGGCGAAGAGCTGACCCAGCCCAACGAAAAAGGCGTGGTTGTGCTCGAAGGCCCGACGCCGCCGGGCTTCATGCAAACCATCTGGCAAGACGATGCGCGCTTTGTCAACACTTACTGGAAGAGCGTGCCCGGCAAAATGGTCTACAGCACTTTTGATTGGGGCATCCGCGATGAGGACGGTTATTACTTCATTCTGGGCCGTACCGACGATGTCATCAATGTCGCCGGTCACCGTCTGGGCACGCGCGAGATAGAAGAGAGTATTTCCGGCCATGCGATAGTCGCTGAAGTGGCCGTTGTCGGCGTGGCAGACCAGCTCAAAGGGCAGGTGGCCATGGCCTTTGTGGTGCTCAAAGATGCCAGCGCGCTCAACGATCCTTCGCTTGCGCTCAAGCTCGAAGGCGAGATCATGAAGCGTGTCGATGGTGATTTGGGTGCTGTTGCACGGCCGGCACGTGTGCGCTTTGTCACGGCGCTGCCTAAGACCCGCAGCGGCAAATTGCTGCGCCGTGCCATTCAGGCCATTTGCGAAGGCCGCGATGCCGGCGACCTGACCACCATGGACGACCCGGCTGCGCTGCAGCAAATCAAGGACCGGATGAGCAGCTAAGTCTTGTGCCTGAAAAAGCTATAGTCGAGCCCGTCGGTCCCTACAGAGTGCCTGTACCGGCTTGAGAAAGTCCATCAACATGGTCAAGCGATCCGCCTCCAAACCTGCCGCTGAGTCCTCTGAGCCTGACGCGGTGTTCGAATCGGCTGCCGAGGTTTTTCGGGTCATGTCGGCGCCCATGCGGCTGAAAATTATCAGCAGCCTTTGCGTGGCTGAAAAAAACGTGAGTGAACTACTCAGTCAAATCCCGACCACCCAGCCCAATATGTCGCAACATCTCAACACTTTGTACCGGGCCGGTGTGCTGGGAAAACGCCGTGATGGCGTGCAAATTTACTACCGCATCATTGACGAGCGCGTGGCCCAGCTTTGCCGCACAGTCTGCCTGCAGATCGCCAGCCAGGCCGACTAGTCAGCCTGTGCCTGCCGAACCGTCACCGAAGAAGGCCGTCATTTTCGCGTAACCGTTCGGTGGCACAATACATTTGTTCTGAAGGCCCTTCCTGCCACAGTCGCATCCGCTAATCGGTCAAGCCGTGCTGCGGAAGGTTAATCAACCAGCTTTAACCAGCTAATGTTTCCCCAAGGGAAACGGAGGTCAGCGGATATGAGTTCCAACTCGCCCACACCGGCATCGGTGTACGCCGCCTATCAAGGCAATACCTATCTTTTCGGCGGCAACGCGCCCTACGTCGAAGAACTTTACGAAAACTACCTGGCAAACCCTGGCAGCGTGCCTGACACCTGGCGGGAGTATTTTGATGCGCTTCAGCATGTGCCTGCCACCGACGGCAGCAATGCCAAAGACGTTCCGCACCAGCCCGTCATCAACGCCTTTGCCGAGCGCGCCAAAGCCGGCGGTACCAAGGTTGTTTTGGCCAGCGCCGACGCTGAAATGGGCCGTAAACGTACTGCCGTACAGCAGCTCATTGCAGCCTACCGCAACGTCGGTCAGCGTTGGGCAGACCTGGACCCGCTCAAGCGTACCGAGCGCCCGGCCATTCCCGACCTTGATCCGGCGTTCTACGGCTTTTCAGATGCCGACCAGGAAACCGTATTTGACACCAGCAACACTTTCTTCGGCAAAAACAGCATGTCGCTGCGCGAGCTGCTCAATGCGCTGCGCGAAACCTACTGCGGCACCCTGGGCGCCGAATACATGTACGCCACGGACCAGGCTGAAAAGCGCTGGTGGCAGCAAAAGCTCGAAAGCATCCGCAGCAAGCCCAATTTCACGGCCGACAAAAAGAAACTGATCCTCGAGAGACTGACCGCAGCCGAAGGCCTGGAGCGGTTTTTACATACCAAATACGTTGGTCAAAAGCGTTTTTCACTGGAAGGTGGCGAGAGTTTCATTGCGGCCATGGACGAGCTGATCCAGTCTGCGGGCGCTCAGGGCGTGCAAGAAATTGTCATCGGCATGGCCCACCGCGGCCGCTTGAACGTGCTGGTCAACACCATGCGCAAATTGCCCGGCGACTTGTTTGCCGAGTTTGACCACACTGCGCCTGAAGACTTGCCTTCGGGTGACGTGAAGTACCACCAGGGTTTCAGCTCGGATGTGAGTACAAGCGGTGGTCCGGTTCACCTGTCGCTGGCTTTTAATCCTTCGCACCTGGAGATCGTCAACCCCGTGGTGGAAGGCTCGGTGAGAGCGCGTATGGATCGCCGTGCAGATCCGCTGGGGAAACAGGTTCTGCCGGTGCTGGTGCATGGCGACGCAGCCTTCGGCGGCCAGGGTGTTAACCAGGAAACCTTTGCGCTGGCCCAGACCCGGGGTTACTCCACCGGTGGCACTGTGCACATCATCATCAATAACCAGATCGGTTTCACCACCTCGGATCCGCGTGACATGCGCTCTTCGGTGTTTTGTACCGATATTGTCAAGATGGTCGAAGCGCCGGTTTTGCACGTCAACGGCGATGACCCGGAGGCCGTGGTGCTGGCCACGCAGCTGGCGCTGGAATACCGCATGACCTTCCGCAAGGACGTGGTGCTGGACATCGTTTGTTTTCGCAAACTCGGTCACAACGAGCAAGACACGCCGGCGCTGACTCAGCCGCTGATGTACAAAAAAATCGCCGCCCACCCCGGTACCCGCAAACTGTTTGCCGACAAACTGTCTGCCCAAGGTTTGGGCGATTCCTTGGGCGATGACATGGTCAAGGCGAACCGGGCTGCGCTGGATGCCGGCAAGCACACTGACGAACAAGTGTTGACCAACTTCAAAACCAAGTTCACCGTGGACTGGGCACCTTTCCTCGGGAAAAAATGGACAGACGCGGGCGACACCGCCATCTCCCTGGCCGAATGGAAGCGCCTGGCCGAGAAAATCACCACCATTCCAGAATCCGTCTCGCCGCATCAATTGGTGAAAAAGGTTTATGACGACCGCGCCGCCATGGGTCGAGGTGAGATTCCCGTGGACTGGGGAATGGGTGAGCACATGGCTTTTGCTTCTCTGGTCGCTAGCGGCTACCCGGTTCGTTTGTCCGGGGAGGACTCGGGTCGTGGCACTTTCACGCACCGCCACGCCGTGATTCACGACCAGAAGCGCGAGAAGTGGGACACCGGCACTTATGTTGCTCTGCAAAACGTCACTGAAAACCAGGCCCCGTTTGTCGTTATCGACTCTATCCTCTCAGAAGAGGCGGTGCTGGGCTTTGAGTACGGTTACGCTTCTAACGACCCTAACACCATGGTGATCTGGGAGGCGCAGTTCGGTGACTTTGCCAACGGCGCGCAAGTGGTGATCGATCAGTTCATTGCCTCAGGCGAAGTGAAGTGGGGCCGTGTCAATGGCCTGACGCTCATGCTGCCGCACGGCTACGAAGGCCAGGGTCCCGAGCACAGCTCGGCGCGCCTTGAGCGCTTCATGCAGCTGGCTGCCGACACCAACATGCAGATCGTACAGCCGACCACGGCCAGCCAGATTTTCCATGTGCTGCGTCGCCAGATGGTGCGTGACCTGCGCAAACCGCTGATCATCTTCACGCCTAAATCTCTGCTGCGCAACAAAGACGCCACCTCCCCGGTTTCTGAGTTCACCAAGGGCAGTTTTCAGACGGTCATACCCGAGAACAAAGCCATCAAGGCCGACAAGGTCAAGCGCGTGTTGGTGTGCTCGGGTAAGGTCTATTACGACCTGGTGAAAAAGCGTGAAGAAACGGCCGCCAACGACGTCGCTATCCTGCGCGTCGAGCAGCTCTATCCCTTCCCGCACAAGGCTTTCGCCGCGGAGCTGAAAAAATACCCCAACGCCACTGAACTGGTGTGGACGCAGGACGAGCCGCAGAACCAGGGCGCCTGGTTCTTTGTGCAGCACTACATCCACGAGAACATGCTTGCGGGTCAAAAGCTCGGTTACTCGGGCCGCGCGGCATCTGCTTCGCCGGCTGTGGGTTATTCGCATCTGCACCAGGAGCAGCAAAAAGCCCTGGTCGAAGGTGCCTTCGGCAAGCTCAAAGGCTTTGTGCTGACCAAGTAAGCCAGCCCCCAGCGCCTCACTCCCTATTCAGAACACATTACCGAAAGATAAAAAATGGCTATCGTTGAAGTCAAAGTTCCGCAGCTGTCCGAGTCCGTGGCCGAAGCCACCATGCTGCAATGGAAAAAGAAAGTCGGTGATGTCGTCGCCGCAGATGAAATCCTGATCGAAATCGAAACCGACAAGGTGGTGCTGGAAGTGCCCGCGCCTTCCGCCGGCGTTTTGTCTGAGATCCTGGTGGCCGACGGCGGCACAGTGGCTGCTGAACAGCTGATCGCCCGTATCGACACCGACGGCAAGGTCGGCGCTGCCGCGCCTGCAGCCTCCGCTGCTGCACCGGCCGCTGCACCGGTGAAGGCCGCAGCTGTCACTGCGTCTTCCGGCATGGCCGGTGTGGCCATGCCCGCTGCCGCCAAGCTGATGGCCGACAACAGTCTGGGCGCCGGTTCCGTGCCAGGCACCGGCAAAGACGGCCGCGTCACCAAGGGTGATGTGCTGTCCGCTGTGGCTGGTGGCGTCAAGTCCACAGCCGCAGTGATCCCTACAGGTGTTCCGACCAGCACATTGCCACAGGTGTCTGTGCCTACCGCCAGCCTGGGCGAGCGCCCCGAGCAGCGCGTGCCCATGAGCCGCCTGCGCGCCCGCGTGGCCGAGCGTCTTTTGCAATCGCAATCAAGCAACGCCATCCTGACCACCTTCAACGAAATCAACATGGCCCCGGTCTTGGAGATGCGCAAGAAGTTTCAGGACAAGTTTGAAAAAGAACACGGCATCAAGCTCGGTTTCATGAGCTTTTTTGTCAAGGCCGCTGTGCACGCGCTGAAAAAATTCCCGGTGCTCAATGCCTCGGTGGACGGCAATGACATCGTCTACCACGGCTACTTTGACATCGGCATTGCGGTCGGCTCGCCACGCGGCCTGGTGGTACCGATTCTGCGCAACGCCGACCAGATGAGCTTTGCCGACATCGAGAAGAAGATTGCTGAATTCGGCGCCAAGGCGCGCGACGGCAAACTCGGCATGGAGGACATGACCGGCGGTACTTTCTCCATCAGCAACGGGGGCACTTTTGGCTCCATGCTGTCCACGCCCATCATCAACCCGCCGCAGTCGGCCATTCTGGGTATTCACGCCACCAAAGACCGCGCTGTCGTTGAAAACGGCCAGGTCGTGGTGCGGCCCATGAACTACTTCGCTATGTCTTACGACCACCGCATCATTGACGGTCGCGAAGCCGTGCTGGGTCTGGTCGCCATCAAAGAAGCGATGGAAGATCCCTCGCGCTTGTTGTTCGACATCTGATCGGAAAGCAAATCATGTCTCAACAATTTGACGTCGTCGTCATCGGCGCAGGTCCCGGCGGCTATATCGCGGCCATTCGTGCGGCCCAACTGGGCTTCAACGTGGCCTGTATCGACGAGTGGAAAAACGCGGCTGGTGGCCCAGCACCAGGCGGTACCTGCACCAACGTCGGCTGCATTCCCTCCAAGGCCCTGCTGCAGTCCAGCGAGCATTTTGACCACGCCAACCATCACTTTGCAGACCATGGCATCACCGCCACCGGCGTGAAGATGGACATCGCCAAAATGATTGCCCGCAAAGACACCGTCGTGAAGCAAAACAACGACGGCATTTTGTTCCTGTTGAAAAAGAACAAGGTGACTTTCTTCCACGGCCGCGGCTCTTTTGTCGCCGTCAAAGAAGGCGCTTACGAGATCAAGGTGGCCGGCAAGTCTGAAGAAACCATCTCCGGCAAGCACGTGGTGGTGGCCACTGGATCAAGCGCTCGCGCTTTGCCCGGCGCGCCGTTTGACGAAGACAACATCCTGTCGAACGACGGTGCGCTGCGCATGGGCGCCGTGCCCAAAAAGCTCGGCCTCATCGGCTCGGGCGTCATTGGTCTTGAGATGGGCTCGGTCTGGCGCCGTTTGGGCGCCGAGGTGACCGTGCTCGAAGGTCTGCCCACCTTTTTGGGTGCGGTGGACCAGCAAATCGCCAAAGAAGCGCACAAGGCTTTTGTCAAGCAGGGCCTGAAGATTGAGCTGGGCGTCAAGGTCGGCGAGATCAAGTCAGCCAAAAAAGGCGTCTCAGTCGCCTACACCAATGCCAAGGGTGAAGCCGTTTCGCTTGACGTAGACAAGCTGATCATCTCGATCGGCCGCGTAGCCAACACCACCGGCCTGGCGGCAGACGCCGTGGGCCTGCAGCTCGACGAGCGCGGCGCTATTGTGGTGGATGCAGATTGCAAGACCAACCTGCCCAAGGTCTGGGCGGTGGGTGACGTGGTGCGCGGCCCCATGCTGGCGCACAAGGCCGAGGAAGAGGGCGTGGCCGTGGCTGAGCGCATTGCAGGCCAGCACGGGCATGTCAACTTCAACACCATCCCCTGGGTTATTTACACCAACCCTGAGATCGCCTGGGTCGGTCAGACCGAAGAGCAGCTCAAAGCGGCCGGTCGCGCTTACAAAGCTGGCACCTTTCCGTTCATGGCCAACGGCCGTGCACGCGCCTTGGGTGACACCACCGGTATGGTCAAGATGCTGGCAGACGCTGCCACCGACGAAATCCTCGGGGTACACATCGTTGGCCCCATGGCCAGCGAGTTGATCGCTGAGTGCGTGGTGGCCATGGAGTTCCGTGCCAGCAGCGAAGACATCGCACGCATCTGCCATGCGCACCCGTCGTTGAGTGAAGCTACCAAGGAAGCGGCCCTGGCGGTGGACAAGCGCACGCTCAACTTCTGAGCGCAGAACGTAAGCCGGCGTCCATGTCCGTTCGTTCTGCCTACGAGGCTGAACTGCAGCTGCGGGGTTACAGCAGTGACCCTGCTCAGCTGCGTGCGGTCGATGCGCTCGAGCGCTGCGCCACAGAGTGGGCCGGCTACAAAGTAAAAAGATCGAACTCGCTCAAGAAGCTGATCAACCGGCCGGCTATTCCGCGGGGTGTGTACATGCACGGCGGAGTGGGCAGGGGCAAAAGCTTTTTGATGGACTGCTTTTACAACGCAGTGCCTCTGAACCGTAAAACGCGCTTGCACTTTCATGAGTTCATGCGCGAGGTGCACCGTGAGTTGCGCGAATTACAGGGTACGGTCAACCCGCTGGATGAGTTGGGCCGGCGCATGGCCTTGCGCTACAAATTGATATGTTTTGACGAGTTTCACGTGGCCGAGATCACCGATGCGATGATCCTGCACCGCTTGCTGGCGGCACTCTTCAACAATGGCGTCGGCTTTGTCACCACTTCCAATTTTGAGCCTGATGCGCTTTATCCCAACGGTATGCACAGAGACCGCATATTGCCGGCCATTGACTTGCTCAAAGCCAACTTGGAAGTGATCAGCGTGGACAACGGTACCGATTACCGCTCTATCACTTTAGAGCAGCTCAAGCTGTATCACATGCCATTGGGTCAGACGGCCGACTCTGCCATGGCAGACGCTTTCGAACGTTTGGCTGAAAAGCGCGACGAAGACCCCGTGCTGAATATTGAGTCGCGGCAAATACGTGCCCGGCGCAAGGCCGGCGGCGTGGTCTGGTTTGACTTCAAGACCTTGTGCGGCGGCCCGCGCTCGCAAAATGACTACCTGGAAATGGCCAGCCGGTTCCACACTGTGCTGCTCAGCGACGTGCCGCACATGCCGGTGCGCATGGCTTCTGAAGCCCGGCGATTCACCTGGTTGGTCGATGTGTTGTATGACCGGCATGTCAAGCTGATCATGTCGGCCGCCGTGCCGCCCGAGGCTCTTTACACAGAAGGCCCCCTGGCGCATGAATTTCCACGTACCATTTCAAGATTGAATGAAATGCAGTCGACGCAGTATCTGGCGCTAGAGCGCCGTATTGTCGACACCAGAATCACATGAAATTCGTCCTCTTTCTGTTTTGCTGCGGCCTGTCACTTGGCGCAGCAATGGCCCAGTCGCCGGCCCAGGAAAAGGACAGCAATGCGCTGGAACGCAGCAAGATCGCTGCAGAGCGGGCGCGGCTTGAAGCCGGTTTTCAGGCAGAAGAGGCCGCTTGCAAAAGCCGGTTCGCGGTCAATGCGTGTCTGCAGGAGATCCGTCCCCGTCGCAACGCGGCCATGGCAGACCTGCGCCGTCAGGATCTTTTAATCAACGAGGCAGAACGCAAAGCTCGGGGAGCCGATCAGATTCAGAAGACCGAAGATAAAAGCAGTCTGGAGCGTCAGCAGCAACGCGCCGAGCAGGAAAAAAAGGCGCAACAAGAAACTGAGCGTCGCTCAGAACGAAACGATCAGCGTGGACAGAGTCAAGCCAAGTCGGCGGCAGATGCTAGCGCTAATGTTGAGGCAGCCGAAACACGTCAAAAAAACAGCCAAAGCAAAGCAGGCGAAGCCAAAACTCGGCATGAACAAGCCGCCTCCAATGTGCTGGATGCCAAAGTGCGTTCTGAAAAAGCCGCTCAAAACCAGGCTGAGCGCGATAAGCGCTTGAAGGATAAATCCAACAGCAACCGTCAACCACTGCCTGCGCCGCCCTGACGCACCCATTGACCCCATTTCTTGCAGCTTGCCTGCGCGAAAGCCGCCTTGTGCCTAATCACTGTCTCGCTGCCCCTGGGCCCTTCATCGATGCACTTCTTACGCAGTCCGGCTTGCCGCTGGCAGAGACTGCCTGATGGACCTGGAGCAGCAGGTCGAAGCTGCCTTCGCGCCCGGCGGCATTTTGTCGCGAACGACGGATCACTTTATGCCGCGCACCGGTCAGACCGACATGGCCATGGCGGTGGCCAGAGCCATTGAGGGCGCCTACCCCCTGGTGGTGGAAGCCAGCACCGGCGTCGGCAAAACTTTTTCCTATCTGGTGCCGGCTTTGCTCAGCGGTGAGCGTGTGATGTTGTCAACAGCCACCAAGGCACTGCAAGACCAGCTGTTTGGTCGCGACTTGCCTAAGCTGGTTCAGGCTTTGGGCCTGCCGGTCAGCATGGCGCTGCTCAAGGGGCGTGGCAGCTACTTGTGCTTGCACCGTATGCAGCAGGCTCGCAGCGAGGCAATGATGCCAGAGCGCAGCACCTTGCATGCGCTGGCGCGCATTGAGGAATGGTCACAAACCACCCGCACAGGCGATCTGGCAGAGCTGCCCGGGCTCGATGAACGCTCACCGGTGATTGCCTTGGTGACCTCCACGCGTGACAACTGTCTGGGTTCAGCCTGCCCGAGTTTTCGGGCCTGCCATGTCAATCTGGCCCGCCGCGAAGCCTTGGCCGCCGATGTGGTGGTCATCAACCATCATTTGTTTTTTGCTGATCTGGCGGTGCGTGAGTCCGGGGTGGCCGAGCTGCTGCCGACCGTGCGCATTGCAATTTTTGACGAAGCTCACCAGCTCAACGAAACCGGGGTTCAGTTTTTAGGCAAGAACATCACCACCGGGCAATTACTGGACTTTTGCCGGGACATGTTGGGAGTCGGCTTGCAGCAGGCCCATGGTTTGGTGGATTGGCAAACCCTTGCAGCGCAGACTGAGCGGGCGGCGCGCGAGTTACGCCTTTGCGTGGGCAAGGCTTTTCCGGGCACCAAACTGCGCTGGACCGAGGCCGTCCCCGAAACACTTGACGAGGCGGCCTGGACGCTGGCTCTGTTACAGATGGCCGAGGCCTGCGAAGCTGCGGCGCAAGCGCTGGACAGTGTGAGTGAGCTGGCTCCTGACTTTGCGCGTTTGCAAGAAAGAGCGATTGAGTTCGGTGAGCGCTTGAAGCACTTTGCAGGGCCCTGCCAGACCGGCTCTGTGCGGTGGCTGGAAGTCGGCGCGCAGTTGAGGCTGGTCGAGTCGCCGCTGGACATTGCCCAGGCGGTTCAGTCCAAGGTGCTGGGCAGCAGTCCGGAGGGGGCCAAAACCTGGGTTTTTACTTCGGCCACCTTGGGCGATGACGACAAGTTGAGCTGGTTCACCCAGCCCTGCGGTCTGGCCGGCGCGCAGATCTTGCGCGTGGGCAGTCCGTTTGACTACGCTGTTCAGGCCGCCGTTTATGTGCCGCAGGACTTTCCCAAACCGGGTGAGCCCTCGCACATGGTGCGTGTGGCCGAGTCGGCCGCCATCTGGGCCCGTCGCCTGGGTGGCCGCACCATGGTGCTGACAACCACGCTGCGTGCGCTGCGCGGTATTGCCGATGCGCTGCGCGAGAGCTTCAAGGACTCGGGCGAACTGGAAGTGCTGGCCCAGGGCGACTTGCCCAAGCGCGTGCTGATCGAGCGCTTTCGCCGGGGCAGTGATGCGGGCGAGGTAGGCTGCATTCTGGTGGCCTCGGCCTCATTTTGGGAGGGCATTGACGTGCCCGGCGAGGCGCTGCAAATGGTCATCATCGACAAGCTGCCTTTTCCGCCACCGAACGATCCGATGGCAGAAGCGCGCTCCCGGCACATTGAGTCGCTGGGACGAAGCGCTTTCAACGACTATTTTTTACCGGAGGCGGCCGTCGCGCTCAAGCAGGGGGCAGGGCGGCTGATCAGGCGGGAAACTGATCAGGGCGTGCTGGTGGTGTGCGACACCCGGCTGATCGCCATGGGTTATGGCAGGCGACTGCTGCGGGCTTTGCCGCCCATGCAACGACTGAACTCAGAGTCTGATCTGCTGCAACGCCTGGATTTGCTCACCAAAACTTGTACCACGCGCCCTTAGCGTCTTTGGCATCTTTTGCGCCCTTGCCACTCTGCGAAGTGCCCCGGGTGAAGGCGCTGTCCGGATAACTTTTTTGCATGATGCGCAGCGTGTCGTCACGCAACTGCGTCATACCCATCGCATCGTAGGAGCGGTACAGCAAAAACAGTGCTTCTTCTGCGGCCGGCACATCGCGGTAATTGGTGAGTGCGTTTTGGGCGCGGTTGATGGCCGCGACATAAGCGCCACGCGTGAAGTAGTAGCGCGCCACATGCACTTCAGACTGTGCCAGCGAATTCACGATATAGCCCATGCGCAAGCGCGCATCCGGGGCGTAGCGTGAGTCTGGAAAGCGCGCCACCAGTTCTTTGAAGGCCTCGAAGGACTCCTTGGCAGCTTTTTGGTCCCGCTCGGCCAGGTCTTGCCTGACCAGATTACCGAACATGCCCAGGTTGTCATTGAAGTTGACCAGACCTTTGAGGTAGAGCGCATAGTCCAACGCTGAGCTCCCGGGGTGCAGCTTGATAAACCGGTCCAGGGTGGCCACTGCCTGTACCAGTTCACCAGCTTTGTACTGGGTGTGCGCCTTTTCAAGTTGAGCCTGCTGTGCCAAAGGGGTGCCGGCAGCCCGACCCTCCAGCTTTTCATAGAGCACGATGGCTTTTTCGAAAGCGCCGGCGCTGGCCTCGTCTTTGGCTTCAGCGTAAATTTTGTTAGGGCTCCAGCCGGCAGTCGGGTCTGCAGGCGTGCTGGAACAAGCGGCAAGCAGACCGCTCAGAATTAAAACTGCAGCAGCAGCGCGAGTCGTGGCATGAACCGCCGATAATTTGAGCAACATCGTGATCGACTCTCTAATGACTGTTTCTGAACAAAGCCCCCAAATTATATCGAGCGACCCCACAGTCGCAGACCCCTTGGGTGAGTCGCAGGAGGATGCGGACAGCACCCTTGAAGTGGAGTTGCGTGAGGCTGAGATGCCGATATCTGCGCACGGAGAGCGCCTGGACCGAGCTTTGTCCGGAATTGTGCCCGAGTTCTCGCGCACCTACTTGCAGCAATTGATCGATTCAGGTTTGGTGCGCCTGAACGGTTTGCCCGTGACCAAGGCTTCCTTCAAGGTCAAGGCTGGCGATCGCGTGCAAATTGAACTCAGGCCAACGCCCCAAAGCCAGGCCTTCAAGCCTGAAGATATGGTCTTGGACGTGGTGTTTGAAGACGCCCACCTGCTCGTCATCAATAAACCTGCAGGTCTGGTGGTTCATCCGGCCCCCGGCAACTGGAGCGGCACCTTGCTCAATGGTTTGCTGGCACGCGATGATTCAGCCCGTTTTTTGCCGCGCGCAGGTATCGTGCACCGGCTAGACAAGGACACCAGTGGCTTGATGGTGGTGGCCAAGACCCGTGAAACCATGGACCGATTGGTCGAGATGATTGCCGCACGCGAGGTAAGCCGGGACTATCTGGCGGTCGGGCACCGGGCTTGGCAAGGCTCGCGGCAGCAGCAGGTGGCGCTGCCAATTGGCCGCGACCCGCGCAACCGCCTGCGCATGGCCGTTGTCGACCTGGAGCGTCATTCAGGCAAGACCGCCTTGACCGATATTTCGTTGCTTGACAACCAGGACGCCCATTGCCTGGTGCGTTGCAAGCTTCACACGGGGCGCACCCACCAGATACGTGTTCACATGGCCTCATTGGGTCACCCGCTGGTTTCGGACGAGCTTTATGGCGGCGAGGCAGCAGCGGGGCTGAGCCGGCAGGCATTGCATGCCAGACGATTGGCTTTTGCCCACCCCAGCAGTGCTGAGGCTTTGGCCTTTGTCGCCCCCGTACCGGACGATCTGGAGCATGCTATCCAGGCCTTGGGCCTGAGCTACAATGGAAAATCGTAGTAGTGACGACTGCGCTGGCGTTGCGCAGACCCGGTGTCTGCCCCCATGGTGAATTGCGCTGACTTTTGTCTTTTGACACCAGCCGCTGAGCGACCAGCTCGCTCGCATTTTTATCGGATTTGAAAAATCATGAATACGTTGGATGCAAAGTGCGTCCTCGAAACGGCATTGATCTGCGCTGCACAACCTTTGCAAGTGCGCGAGATGGAGGTGCTTTTCGACGGCGTGCTGTCAGCCGATACGATCAAACAATTGCTGCATCAGTTGCAAGACGACTGGGCCAGCCGCGGCGTGGAGCTGGTGCATGTGGCCAATGGCTGGCGCTTTCAGAGTCGCCCTGCCATGCGTGAATTCCTGGACCGCCTGCACCCCGAAAAGCCTCCCAAATACACCCGCGCCACACTTGAAACCCTCGCCATCATTGCCTACCGTCAGCCGGTTACCCGCGGCGACATGGAAGACATTCGTGGCGTGACCATCAATGGCTTGTTGCTCAAACAACTCGAAGAGCGTGGCTGGGTCGAGGTGATCGGCCACCGTGAAACGGTCGGCAGGCCGGCGCTTTATGCCACCACACGGCAGTTTTTAGACGATCTCGGCGTGGAGTCCCTGGACCAATTGCCTGTGCTGAGCAGCGGCGAAGGTGAAGGCGCTATGCTTGAACAAATCGAGTTCGGTCTGTCGGATTCCGCAGCTGCCGTTGAGGTCGCCGATGCAGCAGACTCCGCGCAAAGCCTGCTTATTCCGAAAGATGAGCCCCTCGAGCACGCCCCAATTGAATCAGTTGCCAAAGAAGCTCCGGATGCGGTGCAAAAAGATGAATTCCCGGCTGGTCAGCCACCGCTCGCCAGCTGATTGAACGACGGATGCCCCGGCGGCCAAACCATGAAGGCCGGCGGACAACCCCCTGAGCTGGAAGTTTTGAAGCTTGCGCAAGCCCTGAAACTCCTGCAGACCCTGGCCCCGGCCAGGCCGATAGAGGCCTTTAAAGCCAAATAAACGATGAATCCTCCAGTTAACCCTATTGCGGCTACAGACACAGCCGAGTCCATGGCCACCGTGGCGGACACGGCTGCGGCGCCGGCACTTCAGGCCGAGCCTTTGAATGCCGGCCAGGGACATGCGCCCAAGCCCGCACACTCAAACCGGCCGGCTGCTGTGCCGGTTTACCAGTTCGAAGATGTGGTCACGGGCCAGTTCGATGCCGATGAGGACGACATTGCCCTGGAGCCACCCAAGCGTGTTTTGTCGGCACAGCCGGAAAGTCCTAAGCTGCACAAAGTGCTGGCGCAGGCGGGTTTGGGCTCGCGCCTGGAGATGGAGCAGCTGATTCTCGAGGGAAGAATTTCCGTGAACGCGGAGCCTGCACACATCGGTCAGCGCATCCAGTTTGGTGACAACGTCAAAGTCAACGGCAAGCCCATTCGCGTGCGCATAGACCCGCCGCCCCCCCGCGTGATTGCGTACCACAAGCCCACGGGCGAGGTGGTAACGCATGACGATCCGCAAAACCGCCCAACCGTTTTCAGGCGTTTGCCTAAGCTGTTTCAGGGCAAGTGGCAGTCGGTCGGGCGGCTGGACCTGAACACCGAAGGTTTGTTGCTGCTGACCAGCTCCGGGGAGTTGGCCAACAAGCTGATGCACCCGCGTTTTGGTCTGGAGCGTGAATACGCCGTGCGCGTCCTGGGCGCCTTGAATGCCGAAGAAAAAAAGCGCCTGCTCGAAGGTGTGCAGCTCGACGATGGCGTGGCTCAGTTCAGCACCATTGAAGCCGGTGGCGGCGAAGGCGCCAATTGCTGGTACTGCGTGACGATTTCTGAAGGCCGCAACCGCGAAGTGCGCCGCATGTTCGAGGCAGTTGGTCACGCCGTCAGCCGCCTGATTCGTATTCGCTATGGCGCCGTGATGCTGCCGCGTGGTTTGAAACGGGGCGCTTTTGTTGAGCTCGATGAGCAGGATATTGCTGCCCTGACCAATGCCTTGATTCGTTCGGAGGGCAGGGGCGATCAGCGCTCTGCGCGGCAGCGGCCTGCCGGCGGTCCCGTGGGACGCGGACAGCGGCGCGAGCGCCCCGCGGACAGCCGTGGCCCGAGCCGCCCTGATGCGTACCGGGCTGACACTTCACGACCGCCTGTGGAGCCGCAGTTGCTCGACCCTGAGACCGGCGAGGCGCCGGATCCCTATGATTTGCAGCCGCCGCCCATGCGTCAGGACGGCGGTCGGGGTGCTGGACGGGGTACGCGTGGCCCAGGCCCCGGTGGCCCGCGTGGCGGTCAGCGTCAAGGTCCTGGTGGTGGCGCGGGTCAGGGCCAGCAGCGTCGTGGCGATCGCAAACCCAGGCCGGACGGGCCGCCGGCTGGCGCTCAACCCGACCCGATGAAAACCTCCTTTGGCTACATAGGCGCTGAAACTTTTACCCGGCAGCGTCAGGCTCAAGGTCAGCGCCGATCTGGCGGTGGCTCAGGCGGTGGTGGCGGCGGCGGCGGACCCCGTCGCGGCGGCTCCGGCAATCGGGGCGGTGGCGCCGGCGGAAGCGGCAGGGGCGGTAATCGCTAAAAACTCGCTACAGCGTCTTTTCCTTTGGCTCCGAAGGGATAGGTGCTCAGGTTAAAATGATGGGCTTGGTTCATATTGAACAGCCCCCAAAAATCAAAATTGAAGGACTTCCATGGCTATCGAACGCACTCTCTCCATCATCAAGCCTGACGCTGTCGCCAAGAACGTCATTGGCCAGATCTATGCCCGCTTCGAAGCTGCCGGCCTGAAAATCGTGGCTGCCAAGTTTGTGCACCTCTCGCGCGGCGAGGCAGAGGCTTTTTACGGTGTGCACCGTGCCCGTCCTTTCTTCAAGGACCTGGTGGACTTCATGATCTCCGGCCCCGTCATGATCCAGGCATTGGAAGGCGAAAACGCGATTCTCAAGCACCGCGACCTGATGGGCGCGACTGACCCGAAGAAAGCAGCGCCCGGCACCATTCGCGCCGACTTCGCTGAAAGCATCGACGCCAATGCGGTTCACGGCTCTGACGCCGCCGAAACCGCACAAGCCGAGATCAGCTTTTTCTTCGCTGGCATGAATATCTACGCACGCTGACATGTTCAACCCGCTGCCTCGCTGCCCGGTAACGGGCCGTTGCTGGCCCGGGTGGCAATACCTTGACGGGCTGCGCCCGTCATGCAGCAGACCCGACCTACTTGGTCGGGTTTTGCGTTTTCAGGCGGGGCGTAGAAACACATGAGCATGAACCTGCTCGATTTTGACCTCGACGCGCTGGCCGCTTACTGTGAACAGCTGGGGGAAAAGCGTTACCGCGCCACTCAGCTTTTTCGTTGGATTCACCAGCGTGGCGCCAGCGACTTCACGGACATGACCGACCTGGCCAAGTCCTTGCGCAGCAAGCTCGCCGGCAAAGCGCATGTTCAAGGTTTGAGTGTCATGTCGCGGCACGACTCGGCTGACGGCACCATCAAATGGTTGTTTGATGTGGGTGCCGGCGATGTCATTGAAACTGTCTTTATCCCAGAGGCCGACCGGGGCACTTTGTGTATTTCTTCGCAGGCAGGTTGCGCCGTGGGCTGTCGTTTTTGCTCTACGGGGCACCAGGGCTTCAGCCGTAACCTGAGTACCGGCGAGATCATTGCCCAGCTGTGGTTTGCAGAGCACTTCTTGCGTCAGCATTTGGGGCGTGACGAGCGCGTGATCTCCAACGTGGTGATGATGGGCATGGGTGAGCCCTTGCAAAACTATGCACAGTTGCTGCCGGCGCTGCGAGTCATGCTCGATGACCATGCCTACGGCCTCTCGCGCCGCCGAGTCACAGTCTCCACTTCTGGGGTTGTTCCGATGATGGACCGGCTCGGGCAGGACTGCCCGGTGGCGCTGGCGGTGTCCTTGCACGCGCCTGAGGATGCTCTGCGCGACAACCTGGTGCCGCTGAACCGCAAGTACCCGATCGCCGAGTTGCTGCAAGCCTGCGCGCGTTACCAGGCGCATGCCCCGCGGGACTTCATCACTTTCGAATACTGCATGCTCGACGGGGTCAACGATCAGCCCGCGCATGCGCGCCAGCTGGTGGCCCTGATGCGCCATCATGCTGCTGACGGCCTGGACTGTAAGTTCAACCTGATTCCCTTCAATCCCTTCCCGGCTTCTGGATTGCTGCGCTCGCCCATGCCGCAGGTGATGGCATTTGCCAAAATTTTGCTGGATGCCGGCATCGTCACCACCGTGCGCAAGACCCGTGGTGATGACATCGACGCTGCCTGCGGCCAACTCGCCGGTGATGTTCAAGACCGTACCGGTGTAGCTCAGCGCATGGCCAGTCAGCGCCTGGGTATGTTGGGCGGCATCAAGGTTGTCAGCTTGCAGGAGAAACAGCTGTGATCAGACTTGCCGGCAGCCTTGTTTGCATCAGCTTGGCCTTGGCTGCTTGCACACATGGCGGGTCAGGGCCGGCCGCATGGACTGGCGGCCTGAGCAAAACAGACCTGGCCACTGAGTCGGATGAATCCCCGCAGCAGCGGCGCGCTCGCCTGCGCATCGAGCTGGCTGCCGCCTATTTTGATCAAGGGCAAACTCTGGTTGCGCTGGACGAGGTCAAGCAGGCTTTGCTGGCTGACCCGGGCTTTGCGGATGCCTACAACCTGCGTGGTTTGGTGTATTTGCGCTTGAACGAGCTGCCCCTGGCCGAGGAGAGTTTTCAGCGTGGTTTGGCCCTGCGCCCGGACGATGCAGATGCCTTGCACAACTTCGGCTGGCTGCGTTGCCAGCAGTTGCGTTTTGGCGAATCAGACCAGCTCTTCAAAAAGGCAATTGAAACGCCGCGTTATGCCCAGCCCGGCAAAACATGGATGGCCAGGGGGCTTTGCCAGTTGCGTGCCGGCCAGCCGCAAGAGGCCCAGGCAAGCTGGCAGCGGGCGCTGGTACTGGACGCAAACAACCCTACAGCGGCCTATCAATTGGCACTTCTGCATTACAAACGGGCTGAATTTGAGTTGGCCCAAAGTTATATGCTTAAACTCAACAGTGGTAACTTGGCCAGTGCGCAATCTCTGTGGTTGGGGATTCGCATCGAACGCCAGCTGAACCGGACAGATGCTATGGCCGCGCTGGGCAGTCAGTTAAGGCTTCGTTTTGCACAATCGCGCGAGTTGATTGCTTTTGACAAAGGGGATTTCCATGAGTGAGGATCCGCAAAAATTGCCGGTGCCAGATGCACCCCTGACAGCGTCTGCGACTGCTGAGGCGGATCCGGTCGAGACACCGCTGCCGCCCACCGAGACAGCCGAACTTCACGCACCTGAAACCGACGGGCAAGAGCCGGTGCCGCTTGAAACAGTGCCTGTGCTGAGCGCAGGCGCGCTTATACGGCAGGCTCGCGAGGAAGCCGGCCTGCACATCGCTTCTTTGGCCATGGCGCTGAAGGTGCCGGTCAAGCGACTGGAGGCACTTGAGGCCGACCGTTTTGATTTATTGCCCAGCGCTGTTTTTTCACGTGCCCTGGCAAGCAGCGTTTGTCGCGCGCTGAAGTTAAACCCGACGCAAGTGCTGGCGCAATTGCCAGGCTTGTCGGCGCCGCGTTTGGGTTATCCCGAAGAGAGCCGTTTATCACCTTATTCGTCGGGTTCTTCGGGGCAAAGTTCGACTTTTCTGGGCTCACTGTCCAGGCCGGCGTTGGCGGGCGGTGCTTTGTTTCTGGCGGGTGCCGCGCTGCTGGTTTTTTTACCGTCACTGCCATTTCAATTTCTCCAAAGCGGGCCTGGCGATAGCGCTGTTGTGACCACCACAGTGGTGCCGATGGAGCCCGTTGCGCAGACGCCTAATGACACATCAAGCCCCGCTGCGGCGCCCGTCAATGTACCAACAGCCGTGACGCCTGATGCGCGGCCTGATTCAGCTGTATCAGCGTCCGCGCCTCCGACCAAACCAGCCGGCCCGACGGCCACAGGTACGGTGTCTGCTGCACCTGTCGTTCAAGGTCCCGAAACAGCCAAAGGCCCCAGCACGGGCATTGTGGTTTTCGCGCCCACTGAATCGTCCTGGGTCGAGGTGACCGATGCCCGTGGGGTTGTCCTGCTGCGACGCATGCTCACCCCAGGCGAAGTGGCCGGCGCCACAGGCATATTGCCGCTGAGCGCTGTGGTCGGTCGCGCTGATGTCACCGCCGTGAAGGTGCGCGGCCAAGCCTTTGATTTAACGCCAATTGCCCGCGACAACGTGGCCCGATTTGAGGTGAAATAAAAGTGTCGACCTGTCTTCCTATTCCTTCTGCCGAGCCGATGGCTCGCCGTTCAGCCCAGGCCCGCGTGGTGTGGGGTTCACGCGTGGTGACCGTGGGTGGTGACGCGCCGGTGCGCATACAGTCAATGACCAATACCGACACGGTCGATGTCATTGGCACTGCGATTCAGGTCAAAGAGCTTGCCCTGGCCGGCTCCGAGATGGTCCGCATCACGGTCAATACGCCCGAGGCGGCCGAAGCTGTCCCGCATGTGCGCGACCAGCTCGATCGCATGGGCATCGATGTACCGTTGATCGGTGACTTTCATTACAACGGCCACCGCCTGTTGACGGACTACCCGAGCTGCGCGCAAGCGTTGTCCAAATACCGTATCAACCCCGGCAATGTCGGCAAGGGCGACAAACACGACCGCCAGTTCGGCCAGATGATTGAAGCGGCCGTGCGCTGGGACAAGCCGGTGCGCATTGGCGTCAATTGGGGCAGCCTGGACCAGGAACTGCTCGCCAGTCTGATGGACATCAACAGCGCGCGCCCCCAGCCATGGGATGCCAAACAGGTGATGTACGAGGCCATGATCACCTCGGCCCTCGAGTCTGCTGCTCTGGCGCAGAAAATGGGCATGGCGCATGGGCAAATCACCCTGTCTTGCAAAGTCAGCGGTGTGCAAGACCTGATCGCCGTGTACCGCGAACTGGCCAAGCGCACCCGTCACCCCTTGCACCTGGGGCTGACCGAAGCGGGCATGGGCACCAAGGGCACTGTGGCGTCCGCTGCGGCGATGGGGATTTTGTTGCAAGAGGGCATAGGCGACACCATCCGTGTTTCGCTCACACCTCAACCCGGCGAGGCACGTACGCAAGAGGTGTTGATCGCCGCTGAAATCATTCAAGCCCTGGGTCTGCGCAGCTTTGTTCCCAGCGTCACTGCCTGCCCCGGTTGCGGGCGCACGACGAGCACGACTTTTCAGGATCTGGCCAAGCAAATTGATGATTTTTTGCGCGCCCAAATGCCGGTCTGGAAAGCCCAGTACCCCGGCGTTGAAAAGCTCAAAGTTGCTGTCATGGGTTGCATCGTCAACGGCCCCGGCGAGAGCAAGCATGCCGACATCGGCATCAGCTTGCCCGGCTCGGGAGAGGCGCCGGCAGCGCCGGTCTTTATCGATGGCGAAAAAAGCCTGACGCTGCGTGGCGAGCACATTGCCAGCGAGTTTCAGGGCATCGTCGAAAACTACATTGAAAACCGCTTCGGCGCCAAGCATGCTGGCGCCGAGGCCTGAAAAAATACATGGCTGAAAAACTGCTTGCCGTCAAAGGCATGAACGATATATTGCCGCCGGAATCGGCGCGCTGGGAATGGTTAGAGGACAAGGTGAGGGCACTGATGGCCCGCTACGCCTACCGCAACATCCGCACACCCATCCTGGAGCACACGCAGCTTTTTGTGCGCGGTATCGGTGAGGTCACAGACATTGTCGAAAAAGAGATGTACTCCTTTGAGGACCGCTCCGACAAAAACGGCGACCACGCTCATCTGACCATGCGCCCTGAAAGTACCGCCAGCGTGGTGCGCGCTGTCACGGAGCACAATTTACTCTACGAGGGCGGCAAGCGCCTTTACTACATGGGACCGATGTTTCGCCGGGAACGCCCTCAGCGCGGGCGCTACCGGCAGTTTCACCAGATCGGCGCCGAGGCCCTGGGTTTCGCCGGCCCGGAAGTTGATGCCGAGCTGATCCTGCTGGCTGCTGCGCTGTGGAAAGAAATCGGCATCACCGATTGGCGGCTGGAAATCAACAGCTTGGGCCAACCCGATGAGCGAGCCCTGCATCGCCTCCAACTGATCGCGCATTTCGAGCAGCACGCCAATGAGCTCGACGAGGATGCACGCCGGCGGCTGCACAGCAATCCGCTGCGAATTCTGGACACCAAAAACCCGGCCATGAAAGCGGTGGTCGACAGTGCGCCTCGCCTGATCGACTTCCTGGGCGAAAGATCGTTGGCCCACTTTGATGCGCTCAAAGCCATTTTGGATGCCAATGGCGTGCCCTGGACGCTCAACCACCGTCTGGTTCGTGGTCTGGACTATTACAACCTCACGGTTTTTGAATTCATCACCGACCAGCTCGGTGCCCAAGGCACTTTGTGCGCCGGCGGTCGCTATGACTATCTGGTCGAGCAAATCGGCGGCAAACCTGCGCCGGCTGTCGGCTGGGCCTTGGGGGTTGAACGCGTGCTTGAACTGCTGCAAGAAAGCGGCCGGGCTGTCCCACCCCTGGCACCTGATGCTTATGCCGTGGTGCCGGATGCGGCCGCCTTGCCCCTGGCTTTGCGCACACTGCAGACCCTGCGGGCCGCAGGTGTCAGCGTGCAGATGCATGCCAGCTCGGGCACCGATGGCATGGGCAGCATGAAGTCCCAGTTCAAAAAAGCCGACGCCAGCGGCGCCCGCTTCGCACTGATTTTTGGCGAAACCGAACTCGCCAGCGGCTGCGTGGCAGTCAAGCCGCTTCGGGCCGGTAAAGCCGAGGCTGCGGCCGAGCAGACTTTGCACCCGCTTGCCGATGCAACTGCCTGGGCGCCTGTCTTGCTCGCTTGAACGGGCTGCCCCCCTACAATCGAGCCTTTACCCCGGCAAAAGCGATAAAGACCCATGGCAAAACATCTGGACCTCGAAGAGCAGGAACAACTCGCCGAACTCAAGCATTTCTGGAAGCGTTATGGCAACGTGATTTCCTGGGTTTTGATCGCCGTTTTTGGTGCTGTGGCGGCATGGAACGGCTACCAGTACTGGCAGCGTAACCAGTCGTCGCAAGCGGCTGTGATGTATGACGAAGTCGAGCGCGCTGCTGTTGCCGGTGATGTGCCCAAGCTTGAGCGTGTCATGACCGACATGAAAGATCGCTACGCTGGCACAGCCTATGCCGAGCAGGCGGCCTTGCTGGCGGCCCGTATTTACCAGGACAAAGGCAATCTTGACGCCGCCAAGGGCGCGCTGGCCTGGGTGGCGGGCAAAGGCAAGGACGCCGGCTACCAATCCGTGGCCCGCTTGCGTTTGTCAGGCATGCTGCTAGAAAGCCGGGCCTATGAGGAAGCCCTGCAACAGCTGGCAGCACCCATGCCCAAGGACTTTGCCCCGCTGGCTGCAGACCGCAGCGGCGACATTTTGCTGGCCCAAGGCAAGAAAGCCGAAGCCAAAGCGCAATACCAAAGCGCCTACAAAGCTTTGGATGAGCGTTCTGATTACCGACGCATCATCGAAATCAAGCTCAATGCTTTGGGCGTAGACCCGGTTGTCAAACCGGCAGCACCTGCCGCAAGTTCCAAAGAGGCCGGTCAATGATGTCGCTCAATGCATGGTCCTGTAGCCTTGTGAGCAAGCTGCTCAACGGTGGCCGCTTCCTGGCGGCTGGTGTCAGCATGGCTTTGCTTGGAGCCTGCTCGGGCGGGGCCAACCAGCCCCAACCCGCCCCACTCAAACCCTTCACCGCCATGATTCCTGTCCAGCAAGCCTGGACGGCGAAGCTGGGCGATATTGACTTTCCATTGACCCTGAGCGCCAGCACCAACACCGTGATGCTGGCCGCTGGCAATGGCTTGGTACTTGCTGTGGATGCCGGAACCGGCCGCGAGCTTTGGCGCGTCAGTTCAGGTTCGGCGCTGGCCGCCGGTGTAGGCGGTGACGCCCGTCTGGCGGCAGTGGTAACGCGTGGCAATGAGTTGGTGACGATGGCTGACGGCAAGATCATCTGGCGCCAAAAACTGCTGGCGCAGTCTTTTACCGCACCCTTTGTTGCCGGCGGGCGTGTGTTTGTGCTGGCTGCTGATCGCTCTGTCAGCGCTTTTGACGGTGCCAGCGGACGCAAGCTTTGGACCCAGCAACGCCCTGGCGAGCCGCTGGTGCTGCGTCAAGCGGGTGTTTTACAGGCGGTGGGCAATACGCTGTTGGCCGGACTGGGCGGGCGCCTGACGGGTCTAAACCCTGACAATGGCAGCGTGCGCTGGGAGCTGCCGATTGCGATTCCACGCGGCGTCAATGACATCGAACGCCTGGTTGATCTGGTCGGGCCGGCCAGCCGGCTCCAGCAAATCGTTTGCGTCAGGGCTTTTCAGGCCAGCGTGGGCTGCGTTAACGCCGAGCGTGGATCGCTGTTGTGGAGTCGCCCTGCAGACGGTAGCCGCGGACTTGACGGCGACGAACGGCTTGTCTTTGGCGTCGAATCCGACGGCCGGGTCATTGCCTGGCAGCGGGCGGATGGTGAACGCGCCTGGACCTCGGACGAGTTGCGCTACCGCGGGCTGACAGCGCCGCATGTGGTGGGTCGCTCTATCGCCATTGGTGATGCCAGCGGTTTTGTGCATTTGTTGTCCCGCCAGGATGGCAGCTTGCTCAACCGGCTTTCGACGGATGGCTCAGCCATCGTTGCCCCGCCGGTACTGGTGGGCGACACCCTGGTGGTGGTCACCCGCAAGGGCAATGTTTTCGGCTTTCAGCCGCAATAAGCAGGCGCATCTAAGCGCCTGTTCAAAGATTTTTGATGAAACCTGTTATTGCCCTGGTGGGCCGCCCGAATGTGGGCAAATCGACGATCTTTAACCGCCTGACCAAATCGCGGGATGCGATTGTGGCGGACTTTGCCG
>JBIKPY010000012.1:0-46907 GCA_044357185.1 Polaromonas sp.
TTCCGCCGCGCCCTGATGCAAAAGCATCCTAAGCACCTGGCCGTGTTGAATGCAGCCGCAGACAAAGCCGGCTGGGGCAAACCATTGCCCGCCGGCGTGCACCGCGGTATTGCCCAGTTTAAGGGTTATGGCAGTTACGTCGCTGCGGTTGCCGAGGTATCGGTCAAGGGCGATGAGGTCAAAGTTCACCGCCTGGTGCTGTCCACCAATTGCGGCCATGCGGTCAACCCCGACCAGATCGCCGCGCAGGTCGAAGGCTCGGTGTCATATGCCTTTGACACTTTGCAAAGCCAGTCCAGCGTGGCCAACGGGCGCATGGTCAATACCAACTTCGACAGCTATCCGATTGCCCGCTTGCGCCAGTTGCCGCGCATCGAAACCGTGATCGCACCGACCTTTGACTTCTGGGGCGGCGTGGGCGAACCCACCATTTGCGTGGTGGCGCCGGCCATTCTCAATGCCATCTTTGCCGCCACCGGCAAGCCGATGCGCAACCTGCCGCTGAAGAACCACGGTCTGCGCATTGTCTGAAGACGCCCCTGCCTTGTCCCGCCGACAGGGATTGGGCGGCTTGCTGGCCTGCGCCCTGCTGGGCGTAGGCCCGGCGCGCGGTCAGGCTCTGGCACCCACGCTGGACTTGTCGCTGCTCTACCGGCCTTTCACGGGTGACGCTATCCCGAGTCCAGCGCGGGTGACGGTGACCACGCCGCGGCTGGCTGACAACGGTTTCACAGTGCCTTTGAGCGTGCGCATCGACAGCCCCATGACCCAGGCCGACCATGTACAGCGCCTGGTGCTGCTGTCCAACCGCAACCCGCGGCCGGTGATTGCAGACTTCGACCTGGGCCCCTGGTCGGGCAAAGCCGAGATTGCAACTCGCGTGCGGCTCAACGGTTCTCAGACAGTGATGGCGCTGGCGCAAACGTCTGATGGCCGCTGGTGGCAGGGCACAGCCGAGGTCGAAGTGACCGAGTCTGCCTGCATGGACGCCGCCTGACATGTTGGCCCGCATCCAGCTGTCTTCACCGGTGCGGCGCGGCCAGCCTATGGAAGTGCGCTTGCTGGTGCAGCACCCGATGGAAACCGGTTTTCGTTTTGACGTGCTGGGTACCAGCGCCCCTAAAAACGTGATCCACAGCCTGCACGCCAGCTACGGCGGCCGCACGGTGTTTCGCGCGCGGCTGGGCTCAGGCATCTCGGCCAACCCGTATTTGCAGTTCTGGGTTGTGCCCGAAGAAAGCGGTGAGTTGCTGGTGCAGTGGCAAGATGACCTGGGCCAAAAGGGCAAGGTTCGCGCGCGGGTTGACGTCACACCGGCCTAAGCCGCTAACCGGCCATGTCACTTTTAGCCTTTTGCATGGCTGCGGCCGTTTTGGCCCTCACGCCCGGCCCCGGCATGGCCTATGTCGTGGCGCGCACGGTTGCCGGCGGGCGCCAAGAGGGGCTGGCCTCCTGCCTGGGCACGGGTTTGGGCGGCATGCTGCATGTGCTGGCAGCGGCGCTGGGCTTGTCAGCGCTGCTGGCGCAATCAGCCTTGGCCTTCAGCCTGGTCAAGTACGTGGGAGCGGCTTACCTGGTTTATTTGGGTGTGCGGCTGCTCATGCAAAAAACACCTGAAGGTGACTCAACGCCCGTGAGCCCACAAGGCGCCCGGCGCGCCTTTGCTGAAGGCATTTTGGTGGAAGCGCTCAACGTCAAAACGGCCTTGTTCTTTCTGGCGTTTTTGCCGCAGTTCACCACGCCTGCCGAGCCGCTGCTGATGCAGTTGGTGTTGCTCGGCAGCATCTGCGTTGCACTCAACACCCTGGTCGATGTCATGGCCGTGCTGGGCGCCCAAAGGCTACTGAAGTCCGGGCTGGGCCGCAGCGCACGGGCACGCCTTATGACCCGTGCATCCGGCGTGATCATGGTGGGGCTGGGCGTCTGGCTGGCGCTGAGCAAACGGGGCTAGGTTTTCAACGACACATTGCGGGCTTCACTCAAGCTGGCTGGGCGCGTCTGAGTGCGTAACCGCTCCCGCTGAATTACTCCACCGTCACACTCTTGGCCAAATTCCTGGGTTTGTCCACATCCGTACCCCGAGCGCAAGCCGTGTGGTAAGCCAGCAATTGCAGCGGCACCACGTGCAACATAGGGCTGAGTGCGCCGTAGTGTTCGGGCATGCGGATGACGTGCAGGCCTTCGCCGTTTTCTATTTTGGTGTCGGCGTCGGCCAGCACGTAGAGCACGCCGCCCCGGGCGCGCACTTCTTGCAAATTGCTTTTGAGCTTTTCGAGCAGGCTGTCGTTAGGCGCCACGGTGACCACCGGCATGGCGCTGGTGACCAGGGCCAGCGGGCCGTGTTTGAGTTCGCCGGCGGGGTAGGCCTCGGCATGGATATAGCTGATTTCCTTGAGCTTGAGCGCACCTTCCAGGGCGATGGGGTAATGCAGGCCGCGCCCTAAAAAGAGCGCGTTTTCCATCCTGGCGAAGTCTTCTGACCAGCTGATGATTTGCGGCTCCAGTGCCAGCACAGCTTGCAGCGCGGCGGGCAGGTGGCGCATGGCTTTGAGGTGCGATGCTTCGGCCTCATCGCTCAGCCGGCCCTTGCTTTGCGCCAGTGCCAGCGTCAACAAAAACAAGCCGGCGAGTTGCGCGGTGAAGGCCTTGGTTGAGGCCACGCCGATCTCTACCCCGGCGCGCGTGATGTAAGCCAGCTTGCACTCGCGCACCATGGCCGAGGTGGCGACGTTGCAAATGGTCAGGGTTTGCGTCATGCCCAGGCTTTGCGCGTGGCGCAGTGCGGCCAGCGTGTCGGCGGTTTCGCCGCTTTGCGTGATGGTCACCACCAGCGTGCGCGGGTTGGGCACGCTGGTGCGGTAGCGGTATTCACTGGCCACCTCGACCTGCGTGGGAATGCCGGCAAAGTCTTCCAGCCAGTACTTGGCGGTGCAGCCGCTGTAGTAGCTGGTGCCGCAAGCCAGAATCAGCACGGAGTCGATGTCTTTGAAGCTGCGGTAGGCGCCGTCGCCAAAGAGTTCGGGCACGATGGCGTTGACGCCTTCGAGGGTGTCGGCAATGGCGCGCGGCTGCTCAAAAATTTCTTTTTGCATGTAGTGGCGGTAAGGCCCGAGTTCGGCCGCGCCGCTGTGCGCCTGCACGGTCTTGACTTCGCGCGTCACCGCCTTGTGCTGGCGGTCGATTACCCAGTATTTGCCCAGTTGCATGTCGACCAGGTCGCCTTCTTCCAGGTACACAATCTGGTCGGTCACGCCGGCCAGTGCCATGGCGTCGCTGGCCAGAAAATTTTCGCTGTGGTCTTTGCCCACGCCCAAAATCAAGGGCGAGCCGGCGCGCGCGCCGACCACGCGCTGCGGCTCGTCTTTGCAAAACGCGGCAATCGCATAAGCCCCGTGCAGTTGCGTCACAGCGGCTTTCAGCGCTTCAAACAAATCGCCGTCGTACAGGCTGTCGATCAGGTGCACGATGACTTCGGTGTCGGTCTGGCTTTGAAACACATAGCCTTTAGCTTGCAGCGCAGCACGCAACTCGTCGTGGTTTTCAATGATGCCGTTGTGCACCAGTGCCACCCGGCCCGGCCGGGCATCAGCCCCAGCGCCCGTGCCGTGGCTGAAATGCGGATGCGCGTTGTGCACCGCCGGCGCGCCGTGCGTGGCCCAGCGCGTGTGCGCAATGCCGGTGCCGCCTTCGATGCGTTCGACGCTGACTTGTTCCTGTAACTCGGCCACACGCGAGGTGCTGCGCGCGCGTTTGAGTCCGCCGGCATAGACGGCCACGCCGCAGGAGTCATAACCGCGGTATTCGAGCCGCTGCAGGCCCTGCACGAGAACGGGAACAATGTTGCGGTTGGATACCGCGGCGACGATGCCACACATAAGCCAGCTCCTAGGTTCAGATCAAGAAGCCAATGGTACGTTCGCGCCTATTTTTAATCCGATCAAAATATGTTATTTAACGCAATAAAATTCCATTAAACTTGGTTAATTGAATTAAATTTCAAAAAAACATATTTATATGGAACAAATAGCGCTAGACAGCACAGACCTTCGCCTGCTCGACGAACTGCAGCAAGACGCCTCACTGAGCAACCAGGCACTGGCCGAGCGTTGCCATGTGTCGCCGCCCACCTGTCTGCGGCGCGTCAAGCGCTTGCGGGACGCGGGTCTGATAGCGCAGCAGATTGCACTGCTCAGCACCGACAAACTGGCCGCCACCCTGGGCCGCGGCCTCACGGCGCTGACAGAGATCACACTGGACCGGCAAGGCAACGACGAGGCGCTGGCCTTTGAAGCGCGCGTGGTGGCCGACGCCGCCGTGCAGCAGTGCTACCGCGTCTCGCCCGGGCCGGACTTTGTGCTGGTGGTGCATGTGGCCGACATGCCGGCCTACCTGGCGCTGGCGCAGCGGCTTTTCACCAGCGACGCGAATGTGCGCAATGTAAAGTCGTTTTTCAGCATTCACCGCGCCAAGTTTGCGCCGAGGGTGTTGCTGGGGGCTTTTAATTTTTGACTTTTAACTTTGGACTTTGAATGCCGCAAAACAGTTTAAAAATTGTCTTCCACGGCCAGAACGCCAGCAACTTCCGCCAGGGTTTTGCCGCGCTGGTAGGGCCCGGTCACCACATCATTGACCTGAGTGACGGCCTGACCTTGCCGGGTGAGCGCGAGCACTATGAAACGGCAGACGTGATCGTCGGCATCAAGCTGGACGCGGCCATGCCGCAGCCCAAGGCGGTGCGGCTGTACAACGCGCCGGGGGCAGGCACGGACGCTATTGACGCGGCTTTGCTGCCGGCGCAGAGCGCGCTGTGCAATTGCTTTGGCCATGAGGGCGCAATCGCTGAATACGTCATGACGGCGCTGCTGATGCGCCACGTGCCGCTGCAAGCGGCCGATGCCGACTTGCGACAGCAGCGCTGGACTTACTGGGCCGGCCGGCCGACGGCGCTGCGCACCGAGCTGGGCGCGCAGACCCTGGGCTTGCTGGGCTTTGGCCATATTTCTAAAGCGCTGGCGGCGCGGGCCAAGGCCTTTGGCATGCGCGTGCACGTGGCCAACCGAAGCGCTGTCAACAGCCCATTGGTGGACCAGTCTTTCAAATTGAACGAGTTACATGCCTTTATGGGCTCGGCCGACGCCGTGGTGGTGAGTCTGCCGCTGACCGGCAGCACGCAGGGATTGGTCAATGCCGCGGCGCTGGCGGCCATGAAGCCGGATGCCTTGCTTGTCAATGTAGGCCGCGGCCCGGTGATTGATGAGCAGGCTTTGTACGAAGCACTGTCAAAGCGTCAGATCGGCGGCGCGATCATTGACACCTGGTACCAGTACCCGAACGCGGACAAGCCCGAATGCGCGCCCTCGCGCTTTGACTTTGCAGCGCTGGACAACGTGGTGATGACGCCGCACATGTCAGGCTGGACATCGGGCACCGTGCGCCGGCGCCAGCAAACCATCGCCGACAACATTGCACGCCTGCTGGCCGGCCAGCCGCTGGACAACGTGCTCAAGGCCGCAGTCGTTTGAAAAGCCTTCGGGCTTGAGTGCTGCGCTAGGTGCTGCCGCGCTGCACCAGCTCAAAACCCAGATCAACACAAGACTGCGCCTGTGTTTCACCGCGCATCAGGGCCAGCAGCATGTTGGCGCCGGCCTCACCGATTTGCGCGCGCGGCGTACGCACCGAGGTCAGCGGCGGCAGCATCTGGTCGCTGCCGGTCAAGTCATTGAAGCCGGCAATGGCGATGCGCGCCGGCACATCGATCTTCAAGCGCAGCGCGGCCAGCAAAGCGCCCTGTGCCAGGTCGTCGTTGCAAAAAAAGATGGCGTCCACCGCCGGACTCTGGCCCATGATCTGCTCAAACATCACACAGCCCAGCGCCAGCGATGAGGAGGCGGGGTTGAGCCACTCTAGCGTGGGCTCGTAGCAGCCGGCTTCTTGCAATGCGCTGCGCCAGCCGTAAAGGCGCTGCATGACACGCGGGTCCAGTTGCGCACCGGCAAAGGCGATGCGCCGGCGGCCCGCGGCCAGCAAGTGGCGCGTCAGTGCGGCACCGGCTTCGTTCTGACGAAAACCCACGCAATAAGTCGGCTCGGCTTGGCCGGCCTCGGGCAGGTCCATCAAATGCACGCAAGGCACCTGGCTGCGGGCTATCAGCGCCCGGGTGGCGGCGTTGTGGTTCAGGCCGGTGATCAGCAAGCCGGCGGGTCTATGCAGCAGTTGTTCGCGCAGCAGTTGCTCTTCCTGACCGTCGTCGTAATGCGTCACGCCCACCAGGGCCTGAAAGCCACCGGCGCGCAGGGTTTGCTGGGCAGCGTCGAGCAAATCCACAAACAAGTTGTTGGAAAGCTTGGGTATGAGCACGGCCACATGGTTGCTGCGCTGCGAGGCCAGGGCCCGGGCGGCCGGGTCGGGCACATAACCGAGCTTGGCAGAAGCGGCCAGCACTCGCTCGACCAGCGCCGGATCGACCGCTCTTTCACCGCGCAAAGCGCGCGACACTGTGATCGGGCTGACGCCGGCGGCATGGGCCACGTCATTGAGCGTGACGCGGCCGGTGGCGCGGTGGTGTTTGGCAGGCGTTGGCATGTTTCACAAGGGTAAATACGGGGCTAGAACTGCGGCTTGCCCAGTTAGGCTAGCGCTGTCCAGAATCTCATCAGTCTAGCCTTGGTAGTTTGGCTGCCTATTGATGATTTCCCTGTGCCACATGAATAAATTGCTTTTCTGTTGCCGCTTGATTTTTTCAAGCCCTTCAGGATAGCGCTGTCCAAATGCGGTCGGGCAACCCACCAGTCCGGCTGCTTGCTGCTGCCATTCAAAGGAACTTTTCAAGTGAGTCAACCCGAAATTCTGGCCATGCCCAAAGTACACCCGCTGTACATAGCGGCATTGAAAACCGTCTACACGGTGCACACCTACCAGCCTGACGACGCACAGGCCCTGGCGGCGCTGGCGCCCAAGATCGTGGGTCTGGCCGCCGGCGGTGAATCCGTGGTGCCTGGCAGCCTGATCGCGCAGCTGCCGCAGCTCAAGATGCTGTCGGTGTTTGGCGTGGGCTATGACGGCATTGATGTGCCGGCCGCCATCCGCCACGGTGTGCCGGTGACGCACACCCCCGGCGTGCTGACCGATGACGTGGCCGACCTGGCGATGGCCTTGGTTTTGTCGGTGGCGCGCCACTTGCCGCAGGCCGACCAGCATGTGCGCCAGGGCCGCTGGCCGCAAGGCGCACTGCCGCTGGGCCGCAAGGTCTCGGGTGCGCGCATGGGCATCGTCGGCTTGGGTCGCATCGGCCAGGCGATTGCGCGGCGCGCTGCCGCCTTTGACATGTCGATCGCCTACACCACGCGCAACGAAAAGCCCGAGTCCGGCTTCAAGTACTACCCGAACGCCGCAGCGCTGGCAGCGCAGGTTGATTTTCTGGTGGTCATCACCCCCGGCGGCGCGGGCACGCGCCACCTGATCAACGCCGAGGTGCTCCAAGCGCTGGGCCCCAAGGGCTATCTGGTGAACGTGGCCCGCGGCAGCGTGGTCGATGAAGAGGCGCTGGTGCAGGCGCTGACCAAGGGTGTGATTGCCGGCGCGGGGCTGGACGTTTTTGCCAATGAACCGCATGTGCCCGAAGCACTCTGGAGCATGCCCAATGTGGTGCTGACGCCGCACATGGCCAGCGCCACACACCAGACCCGCCAGGCCATGGCCGACCTGGCTTTTGCCAACATGCAGGCCGGACTGACTGGCAAGCCCTTGCTGACACCCGTGCCCGAATGCATGGCCCAAGCAGCTCGCTAAGACATGCGGCGCATCGTGGTCATGGGTGTATCGGGTTGCGGCAAGTCAACCGTGGCAGCCGCCATTGCCGCCGAGTTGGGCCTGACCATGGTGGACGGCGATGACCTGCACCTGCCCGAAAGCGTAGAAAAAATGCGCGCGGGTATTGCGCTGCAAGACGCTGACCGCTGGCCCTGGCTGGACCGCATCGGGCGGCTCCTTGCCCAGCCGGCCGAAGATTCATCCGGCGGCCGCGTGGTGGCTTGCTCGGCGCTCAAACTTGCCTACCGCGAGCGCATTCGCTCACTGGCTGCGCCGCTGCAATTTGTTTTTCTGGATGGCCCGGCCGAATTGATTGAGCAGCGCATGGCCTTGCGCACCGGCCATTACATGCACCCGGAGTTGCTGGCCAGCCAGCTGCATGCGCTCGAGCGACCCGGCGCTGACGAAAACGACGTTGTGCGCATCGACATCAACCGGCCCGTCGGGCAACTGCTGGCCGCTGCGCTGGCGGCCTTGCAAGCTGACGGCGCCACAGCCTGAGTTCAAACCTGTTTTTTTGCCACCCTTTCAAGGATTTTCATGTTCATCCGTTGTGCATTTTTTCGCGGTCAGGTCAAACCCGGTTTTGAAGCCGCTTTCAACAACTACATTCGCAAAGAGCTGGTGCCTTTGTGGACACGCTTTCCCGGCGCCCAGGAAGTGCGCGTGCTGCGCCAGGTCGAAAGCGACGTGAACGACCCGCATCTGGAAATGGTGCTCTCAGTGCGCTACCCCAGCCGCGAGTCGATTGAGATCGCACTGGCTTCGGAAGTGCGCCTGAAAAGCCGCGAAGTCTCTAAAGCCTTGATAGACCTGTTTGACGGCACCGTGTTCCATACGATTTTCAGCGCCGACGAATACGGCCTGCCGACCGACTGAGCCAAGGCAGCAGCCCGGGCTGCTGCCAAAGGGAGTGCGACCACCCGGCATTCATCCGGATTGGCGCTTTTTGTGAAGAAGGTAACAATGCAAAAAAACATTGCGCCCAGTTTTTTTTAACCAGGAGACATCAACCATGAAAATTTCAAAAGTCCTCATCGCTTGCCTGATGGCCACCGTCGGCACTGCCGCCTTTGCCGCCAAGTTCAACCTCAAGCTCGGCCACGCCGTCAATGCGACTGACGGTCAGCATGCAGCCGCCATGAAAATGGCCGAGCTGGTCAAAGAGCGCACCAAAGGTGACGTTGAAATCACCATCTTCCCGGCCAACCAGCTGGGCAATGACGCAGCCATGATCAATGGCGTGCGCGGCGGCACCATCGACATCGTCTCCAGCGGCGCTTCCAACTACAACGGCATCGTGGCCAACACCGCGGCCATGGAGCTGCCTTTTGTGTTCCGCAGCGCCCAGCATGCCTACAACGTGCTCGACGGCGCCATCGGCACCGGCGTGCTCAACGAGTTGGCACCCCACGGCATGAAGGGCCTGGCTTACTGGGAAAACGGCTGGCGCGCATTCACCAACAACAAGCGCCCGGTCAACAAGCCTGAAGACCTCAAGGGCCTGAAGATCCGCTCCACACCCAACCCGTACCACATCCAGGCTTTCAAACTGCTGGGCATGAACCCGTCACCGATGCCGATTTCCGAGCTGTACACCGCGCTCGAAACAGGCACCTTTGACGCGCAAGAGCACCCGATCAACGTGACTTACTCGTCGAAGTTCTATGAAGTGCAAAAGCACCTCACCGTGAGCAACCACGTTTACTCACCCATCATCTTGTCGATGAACAAGGCCAAGTTCGACAGCCTGCCGGCCAACTTCCAGGGCATCATGGTGGAAGCCGCTCGCGAAGCTGCCAAGTTCCAGCGCGCACTCAATGCCGCTAACGCCGGCAAAGTGGTTGCTGAGCTCAAGAAGTCCGGCATGCAAGTGATCGAGGTCGTTGATATGGCGCCTTTCCAGAAGATCGTCTCCGGTGAAATCGCCAAGACCTTCGGCGAGAAAAACGGCATGACCCTGCTCAAGGCGATTGCAGACACCAAGTAACGCTTGGGCATGACCACCCCCCTGCCGTGTGGCGGGGGGTGTGACAGGACTTATGAAAAAAATCAACGATCTTTTTTTCCGACTCGCCGAATTTGTGCTGGTCATCATGCTGTCCCTGATGGTCATCATGGTGTTTGGCAATGTGGTGCTGCGCTACGGTTTTAACTCGGGGCTGATCAGCTCCGAAGAGTTGTCCCGCTTTTTGTTTATATGGGTCACTTTTTTAGGCGCCATTGTGGCCATGCGCGACAACGCGCACCTGGGGCTGGACACTTTGATTCGTGTTCTGCCGGGCGCCGGCAAGCGCTTTTGCTTTGCCCTGTCTAACGTGCTGATGCTGGGCTGCTGCGTGCTGATGTTTTACGGCACGCTCAAGCAGCACCAGATCAACGCGACCACCTTGTCCGGCGTCATGCAAATACCCATGAGCTGGGTTTACGGCGTGGGCTACATCACCAGCGTGGCCATGGGCCTGATGATTCTGGGCAAGTTGATTCGCCTGGCGCGTGGCGGCTACAGCGATGGCGAAATGATTCAAGTGCAAGACTCCGAAGACGGCGGCGAGCAGCACATCGTGGGAGGCAAGCGATGACCGTCTTTATTTTTGTGGCCTCCCTGCTGGGCGCCATGGCGCTGGGCATGCCGCTGGCTTTTTCACTGCTAGTGTCTGGCGTGGCACTGATGCTGCACCTGGACACCTTTGACACGCAGATCGTGTCGCAAAACCTGATCAATGGTGCAGACAATTTTCCGCTGATGGCGGTGCCCTTTTTCATGCTGGCCGGCGAGTTGATGAACGCCGGCGGCATGAGCCGGCGCATTGTCAATTCGGCCATGGTCTGGGTGGGCCACTTCCGGGGCGGCCTGGGTTATGTGGCGGTGATTGCCGCCATCATCATGGCCAGCCTGTCCGGCTCGGCTGTGGCCGACACCGCAGCGCTGGCCGCTGTGCTGATGCCCATGATGCGCAAGGCCGGCTACCGCATGGACCGCTCGGCCGGCCTGATTGCCGCCGGCGGCATCATTGCGCCGGTGATCCCGCCTTCGATTGGCTTTATTTTGTTTGGCGTGATAGGCGGCGTGTCCATCTCCAAGCTCTTCATGGCCGGCATCTTCCCGGGCATCCTGATGGGCTTTGCGCTGATCGTCACCTGGTGGATCGTCGCGCGCAATGACGATGTGCAGGTGGCGCCGCGTGTGCCCATGTTAGAAAAACTCAAGGTCACGGCCAACGCTTTCTGGTCTTACCTGCTGGCCATCACCATCATCGGAGGCATGAAAATGGGTGTCTTCACACCCACCGAGGCGGCCGTCGTGGCTGTGGTGTATTCGCTGTTCGTCGGCCTCTTTATCTACCGCGAGATCAAGGTCAAGGACTTGTACGGACTCATCCTGAATGCCGCCAAGACCTCGTCGATCGTGATGTTCCTGGTGGCGGCGGCGCTGGTGTCGGCCTGGCTGATCACGGTGGCCAGCATCCCGGCGCAGATCGTGGCGCTGATGGAGCCTTTCATCGACAACAAGATGCTGCTCATGGTCATGCTCATGCTGATCGTGCTGGTGGTCGGTACGGCGCTGGACTTTGCGCCCACGGTGCTGATCCTCACGCCGGTGTTGATGCCGCTGGTGCGCCAGGCAGGTATTGACCCGGTCTACTTCGGTGTGCTGTTCATCATCAACAACGCCATTGGCCTGTTGACGCCGCCGGTGGGCACGGTGCTCAATGTGGTGTGCGGCGTCGGCAAAATTCCCATGCACGATGTCATCAAAGGCGTCTGGCCTTTCCTGTTGTCGCAGGTGGTGGTGATGGGCTTGCTGATCGCGTTCCCCCAACTGGTGATGGCGCCCCTGCGATGGATGCTCAGTTAACAAACCAGCTTTGAAAATGTCACAAGTTCTAGAAAAATTTCGCTTGAACGGGCGCCGGGCGCTCATCACCGGCTCATCCGGCGGCATTGGTCTGGCTCTGGCGCGCGCGCTGGGCCAGGCCGGCGCCACGCTGATTCTGAACGGCCGCCATACCGGCAAGCTGGAAGCCGCAGCGCAAGAGCTGCGCACCGAGGGCTTGAGCGTGAGCACCGCCGCCTTTGATGTGACCGATGCCGATGCGGTTCGCCATAGCATTGATGCGATCGAAAAAGACGTGGGCAGCATCGATATTCTGGTGAACAACGCCGGCATGCAGATACGCGGCCCCTTGCACGAATATGCCGACACCGACTGGCATACCTTGATGCGGACCAACCTGGACAGCGTTTACTTTGTCGGTAAAACAGTGGCGCAAAAAATGATTCCCCGCGGCTGCGGCAAGATCATCAACATCTGCTCGGTGCAAAGCGAGCTGGGCCGCCCTGGCATAGCGCCCTACACGGCCAGCAAAGGCGCCGTCAAAATGCTGACCAAGGGCATGGCGATTGACTGGGGCCAGTTCGGCATCACCGTCAACGGCCTGGGCCCGGGCTACTTCAAAACCGAGCTGACCGAAAAGCTGGTCGCCGACCCCACCTTCACCGGCTGGCTGGTCGGCCGCACACCCAGCCGCCGCTGGGGTGACGTTGAAGACCTGGGCGGCGCAGCGGTTTTTCTGGCCAGCGAAGCCTCTTGTTTTGTCAACGGACATATTTTGTATGTCGACGGCGGCGTGACCGCCACGCTCTAAAGCTCTGAAAGGTTTTATACCATGCGCGCGCTCGTTATTCATTCAGCCCAGGACTTACGACTCGAAAACAGGGACCAGCCCGCCATGGGCGAGCATGAGTTGCTGGTGTCGGTGGCTTTTGGCGGCATTTGCGGCTCGGACCTGCACTACTACCAGCACGGCGGCTTTGGCACCGTGCGCATCAAGCAGCCGATGGCCCTGGGCCACGAGGTCTCCGGTGTGGTGCAGGCCATGGGCTCGAAAGTCAGCGGCTTTGCAAAAGGCCAGCGCATCGCCATATCGCCTTCCCGCCCTTGCGGCAACTGCCGTTTTTGCCAGACCGGCATGCAAAACCATTGCCTGAACATGCGCTTTTACGGCAGCGCCATGCCTTTTCCGCACATTCAGGGCGCCTTCAGCGAGCAGCTGGTGATCAGTGCCAGCCAGGCCCATCCGGTGGCGGACCACTTGAGCCTGTCTGAGGCGGCACTGGCTGAACCTCTGTCTGTTGGCCTGCATGCGATTCAGCGCGCCGGCGGCGTGCTGGGCAAGCAAGTGCTGGTCACCGGCTGCGGACCTATCGGTTCTTTGTTGATTGGCGGCTTACGGCGCGCCGGCGCGGCGCGCATCGTCGCTGCAGACATCGCTGATCTGCCGCTGCAATGCGCGCGCCAGATGGGCGCCGACGAAACCATCAACCTGCGCACGCAGGCCGATGCCCTCGACAAATACAAGGCTGACAAAGGCCAGTTTGACGCGGTGTTTGAGGCCTCCGGCAGCGAGCCCGCACTGCGCGCTGCCATGGATGTCATCGCACCGCGCGGCGTGCTGGTCGCAGTGGGTCTGGGCGGTGAAATCGCTTTGCCCATGAACCAGATCGTGGCCAAAGAAATTGATCTGCGCGGCACCTTCCGCTTTCACGCTGAGTTTGCCAATGCGGTGCAGTTTCTCAACAGCGGCCTGATCGACGGCAAGCCCGTCATCACGGCCGTGCTGCCCTTTGAGCGGGCCGTTGAAGCCTTTGCGCTGGCGAGTGACAAATCACAGTCGCTCAAGGTGCAAATTGCTTTTGCCGACACAGCGACGTCCTGAGGCCGTTTTTTAGCAGCCCCCGGTTGCACTCCCCGTCATCCTCGCGAATGCGGGGATCCATCCCCGCTTCAGGGTTTTGGTTTTTTAAGCGGCCGCGTCCAGTTGGCCACGCTGACCTGTTTGCCGCGCGCCACGCTCAGCGCGCCGGCCGGCGTGTCTTTGGTGATGGTCGAGCCGCCGCCTATGGTGCCGCCTGCGCCCAAAGTCACGGGCGCCACCAGCACGCAGTTGCTGCCCACATGCACGTCGGCCTCGATGACGGTGCGGTGCTTGTTGGCGCCGTCGTAGTTGGCGGTGATGCTGCCGGCGCCGAAGTTCACACGCTCACCCACCGTGGCGTCACCCAGGTAAGCCAGGTGGTTGGCCTTGGCGCCCCGGCCCAGTGTGGCGTTTTTCACCTCCACAAAATTGCCTATATGCACCTCGGCGCCCAGTTGCGCCCCCGGGCGCAGCCTGGCAAACGGGCCGACCAGCGCGCCGGCGCCGACCTGCACGCCCTGTTTTTCGCCGTCGATGTGGGTGAAAGGGTGGATGACGGCGCCGGCTTCGATACGGGCGTTGGCAATGACACAGTTGGCGCCCACTCGCACGCCATCACCTAAGAACACTTGGCCTTCAAAAATGCAATTGACGTCAATCTCGACATCGCTGCCGCAGCTGAGCTGGCCGCGCACATCCAGGCGCGCCGGGTCGGCCAGCCGTGTGCCGCGCTCCATCAGGGCCTGCGCCTGACGCAGCTGGTAGCTGCGATCGAGCTCGGCCAGTTGCACGGGGCTGTTGACGCCGGCCACCTGTGCAGCGTCAGTGATCTGGTGCGCGGCCACCGGCACGCCGTCGGCCACGGCCATCTTGACGATGTCGGTGAGGTAGTACTCGCCTTGCGCATTCTTGTTGTCGAGCCGGCCCAGCCACTGGCGAAGCAAGCGCGTGGGCAGGGCCATGATGCCGCTGTAAATTTCGGTGATCGCGCGCTGGGCCGCGTTGGCGTCCTTGTGCTCGACGATGGCCAGCACAGGGCCACCGGGGGCAGCGCGCACGATGCGGCCGTAGCCGCTGGGCTCAGGCAGGGCCAGCGTGAGCAAGGCCAATTGCCGGCCCTCGCAAAGGGCCAGCAGCGCCTGCAAAGTGGCGGTCTCGGTCAAGGGCACATCGCCCGACAAAATAAGCGTGACGCCGTCATCTTGAAGTTGGGGCAGGGCTTGCTGCACCGCATGGCCGGTACCCAGCTGCGGCTCTTGCCGAACGCATTGCAAGGGCAAGGCCAGGGGGCTGGCAGCCAGCGCGGCCTCCACCACTTCAGCACCGTGTCCGGTAATGACCACCGCCTGCCTGGCCGATAACTCTGCGGCGCGCTGGAGTACATGGCTGAGCAAAGCGCGTCCGCCCAAACGATGTAACACTTTGGGCAAAGCGCTCTTCATCCGCGTGCCCTTGCCGGCGGCCATGATGACGACGTCAATCGGAGTTGCCATGAGATGTCCTGCTTACCTGTCGTTGTGTAGAAACCTGCTGGGGATTATCGGCCTTAGCGCAATGGTGTTGGGCTTGCAAGGCTGCAGCACTGTCCGGCTGGCCTACAACCAGGCCCCGCTGGTGGTGGACTGGTACCTCAACGACTATGTGGATTTCAATGCGGCGCAAAAACCGGCACTCAAAACCGCGCTCGAACAAGTTCATGTGTGGCACCGGCAAACCCAGCTGCCCGCTTACATCGAGACCTTGCAAAAAATGCAGCGCCAGATCACAGAACCCCTGACGCCTGCCAGGGCCTGTGATTTCTACGAAGAAATCCAGGACCATGTACTCACCACGCTTCAGGGCATGGTGCGCCTGGAGCAGAGCGCCCCGGGTGCCATCGGCTTGCAAAAACTGGCGAATCTGGACGCCAGCCAATTGGCCTTTATGGAGCGCAAGTTCGCCAAGCGCAACCTCAAATACCGCGAAGACTACCTCACCGGCACGCCCCAGCAGTTGCGTGAAAAGCGGTTTGAGAAATCGCTTGAGCGCACCGAAATGCTCTACGGCAAGCTCGACGAGCGGCAGCAGTCCCTACTGCTAACACGATTAGGCCAATCCGGCTTTGACCCTCAGCGCGCTTATGCAGAAAGCCTGCGCCGCCAGCAGGACATGTTGCAGACCTTGCGCAGCCTGGCTTCGCCAGTCGGGCCCAGTGCCGCCCAGGCCGCCGCAGCGCTTGAAGGCGTTTTTAACCGCGCCATTCTTTCACCGGACCTCAGCTTTCGCCATGACGCCCGCCAAATCAAGTTGCACAACTGCCAGACCTTTGCAGAGTTGCACAACAGCACCACGCCGGCGCAGCGGCAAAAGGCGCTGGCCCGACTGCAGGGCTACGAACAGGATGTGCGGGCCTTGCTGCGTCAGCCGTGAACGCCAGGTAACGCCATCCCCGGCGGTTCAGAACTTCAGCCGGCCCAGACCACGCCTTCATCGTTGAGCAGCGCGTCCAGCGGCACGTCGTGCGCTTCAGGCTCGAGTTCGGGCAGCCAGCCGTGGCTGTAGCCCAGCCCCACTGTCACCGGCTTAGGTTGCAAGCTGGCCAGCGTACGGTCGTAAAAGCCGCCGCCGTAGCCCAAGCGGTAGCCGCCGGGACCGTAGCCCACGCAGGGTACGAACAGCAGCGTCGGTACGATCACCTCGGTGTCCTTGGGCTTGGGAATGCCGTAGGCGTCTTCCTCCATGGGGCAACCGGGGTACCAGGCGTGAAAGGTCAAGGTCTTGAGCACCTTGTCCACCACCGGCAAACCGATCTTGCGCGGTGAACGGTTGGCCTGGCTTTCGGTTTGGCTTTGGCTGCTGCCGTCAGGCTTGAGCGGGGTATCGGGTTCAAACAAGGTGCCCAGCACAGCGTCTTCCTGCCAGCGGTAAAGGGCCGGCAAGGGGTCAAATTCACCCTTGATAGGCCAGTAGGCGCCAATCACCAGGTCCTGCCGCCCGACCAGCCAGATGCGCATGACGCGCTGTAACAAGTCTGCGCGGGCCAGGCGGTCCGGCATGTTCAGGCGTTGCTCGATGAGTATTTTGCGGGCGCTTAATTTGTCCATAATCACCCGATGCTATCGAAATTTATGAGAACAGCCGTATTGCTGGCCCTGACAGGCTCTTTGACAGCCTTGCCGGCGGCTTTGCAGGCGCAGCCAAAAACAGTGTCCTTGAGCCGTGCGGATGAGGCGGTTCTAGAGATGGCCCAAGCCTTCAAACGAGAGGACAAGGCCAGACTGGCGGCGTTGCTGCCGCAAACGCGTGGCCATGTGCTCGAGCCCTGGGCTGCATATTGGGAGCTGAGCAACCGCCTGGGTGTGGCCAGCGCTGCCGAGGTGCAAGCCTTCCTCGCACGCTATGCCGGTACCTACCAGGAAGACCGCTTGCGCAACGACTGGTTGCTGCTGCTGGGCCAGCGCCGCGACTGGGCCGGCTTTGCCGCAGAGCATCCGCTGTTCCGCATGGGCGATGACCGCGAAGTGCGTTGTTTTGCCTGGGCGCTTGAGCATCAAAAAAACGGGGCCGAAGGCGCGGCCGCCCTGGTCGATCTGGTTCGCCAGACCTGGTACGCGCAGCGCGATGCAGACGAAGGCTGCCGCACGGCTGCAGAGCGCATGCTGGCCGCCAAGCAACTCAAACCGCTGGACATCTGGCGCAAAGCGCGCCTTTCCATAGAGGCCGGCCGGACCCGGCCAACACGCGATGCGGTAGAGATGGTCTCGCCCGATTCGCTCGGACTGCTGGCTTCACTGCAAGCCAACCCCGCGAGGTTTCTGGCGGATAAAAAAATGGCGATCTCGCGCAGCGGCAAAGAACTGGTGACACTGGCGCTCGTCAAGTTGGCCGCCAGCGATCCGCAAGCCGCAGCCACCCTGCTCGATAAAAAGTGGGACTTTCAGCTCACTGCCGAAGAGCGTAACTGGGTCTGGGGCGTCATTGGAAAACAAAGCGCCATGCGCATGGGCATCCAGAGCCCGGACGCGCTGGCACATTTTCAGAAGGTCTCTGCCGACAGTGACCTGACAGACGACATGCTGGCCTGGAAAACCCGGGCTGCGCTGCGCGCCGGCGCACAACCCCGCTGGCCCTTGGTGCTGGCCAGCATCAACGCCATGGGCCCTGAGGCGCGCAAGGACAGCACCTGGGTTTACTGGAAAGCCCGCGCCCTGCTGGCCCTGGCACCGGCCCAGTTGTCTGCACCGGCTGCCATGCCGGCGCAACGCGCCGAGGCGCTGACTCTGTTGCAGTCCATTGCTTCGGTGCGCGGCTTTTACGAACAACTGGCGCTCGAAGAATTGGGCCAGATGATCACCGTGCCGGCCGCACCCGCCGCACTGACCTTTGGTGAAAAAGAAGCTGCGCGCACCAACCCGGGCCTGCAACGCGCCGCTTACGCCATCACCATCGGCCTGCGCAGCGAAGGCGTGCGGGAATGGAATTACAGCGCCAACCTGGCCAAGCCCGGCGGCATGAGCGAGCGCGAGTTGCTGGCTGCAGCGCAAATGGCCTGCGATCTGGCCATCTGGGACCGCTGTATCAACACCAGTGAACGAACGCGCAGTGAGATTGATTTTTCTCAGCGCTTTCCCACGCCATTTCGTGAGACCGTACTTCAACGCAGCCGCGACATCGGCCTTGACCCGGCCTATGTCTACGGCCTGATCCGTCAGGAAAGCCGCTTCATCATGGACGCCCGCTCAGGCGTGGGTGCCAGCGGCCTGATGCAAATCATGCCCGCCACCGCACGCGAGACAGCGCGCCACATCGGCCTGGCCAGTTTCAACATCGGCCAGCTCAATGACCGCGACACCAACATCAATATCGGCACGGCCTACCTCAAGCGTGCGCTCGATGACTTCGGGGGCTCGATGGCCATGGCGGCGGCCGCCTACAACGCCGGCCCCAGCCGCCCGCGCAACTGGCGCAACGGCCCGCCGCTCGAAGCCGCCATCTGGGCCGAAAACGTGCCCTTTCACGAAACCCGTGACTATGTGAAAAAAGTGCTGGCCAACACCACCAGCTACGCTGCCCTGCTGAGCGGCCAGCCGCAATCGCTGAAGGCCAGGCTGGGCACAGTGGCGCCGCGCGAGGCCAGCGCCCCGCCCATCGACGACAAAATGCCCTGACGCCGCCTCAGGCGTGCGTGGTGACGCTGGGGATTTGGGTGGCCGGCGGCGTGTTTCGGCTGCGGCCGCAGCGCACCAGACCGTCAATCATGACCATGCCGATGCCCGGAATGTCGCCACGCTGCACGCTGTCGAGCAGGTCGCGCCCGGCGGTGTGTTGGGCCCGGTCCATGAAGACGAAGTCGGCATCGCGCCCGACTTCGATCAAGCCGCAATTGAGCCCGCGCAAACGTGCCGTGTTGCCGGTGGCAAAACAAAATGTCAGCTCGGCCGGAATGTTGCCCAGGCTGGAGAGCAGCGCCACCATGCGCAGCATGCCCAGCGGTTGCACACCAGAGCCGGCCGGGCCGTCGGTGCCCAGAATCACACGGTGCGGGCATTTGAGTTGCAGCGCGGCCTGGGCCGCGGCGATAGCCACTTTTTCATTGCCGTTGTGCACGATCTCAATAGCGCGAGTGGACTTCTCGCACAACTCGCAAACATGCTGCTCTGACAGCGAAGTGTGGCCGCCGTTGATGTGGCCGATGATGTCGGCATCGGCTTCCAAGACCACGTCCTTGTCGATCAGGCCTGAGCCGGGAATCGACGGGCCGCCGGTGTGGATGGTGCTCTGGATGCCGTACTTGCGGGCCCAGGCCACCATTTCCTTGGCCTCGTAGCCGGCCTTGACCGAGCCTAGACCGACCTCGCCGAGCAGCTTGACGCCGGCTTCGGCGAGTTCCTTGAAGTCCTGCTCGACCATGCCTTTTTCAATGATGGGCGCGCCGGCCAGCACCTTGACGCCACCCGGGCGGAAGTTGTCAAAGGCGCGCTGCGCCGTGATGGCCAGCGCCTTCAATCCGACGATGTCCTTGGGCCGGCCGGGCAGGTGCACCTCGCCGGCAGAGATCATGGTGGTGACGCCGCCGTTCATGGTGGAGTCGATCCAGCCGAGCTGGTTCTGGCGCGGCGTCCAGTCGCCAAACACCGGGTGCACATGGCTGTCGATCAGGCCGGGGGCCACGCAGGTCTGGTGCACGTCGATCACTGTGCGTGCATGCGCCATGTCGCAGTCCTTGGCCTTGCCCACGGCAACGATCAGACCGTCCTGCACCACGATGGTGTCGGCGTCCAGGATGGGCTTGTCGATGTCGCCGGACAACAGCAAGCCGATGTTGGTGATGACGACTTTGCCGGATTTTCCGTCTGCAACTGCTTCAGCCATGGAGTGTCCTTGGGAAGTGAGAAAAAAGAGGCCGCTGTCAGGGCGGCTTGATCATCACAGTGCGCAGCACCGTGGTGATGATGAAATCGCGCCAGTGCGCCACCGCTTCGGGGGCTTTGAGGTCTTCACCCAGAAAGGCCGAGAGCGTGTGGCGGTTGGAGTTGTAAAAGTACGCAGTGGCAGCGATCAACAGGTAGACGTCGCGCGCCACCATGCCGGAGCGGAAAACGCCCTGGCGAGCTCCGCTTTCAAGCAACAGCCGGATGATGGCGATGGCCGGCGAGGAGTAGTCCCGGGCCCGCTTGGACTTAGAGATGTGCTTGCCGCGGTGCAGGTTCTCGGTGTTGAGCAAGGTGATGAACTCGGGGTTCTTGCTGTAGTACGACACCACGAAGTCAATCACGCCTTTGAGCGAGGCCACTGGCTGTTCTGGATCCAGCACCAGTGCCAGCTCGGCATCGTTCATGCGCCGGTACATGTCTTCAAGCACCTCAATGAACAGGCCTTCCTTGCTGCCGAAGTAGTAATAGATCATCCGGTCCACGGACTTGGCGGCCTGCGAGATTTTCTCGACGCTGCCGCCCTCGTAGCCGTAACGTGCAAACACTTTGGTAGCAGCCCGCAGGATGTTGTCACGCGTGGTCTGTGCCGACTGCTCACGCGTGCCGGCGCGCCTGGCGGCAGGCTTTTTGTCGCTCACGCGTGCAGTGGCGCTGGCGGCGGGTTGACGTGAAGGAGTAGCCATGGACAGGACAGTGAGCTTAACGAAAAGTAGGAAAGCGGTCAGCCGGCATTCACTGCTCGGCAAAAGCCCTCTCGATGACAAAGTCACCGGGCTTGGAGGTATTGCCTTCGCTGAAACCACGCGCCTCCAGCATCTGCTTGAGGTCTTTGAGCATGCCGGAGCTGCCGCAAATCATCACCCGGTCTTCGGCCGGGTTGAGCGCCGGCAGCTTCATGTCGGCCGTCAGTTTGCCGCTGGCCAGCAGGTCGGTGAGCCGGCCCGTGTTGGTATAAGCCTCGCGCGTGACAGTCGGGTAGTAGAGCAACTGGGCGGCCACCATTTCGCCTAAAAATTCGTGCTCCGGCAACTCTTTGCTGATGTAGTCATGGTAGGCCAGCTCATTGACCTGCCGCACGCCGTGCACCAGCACCACTTGCTCGAACTGCTCGTAGGTGGCCGGGTCGCGGATGATGCTCATGAAGGGCGCCAGACCGGTACCGGTGGCCAGCATGTAAAGCCGCTTGCCGGGCAGCAGGTAGTCAATCACCAGCGTGCCTGTAGGCTTGCGGCCGACGATCACTTTGTCGCCCACCTGAATATGCTGCAAGCGCGAGGTCAGCGGGCCGTCGGGCACTTTGATGCTCAAAAACTCCAGGTGTTCGTCGTGGTTCGGGCTGACGATGCTGTAGGCACGCAGCAAAGGCTTGTCGTTGACACGCAGCCCGATCATCGTGAAGTGGCCGTTGCTAAAACGCAGAGAAGGATCGCGGGTGGTGGTGAAAGAAAACAGTGTGTCGGTCCAATGGTGCACGGACAGGACTTGCTCTTCGTTGAATGCGCTCATGGTGTTCAGGTTACATCAGTTGGGGATATTGTCCATGCACCGGGTGATGGCTTGTAAATGCTCGGGTAAATCAGGCTTGCACAGACAGGATGGATACGCTACATTGCATTATAAATGTAGCATCCGCAACATTCAAGTGTAGTATTTGCAACATAAAAATTATTCACAGCCTGAACAGCCCCGGTGCTGACAGGGCGAGGCAGTCAAGATGACCGAGCATACAAAAACAGACGGACTACCTGGCATGACCAACCCGGCACCCGACCCGGCCGAAGGCCGCGCCGAGCGCGCCGGCACGCCGAAAATTGCCTGCAATGCATGCCCGGTACTGTGTCAGATTTCCGAAGGTCGCAGCGGAGCCTGCGACCGTTACGCCAACCAGGCCGGCACACTGGTGCGCGTAGATCCGGTGATTTTGTTGCACCGTTCCCTGGCTGCGCCGGACGCCATGCTGGTGCCCTTTGCGCCGCGTCCTGCCGCTGACAACACAGATGCTGCCGGCCATGCGGCAGAGGCCGGCTGGCCTGACGATCTGATGCTGCGCAACGAAGTTTTCATCACCGGCGTCGGCTCGTCCACCACCTACCCCGACTACAAACCAGCGCCCTTTATTGTGTCGTCCCAGGCAGGCGGGGTGGACATGGTCACGGTGGTGACCGAGGGCATTTTCAGCTACTGCAGTTTGAAAGTGAAGATCGACACCGACCGCTTTCTCGGCCCCGAACAAGCCAATATCCGTTGCAAGGGCGAGGTGGTCGGCCATGTGACCACGGCCGAATACGGCTCGCAAATGCTGTCGCTGGGCGGTGTGCATCACCTGACCGGCGGCAGTAAAAAAGAAGGCCGCATCACGGTTGAAATGATGGCTGCGCTGGGCAACAAAAAAGCGGTGGAGCTGACGATTGACGGCGGCGCTCAAATCCTGATCCAGGCCGGCAAAGCGCCTGTCGTCAACGGCGTCGAAGAGGCTCGCATGCGCGTGGGCTGCGGCTCGGCCACCGTGGGTATTTTTGCCATGCAATTCGAGGGCAAGGTGGACGAGGTGGTGGTGGTGGACGACCACATCACCGGCGTGTTGACCGAGCACCAGGCGGGCCGCTGCCTGGACATGCGGGCCTCCGGCATCCGTATGAGCGGCCGCAAGTCAACGCCAGGGCGCTACTTTCAGGTGGCCAACCCGGGCACCGGCTGGGGCGGCACAGACATTGCCGACCCGCTGTCCATCATCGAGGGCTGGAACCCGGCTGTGGCCTGGCCCGGCTTGCGCCTGCTCATGGTGTCCACCACCGGCGAGCATGCCGGCTGGTATGTGCTGGACGAGGCGCTGAACCCCATTGAGCAGGCCATGCCGGCGGAGGTTCGCAGCATCGTTGAGCGCATCGGTGAAAACTGCGAGCCTTCCATGACCACGGTGCTGTTTCTGGGCGGTGCCGGCGGCAGCTTGCGTGCCGGCGTCACCGACAACCCGGTCTTGCTGACCCGGGCCATCAAGCAGGCGCTGGTCAATGTCACCAGCGGTGGCGCGCCGGTCTATGTCTGGCCGGGCGGCGGCATCACCTACATGGTGGACGTAACGCGCATGCCCGACAACAGCTTTGGCACGGTACCCACACCGGCCATCGTGGCACCGATCGAGTTCAGCATGAAACTGGCCGATTACCTGCGCCTGGGCGGCCACATGGACCATGTACGCACACTGGAAGACACCTTGCGGCACGGCGCCTGGCACAACGAAGGTGCACCGCTGGCCCGCCGCTGGGAGCCGCTGGCCGCGGTCAACCCCTGGCCCCTGGCGCACATACCTCTGCAGAGCTGAAAAATGCAAGCCCAACGCAAGCTCCTCGATGCGCAGCGCTGGCACTTTCAGCACGGGCCGATCGATCTGGTGATCAATGCCGACGGCGATGCTGCAGCGCTTGCCAGCGCCCATGAGGCCGCCTGGCAACGCTTCGAGCAAGTTCTGCCCGAGCTGGTGCAGGAACTGCCGCAGCTGCGGCTGGCTGTGAGCAGCAACGCCACTGACTGCCCCCTCAAGGGCCCGGTGGCCAGGCGCATGTGGCAGGCATGCAAGCCCTTTGCCAATGACTTCATCACGCCCATGGCCGCGGTGGCCGGGTCGGTGGCGCAGGAGATCATCGCCTGCTACCAGCGCCTCGGCATTGCGCGCGCCTGGGTGAACAACGGCGGCGACATTGCAATGCACCTGACGCCCGGGCAATCGCTCAAGGTGGGGCTGTATGCAGACATCGCCCGCCTGGACGCGGCGCAGCTGCAAGACCAGCTCTTGCTCGACGGACAGTTCAGCGTGGAGGCCGCTATGCCGGTGCGCGGCGTGGCCACCAGCGGCTGGCGGGGGCGTAGTTTTTCCATGGGCATTGCCGACAGCGTGACCGTGCTGGCGCGCACCGCGGCGCAAGCCGATGCGGCGGCCACGGTGATTGCCAATGCGGTCAATGTGAACGACGCGCGCGTGCAGCGCGCACCGGCCACATCACTCAAAGACGACAGCGACCTGGGGCAGCGGCTTGTCACCACCGGAGTGCCGCCGCTGGCACCGGCCCTGGTGCTGCAAGCTTTGCAGGCCGGGCTGGCCACAGCCCGGGCCCTGCAAAGCGAGGGCCTTATTTACTCGGCGCTGCTGGTTTGTCAACAACAGGCGCTGCAAACCAGCGAGAATGCGCCATCGGAGGCGCTGCAAGCTAGCCTGCTTGAACATCATGGCCTGGTCCCTGCGTAACCATTTAACCTGATATCCCCCACATGATTGACATCCGACGCATCTTCACGCACGTGGAACAAATCCATCACGAATTCGGCCCGGTCGCTGCGACACCTTTGCTGCGTGGCGCCATCGGGGTGGTGCTGACCAATCCTTATGCCGGTCGCTACGAGCCCGACTTGCTGCCCATGATGAACGCGCTGCAGCCGCTGGGCATTGACATGGCCGAGCGTCTGCGCGCTGCCATGGGTGTGCCTGCGCAAAGCATAGAAGGCTATGGCAAAGGCGCCATTGTGGGCGCGGACGGCGAGCATGAGCACGGCGCTATGTGGCATGTGCCCGGCGGTTACGCCATGCGAGAGCTGCTAGGCTGGAAAGGCGACCGCCAGGCTTACGCCAAGGGCCAGGGCGAGGCCAAGACCGGCCAGCCCGGCAATGCGCTGGCCATCGTGTCCTCCACCAAAAAAGTCGGTGCTCCCGGCACCACGCTCGACGTGCCGCTCACACACATCAACGCCAGCTATGTGCGCAGCCACTTTGACGCCATCGAGGTGCGCGTGCCCGGCGCGCCACTGGCCGACGAAATTGTTTTTATTCTGGCCATGAGCACTGGGCCGCGCGTGCATGCGCGCATGGCCGGACTTGCTGCCAGCGCTATCAGCCAGTGGGACGGCTTGCGCTAAAAAAGCGCTACGTTGTACAGGCACCCACATCACCCCAATTCAGGAGTTCAGCATGCCCGCCAAAATCCGCAAAATCATTGTTCAGGTTGACGAAACGCGCATTGAAATGGGGCGCAGTGTTTCCCCGCCGACACGCAAGGCGCTGGCCATGGCCGTGATTGAAAACCCTTTTGCCGGTCAGTACACCGAGAACCTCGATGCCCTCATCGCCATTGGCGAGGAACTCGGTGCCCTGCTGGGTCAGCGCTGCGTTGAGGCCCTGGGCATTGAGCCCGGCCAAGCCCACAGCTACGGCAAGGCCGCCATCGTCGGTGAGGCCGGTGAGCTCGAGCATGCTGCTGCCATACTGCACCCCAAATTGGGTGCACCTTTGCGTATTGCGGTTGAAAAAGGGGCCGCACTGGTGCCATCAAGCAAAAAACGCGGTGGCCTGGGCACGGCCATTGACGTACCGCTTGGCCATAAAGATGCAGCTTTTGTGCGCAGTCACTTTGACGCCATGGAAGCACGCGTGGCCGATGCGCCGCGCGCCAATGAAATTGTGGTGGCTGTTGTCGTGACCGACAGCGGACGCCCATTACCGCGCGTGGGCGGCTTGCAGGTCCACGAAATTCAGGGCAAGGACGGTCTGCGCTAAGTACGCAGCCCCCATTTTTCCAATCCACAACCAGCAGGAGTACAAATGAAGATTCAACTGAAAAAACTCATCGGCGCGACAGCCCTTGTCAGCCTGATGGCGCCGCTGGCGCATGCGCAAGGCGTCATCAAGATCGGTGAGATCAACAGCTACAAAGCCCAGCCCGCTTTTCTCGAGCCCTACAAAAAAGGCATGGACCTGGCGATTGAAGAGATCAATGCCGCAGGCGGCGTTAACGGCAAAAAGCTGGAGCTGATCATCCGTGATGACAACGCCAACCCCGGCGAAGCCGTGCGCGCCGCTGAAGAGCTGTTCTCGCGTGAAAAAGTCGATGTCCTGACCGGCTCCTTCCTGTCACATATCGGCCTGGCCTTGACCGACTTTGCCAAGCAAAAGAAAATTTTCTTTCTGGCCTCCGAGCCGCTGACCGACAAGATCGTCTGGCAAAACGGTAACCGCTACACCTACCGTCTGCGCACCTCGACCTATATGCAGGTCGCCATGCTGGTACCCGAAGCTGTTGCCATGAAGAAAAAGCGCTGGGCCATCGTGTACCCCAACTATGAATACGGTCAGTCGGCCGCCGCCAGCTTCAAGGAGCTGCTCAAGGCCGCGCAGCCGGACGTCGAGTTTGTGGCCGAGCAGGCACCGCCACTGGGCAAGGTAGATTCGGGCAGCGTGGTGCAGGCCATGGCCGATGCCAAGCCTGACGCTATTTTCAATGTCTTGTTCGGAGCTGACCTGGCCAAGTTCGTGCGCGAAGGCAACACACGCGGTCTCTTCAAGGGGCGTGAAGTGGTCAGCCTGCTGACGGGCGAGCCCGAGTACCTGGACCCGCTCAAAGAAGAAACACCCAACGGCTGGGTTGTCACCGGCTACCCCTGGTACGGTATTCAAACACCTGAGCACAAAGCTTTCTACAACGCCTACAACGCCAAGTACAAAGACTATCCGCGCCTGGGCTCGGTGGTGGGTTACAGCGCCATCAAGTCGCTGGCTGAAGGCATGAAAAAAGCCAAGTCCACTGAGACTGAAAAGATGATCGCCGCCTTCAAGGGCCTGAGCGTGATGACGCCGTTTGGCCCTGCTGTTTACCGTGCGCAGGACAACCAGTCCACCATGGGTGCTTATGTCGGTCGCACCAAGAACGACAACGGCAAGGGTGTGATGGTGGACTACCGCTACATGGATGGCGCTAAGTTCCAGCCTAGCGATGCTGAAGTCAAGAAGATGCGTCCTGCGGACTGATCAATTTGCTTTTGAACGGGGGCCGGGCGCAGTCTGGCCCCCAGTTTTCACCCCTAGGTTGCAAGGTTTTTCATGAGCTTTTCCGGCTTTGTCGTACAGCTTCTCAACGGCCTGGCCGGCGCTTCGTCACTGTTTCTGGTGGCTGCCGGCTTGTCGCTTATTTTTGGCGTCACCCGCATTGTCAATTTCGCCCATGGCTCTTTTTTCATGGTCGGCATTTACGTCGCTTATTCGCTGGTGGCCAACTTGGGTGCCAGCATTGGTTTTTGGCCTTCGCTGCTGCTGGCTGCGCTGGCTGTGGCCGCCTTGGGCGCTTTGGTCGAGGTGCTGCTGCTGCGCCGCATTTACCGCGCGCCTGAGTTGTTTCAGTTGCTAGCCACTTTTGCCCTCGGCCTGGTCATCAAGGACGGCGTGCTGTGGTTCTGGGGTCCCGAAGAGCTGCTCGGGCCCCGCGCGCCCGGACTCACCGGATCGGTGTCGATTCTGGGGCGGCAGTTCCCCTCTTATGACTTGTTTTTGATTGTGGCGGGCCCGGTGGTGCTTGGCCTGCTGTGGCTGCTGCTGACCAAGACACGCTGGGGCACGCTGGTGCGCGCCGCCACGCAAGACCGTGACATGGTCAGCGCGCTGGGCGTCAACCAGGCCTGGCTGTTCACGGCGGTGTTTGCGCTGGGTGCCTTTCTGGCCGGGCTGGGCGGCGCGCTGCAGCTGCCACGCGAGCCGGCCAACCTGGAGATGGACCTGAACATCATCGGCGCCGCCTTCGTGGTGGTGGTGGTGGGTGGCATGGGTTCGATACCAGGCGCCTATGTGGCGGCGCTGCTGATCGCCGAGCTCAAGGCGATTTGCATTTGGCTGGGCCTGGTTGAGATCGCCGGCGTCAGCATCTCGTTTTCCAAGCTCACGCTGGTCGTTGAGTTTGTGGTGATGGCGGTGGTGCTGGTGGCCAGGCCCTGGGGTCTGTTCGGCCGGCCGCAGTCGCCGAGCCGCCATGCGAGCGCGGCCGAGCAACCGCTGCGCGCGCCAGGCCAAGTAGCTGGCTATGCGCGCTGGGCCGTGCTGGCACTGCTGGTGCTGTTGCCGCTGCTGGCGGTGCAGTCACCCTATGTCACCGTGCTGATGATTGACCTGCTGATCGCAGCTTTGTTCGCGGCCAGCCTGCACTTCATCATGGGCCCGGCCGGCATGCACTCCTTTGGTCACGCGGCATATTTCGGGCTGGGCGCGTACGCTGCGGCCCTGCTGGTGCGCAGCCTGCAACTGCCCATGGAAGTGGCCCTGCTGGTCGCGCCGGTGGCAGCAGGCTTCGGTGCCTTTTTGTATGGCTGGTTCTGCGTGCGGTTGTCGGGTGTTTACCTGGCCATGCTGACACTGGCGTTTGCACAAATCACCTGGGCTATTTGCTACCAGTGGGATGCCTTCACCGGCGGCAGCAACGGGCTGACCGGGGTCTGGCCGGCTCAGTGGCTGTCAGACAAACGCAACTACTACTACCTGACGCTGGCCCTGGTGGCCGGTGGCATCTTGCTGTTGCACCGCATTTTGTATTCGCCCTTCGGCTATGCCCTGCGCGCCGGCCGCGACTCGGTGCTGCGCGCTGACGCCATCGGCATGAACGTCAAGCGCCTGCAATGGGTGGCTTTTGTGCTGGCCGGCACTTTTGCCGGGCTGGCCGGCGCGCTCTACGCTTTTTCTAAAGGCAGCATCTCGCCCGAGAGCCTGCACGTGGGCAAGTCGATTGACGGCCTGGTGATGGTTTTGCTGGGCGGTCTGCAAACCCTGGTCGGCCCGGTGGTGGGTGCGCTCACCTTCACCTGGCTGCACGACACGGTGGCTCGCAACACCGACTACTGGCGCGCCATGCTGGGCGCCATCATCTTGCTGCTGGTGCTGCTGTTTCCGCAGGGCATTGCCGGCTTTGCGCGGCAACTGATCAACCGGCGACAAAGCGCCGCCACGCGGGAGGCGCAATCATGAGCCTGCTCAAAGTCTGTGGTCTGGGCAAATCGTTTGGCGGCGTACGGGCGGTCGATGGCGTCAATTTCGAACTGGCCCCCGGCGAGCTGCTGGCCCTGATCGGGCCCAACGGTGCCGGCAAGTCCACCACCTTCAACATGGTCAACGGGCAACTGCGCGCTGATACCGGCTCTATCTTGCTCGACGGCCATGAGCTGATCGGCAAAACGCCGCGCGAGATCTGGCGACTCGGCGTGAGCCGCACCTTTCAGATTGCCGAAACCTTTGCCTCGCTGACCGTGGTGGAAAACGTGCAGATGGCTTTGCTGTCGGCAGACCGCAAGTTGTTTGCGATGTGGCGGCGCGCTGCCGACCATCAGCGCGAGCGTGCACTCGCCTTGCTGGACCAGGTCAGCATGAAAGCACAGGCCGACCGGCCTTGCAGCGTGTTGGCCTATGGCGACGTCAAGCGTGTTGAGTTGGCCATCGCCATGGCCAACGACCCCAAGCTGCTGCTAATGGACGAGCCCACCGCCGGCATGGCACCCAAGGAGCGCAATAACCTGATGGCCTTGACCAAAGAGCTGGTGCTTGACCGCGGCATGGCGGTGCTTTTTACAGAGCACAGCATGGACGTTGTGTTTGCGTATGCGGATCGTATGATCGTGCTGGCGCGCGGTCGTTTGATTGCTGAAGGTCAACCCCTGGCTGTTCGGGACGACCCGAAAGTGCAGGAAGTCTATTTCGGCAGTGGTAAAACATTTGAGAAAGCCGTTTGATGCAAGCCGCAAACGACCCCCTTCTGAAAGTCGCCGGGCTGTGCGCCTGGTATGGTGCCGCACAAATTATTTATGACGTGGGCCTGGAGGTGCGACGCGGCGAAGTGGTCGCCCTGATGGGTCGCAATGGCGCCGGCAAGTCCACCACCATCAAGTCCATCATCGGTATGCTTGAAAAGCGTCGCGGTCAGATCAGTTTCATGGGCCACGACATGGCGCGTGCCGAGCCGCACCAGGCGGCGCGTCTGGGCATGGGTTTTGTTCCGGAAGACAGGCGTATCTTCACCGACCTCACGGTGATGGAAAACCTGGAGGTCGGCCGCCAGCCGCCACGCCACTGGCCTGACGGCAGCCAGGCGCCCAGCTGGTCGCCGGAGCGCCTGTTTTCTTTGTTTCCCAATCTGGGTGAAATGCCGCAGCGCCTGGGCGGACGCATGAGTGGCGGCGAGCAGCAGATGTTGACGGTTGCCCGCACGCTCATGGGCAACCCTTTTCTGGTCTTGCTTGACGAGCCGTCCGAAGGTGTGGCGCCGGTGATCGTCGAGCAGATGGTGCAGATGATCCTCGAGCTCAAAACTCAGGGTGTGAGCATCCTGCTGTCTGAGCAGAACATGCACTTTGCCGAGCTGGTGTCTGACCGCGCTTACGTGCTCGAAAAAGGCCAGCTGCGCTTTGAGGGCAGCATGGCTGAGCTGGCTGCCAACGAAACCGTGCGGCGCGACTACCTCAGCGTTTGAAGCCAGGCCAGCCGCATGCACGCCAACCAGCCTTTGCACATTAGCGTTAACGGCGTGCAGCAAACGCTGGCCATCTCCCCCGAGGCTTCGCTCTTGCATCTGCTGCGCAACGACCTGCTGCTCAACAGCCCGAAATACGGCTGCGGCCTGGGTGAGTGCGGCGCCTGCACCGTGCTGGTGGACGGTGTGGCGGCGCGCGCCTGCGTGATTCCGGCCGCCGGCGTGGCAGGACGCGAGATCACCACGCTCGAAGGCCTGGGTTCGGCAGACGCGCTGCATCCGGTGCAGCAAGCCTTCATTGACGCGCAGGCCGCGCAGTGCGGCTACTGCTTGAGCGGCATGATCATGATGACGGCCTCGCTGCTGGCGCACACACCCGAGCCGACCGAGCTGCAAATTCGCCAGGCGCTGTCGGGCAACTTATGCCGCTGCGGCACGCACCTGGAAATCATCGACGCGGTGCAGCGCGCCGCCCGGCTGATGGCGCAAGCGCGCACGTCCGCCAATATCTCACCGGCCTCACTGGCCTGATACCCGCATGAGCCGATCACGCACGCCACTGACTCGCGCAGATTTTCATGCCGCCGCCGGTGTGCTGCTGGTCACGCGCGAGCCGCCGGCACCGCCGCCACCCGTCGAGGGTCAGCCGCCTTTTGTGGGTGGTAACCCGGCCGAAGGGCTGGAGATTTTGCTGGCGGTCTGGGATGACGGTAGCGTCACCGCGCTGAACGGTCATGTGGATCTGGGCACCGGTCTGCGCACAGCGCTGGCGCAAATCGTGGCAGAGGAACTCGACGTCAGCCTGGACCGTGTCCACATGGTGCTGGGCGACACCGCACGTGCGCCCAACCAGGGCAGCACCATCGCCAGCGCCTCCATTCAAATTCATGCGCAACCTTTGCGCGCAGCGGCAGCCCAGGCGCGGGCCTGGCTGCTGGCGCGTGCAGCGCAACAACTCCACACCGATGCCGGGCAGTTGCAGGTCAGCGATGGCCTTGTCGGCTTGGCTGGCGCTCCAGCAGACAGTCCCTCTATGGCTTATGGCGCACTGCTGGCGGGGCAGCATATTGAACTGATGCTGGCCCTTGGCACGCCGCTCAAGTCGCCGGCCGATTACCGCGTGGTCGGCACCAGTGCGCCGCGTGTGGACATACCGGCCAAGGCCACCGGCGAGCTGGTGTTTGTGCACGATATGCGCGTGCCCGGCATGCTGCACGGCCGGGTGGTGCGCCCGCCTTACGCCGGCGCCGACCATGGCGACTTCATCGGCAACACGCTCGAATCCGTGGACGAGTCTTCGATCGCCCACATCCCCGGCATCCGCAAGGTGCTGGTCATCCGTGACTTTGTCGGCATCGTTGCCGAACGCGAAGAACACGCCGAGCAGGCCTTGCGCGAGCTGCGTGTGCGCTGGAAAGCCTGGCCGGGTTTGACGCCTTTGGACGACCTGGCCCAGGCTTTGCGCAACAACCCCGCGACCCGGCGCACCCTGGTGGACGATGGCGATGTGAACGGTGCCTTGGCCGGTGCTGCGCAAACCCTCAGCCGCGACTATGTCTGGCCCTATCAGATGCATGCGTCTATCGGGCCATCGTGCGCGCTGGCCGACTGGCAGACCGATCGCTTGACAGTCTGGGCCGGCAGCCAGAGCCCGCATGTGCTTCGGGCCGATTTGTCCCGCCTGATGGGCCTGCCCGATGTGCAGATTGATGTGATCCGCATGGAGGCCTCGGGTTGCTACGGCCGCAACTGCGCTGACGACGTGGCCGCAGACGCCGCCCTGCTGTCGCGCGCGGTCGGCCAGCCGGTGCGCGTACAACTCACGCGCGAGCAGGAGCACGCGTGGGAGCCTAAAGGCGCGGCTCAGCTGATGCAGGTGCAAGGCGGTTTGAATGCCGACGGATCGGTCGCGGCCTACGACTTTCAAACCTGCTACCCGTCCAATGATGCGCCCACGCTGGCCCTGCTGCTCACGCGCACCGTCGAGCCGGTGGCGCAAGCCTTTGTAATGGCCGACCGCACGGCGCGCCCCCCCTACGACTACGCCAATTTGCGCGTGTCGGTCAACGACATGGCACCCATGGTCCGGGCCTCCTGGCTGCGCGGCGTGTCGGCGCTGCCCAACTCGTTTGCGCACGAGTCCTACATCGACGAGTTGGCCACGGCGGCCGGCGTGGACCCGGTCGAGTTTCGCCTGCGCTACCTCAGCGAGCCGCGCGCCGCCGAACTGGTACGGCTGACAGCCGAGCGCGCCGGCTGGAAAGCACACACGCAGCCCGGCGGTCAGAGCGCACCCGCTGACCCGGATGTGCTGCACGGTCAGGGCGTGGCTTACGCGCGCTATACGCACAGCAAATGGCCGGGCTTTGGTGCGGCCTGGGCCGCCTGGGTGGCTGATGTTGAAGTCAACCGCAAGACCGGCGAGGTGCATGTGCGCCGCGTGGTGGTCGGGCATGACGCCGGCACACTGATCAACCCGGCCGGCGTGCAACACCAAATTCACGGCAACGTGCTGCAGACCACCAGCCGCGCGCTGCACGAGCAAGTGCAGTTCAAGGCTGCCGACAACACCGTGGTCAACCTCGAATGGGGCAGCTACCCGATCCTCAATTTCCGCGATGTGCCGGTGGTCGAGGTGGTGACCATGCCGCGTCCCGGCGAACCGCCGCTGGGTGCGGGTGAGTCCTCGTCGGTGCCCGGCACTGCCGCCATTGCCAATGCAATTTTTGATGCCACCGGCGTGCGTTTTCGCCAACCGCCTTTCACACCCGAGGTGGTCCGGGCCGCGCTCAACCCGAACCTGAGTCCGGCGCCAGCCGACGAAGTCCAGGCGCCACAGCCGGCACTGCCTGCGCCGCCGCCGGCCACGGCGCTGTGGCCGCGCCGCCTGGGCTGGAAATCGCGCAGTGCCGCCGTGTTGGGTGGCCTGCTCGGGCTGGTCGCCGCGCTGGCGGGTTGGCGTTCAGCATTGCCTCCGGCCGGTCAGGGCGTGGGCACGGTGTACACGCAAGCGACCATCGAGCGCGGCCGCCAACTGGCCGCGGCCGGCAATTGCGTTGGCTGCCACACCGCCCCGGGCGGCATGCCGAATGCCGGCGGTCTGGCCATGCAGACACCCTTCGGCCGCGTCTTCACCACCAACCTCACGCCCGATGCCCAAACCGGTCTGGGCCTGTGGTCTTACGCGGCTTTTGAGCGCGCCATGCGCGAAGGCATTTCGCGGGACGGCCGGCACCTGTACCCGGCTTTCCCTTTCACGTCCTTTGCCAAAACCAGCGACCAGGACCTGACCGCCATATACGCTTACCTGATGGCGCTGCCGGCGGTGTCTGCCCCCACGCCGCCGGCCGAGATGACTTTTCCTTTCAGCGTGCGGCCCCTGATGGCCGCCTGGAACGGAATGTTTCATGACGCCAAACCCTTTGTGCCCGAGCCCGGCCAAAGCACCGAGTGGAACCGCGGCGCTTACCTGGTCAATGGCCTGGGCCATTGCAGCGCCTGCCACACGCCGCGCAATGCGCTGGGCGCGGAAATCGGCGGCAAGTCCTTTTTGGCCGGCGCCATGGTCGATGGTTGGGAAGCGCCTGCACTGACATCGCTGTCACGCGCGCCAGTGCCGTGGACACAGACCGAGCTGTACCGCTATTTACGCCAGGGCCACACCGAAGCGCACGGCATCGCCGCCGGCCCCATGGGTGATGTGGTCAAAGAATTGCGCCACCTGCCCGATGCCGACGTGCAGGCCATGGCCCTTTACCTGGCCTCCTTCAATACCCCGGTGAGTGACAAAGACATCGCCGCGCAGGCTAGGCAGGTGGTGCTGAGTGCGCAACAAGCCGAGCCCGGCCTGCGCAACGAGGGTCAGCGGCTTTTCAATGGGGCCTGTGCATCCTGCCACCATGACGGTGAAGGACCGCGTTTACTGGGCGTGAACACACCGCTGGCCCTGAACAGCAATCTGCACAGTGCGCGGCCTGACAACCTGATTCGCAACATCCTCGACGGCATACGCACACCTGCCAGCGCCGACATTGGTTTCATGCCGGCTTTCAGACACAGCCTGAGCGACGAGCAGATAGCAGCGCTGGCCGGCTACATGCGCAGCCGCTACGCCCCGGGGCAGCCGGCCTGGCCGGACATAGCCCAAGCCGTCAGCCGCGTCCGGGCCTTGCCGCCAGCTCACTGAGGTCAGTGACACCCGCCGCTCAGGCTGGCGCCAGGGGCAGCGCTTGCCAAAGCGAGGAAAACCGTCGACTTTTGACATCCGGGAACGCGGGTTTTCATGTAGTGCGTACTACATTATTTGGTGTAGTATGCACTACATGAAATTTTTATTGGCTTTTGACGTGGCGCAATTTTTTAACTGATTCAAAGGATCTATATGTATGACGTATTCCAGACCGAAAAACTGATTGATCTCTGGCTGACAGAGGATATCGGCTACTGCGACCTGACGGCCCATTTGATGATTGACCAGGACACCATTGGCACCTTTCACATGAACGCGCGCGAGCCTATGCATGTGGCCGGCATCGATGTGGCGGCCCGTGTGTTTTGCAAATACGACGCGCAACTCAAAGTCACGCGCTTTGTCAAAGACGGTGACAAAGTTGAAAAAGGCACACGATTGTTGACAGTGACCGGCCCGGCGCGCAGCATCGTGACGGCAGAGCGCACCGCGCTCAACATCACACAACGCTTGTGCGGCATTGCCACCGAAACCGCGCGCTACAACGCTCAAATCGCCGGCACCCAAACCCGCTTGATTGACACGCGTAAAACCACACCTGGCCTGCGCATGCTGGAAAAGCACGCCGTGGTTTGCGGCGGCGGGCTGAACCACCGGCTGGGCCTGGACAACGGCGTCATGCTCAAGGACAACCACATCGTGGTCTCGGGCGGTATTGCCAAGGCCGTGGCCAATGCCCGCAAGCTGCTGCCCACCCTCACCAAGATTGAAGTCGAGTGCGACCGTGTCGAGCAAGTTGTTGAAGCGCTGCAGGCCGGTGCCGATGTCATCATGCTGGACAACATGGCGCTGGAAGACATGCGAACGGCAGTAGGCTTGGTGGCCGGCAAGGCGAAAATTGAAGCCTCCGGCGGCATCAATTTCAAGACGATCCGGGCGATTGCCGAGACCGGCGTGGATTACATCTCCACCAGCAAGATCACCCAGGCAGCGCCCCCGGTCGACATCGGGCTCGACGACTGAGTCGACACAGCCCCCAAGGGAATCGCTATGTCTGGCAATTTCTTTTTTGTGGTCGGCCCCAGCGGCGCGGGCAAGGACAGCCTGTTGTCCGGCGTGCAGCCTTTGCTGCCGCAGGGGCAATTCATTTTTGCACGCCGGGTCATCACGCGCGAGGCCGTGGCCCACACCGAAGACCACGACAGCTGCTCTGAAGCCGAATTTCTGGCCCGGGAGAAAAACGGCGACTTCCTGATCACCTGGCAAGCCCATGGCCTGATGTATGGCTTGCCGGCCTCTTTGCTTGATGCGATCGCCAGCGGCATGCATGTGATTGCCAACGGCTCGCGCAACATGATTGAGCCCTTGCAGCGCAAAGTTCCAAGCCTCAAAGTCATCGAGGTCAACGCCCCCCTTGAAGTGCTGCGCGCCCGCTTGAATTCGCGCAGCAGGGAAAGCCCTGAAGAAATTGAGCGCCGTTTGCAGCGCGCCTCACTCGCCCTGCCTTCTGGCGTGCCCAGCGTGCGTGTGATGAACGACCTGAATCTGGACATCGGCGTGAGCCGGCTCAAAGCGGCTTTGCTGCTCGATGCCGTTGCGCCGGGACAAGCCGAACATTTTTTGTACCAGAAGATTGGCGGCTCAGCCCTGAGCCGTGACAGCTACGCGCAGCTTTTGCCGGCCATCATCCGTGGCGGTTTTCCGCTGGCGGATGTGCAGACCTTTCTGGTCGCCTGCACGCTGCACCTGACGCATGACGAAATCGTCGGGCTGGCATATGCGCGCACCTTGCTGTATCCGCGCCTGGCCTGGCCCCAGGCCATGGTGGTGGACAAGCATTCGATGGGCGGCATTCCGGGCAGTCGCGTCACCATGGTGGTCATTCCCATCGTGGCTGCCCATGGTTTGTTGATTCCCAAAACTTCGTCCCGGGCCATCACCTCAGCGGCAGGCACTGCGGATGCGATGGAAGTACTGGCGCGCGTTGACCTGAATTTCGACGAGGTCCAGGCCTGCGTGCTGTCCACCAAGGGCTGCATTGTATGGAACGGCAAGCTCAATCATTCGGTGCTGGATGACGCCATCAACCCGATCGTGCGGCCCTTCGGGCTGGACACGCGCAATTGGTCGGTGGCCTCCATCCTGTCCAAAAAATTCACCGCAGGCGCGACGCATGTGGTCATTGACATTCCTTATGCCGGCAGCGGCAAGGTCAAGACGCTGGAAGAGGCCAGTGAACTGGCCCGCTTGTTTGAAAGCGTAGGCAGCGCGATGGGCCTGGTGGTCAAGGCTTTCCCCACCGATGGCAGCGGTCCCATCGGCTGCGGCATCGGCCCTGCGCTGGAGGCGCGCGACGTGATGCAGGTGCTTGACAACCATCCGCAAGCCCCCGCAGATCTGCGGGCCAAATCACTTTTCTTCGCGGCACATATTCTGGCGCTGGACCCCGCAGTGGGCAGTTTTGACAATGGCCACCGGCTGGCCACGGAGCTTTTGGAGTCGGGTGCCGCCCGCAGGCGCATGGACGCCATCGTCGCGCAGCAGGGCCTTGTGCCGGCCGACCATCAGGCCACCCAGCATATTGAAGTGCGGGCAACTCAGGCCGGGCTGGTGCGTGCCATTGACGGCGGCATCATTTCAGGCATTGCGCGTCAAGCAGGTGCACCGGGCTTGAAACTTGCTGGTGTTGATCTTAAAAAGTCTGTGGGCGACAAGGTGCACAAGGGTGAGCTTCTGTACCTGATACAAGGCACCGACATGGCGCAGTTGCAGCTTGCAAGCCAGCTGGCCGAACAAAACCATGGCTACGCCTTGGAGATCTGAAATGTGCAAGACTGCATCAAAGAAATTCGTCGACCAGGGGTTGCCAGACAATCTCCAGCTCCTGGTTCATCGAACGGGACAAACCATCTATGTCAGGCCACAAGGTGGCGTAAGTGATGTTCATCCGGTACAACTCTTTCATGGCCTCCTGCCGCACCGACTTGTCCAGCACCAGCTGCACCAACAATGATTCACCTTCCGCGCTGTAACTGGCCAGCAGTTCGTCCAGGGGTTTTTCAAGCTGACCGGGCACCACAAACAGGCCGGACTGCGCGATCAGCCGCTGGTCCATCTCTGACGGCTCACCAAACCAGATAAGCGGCAAATGATTGCCAAAAAAATACTTCTCAAAGTTGTGCGGCACCCGCGGGTCTATGGTCTGGCGGGTGAGTGCGGTATCAAAGCGCGGCACGCGGTGCCACAACACGGGCGTGTTCAGGGCGTACACCACACTGTCGTTGTAAGCCGACTCCAGCGCGAAAAAAGCCGCCACAAAAGGCGACTTGGTGAAGTCCAGCAAACGGGTGGCACCACCGTGATGCTGCATCATGGCCAGGCATCGCAAGTCGTTTTGCAGCAGGTTGGGGTCTGTCACATGAACGTGGGCCTTGCGGCGAAAAATCCGCAAGGTGCGGCGCTCGAGCAAAGGCCAGAGTTGCTGGTTTCCCGAAAAACGCATCAGGCGCCGCGACAAGGAGCTGAGCAAGGGCAGGTCCGCGCGCGGCTGACCCCGGAAAGCCCACTGGTCAAGTTGCGAGACCTGGTCCAAAAACTCGGCCCAGCTGTGGATATGGATTGTTTTCACTTCAGTCGTTCTGTCGCACCAATGATTTTGGCTACTTGATGTTACGACAGCCCTTTCAAATTTTTCAACCAAGGAGTGTTTATGTTCAAGCTCAATAAGATGCATGTTTTAGGCGGGGTGGCTTTCTCGATGATGGCGGTGTCTACCGGCTGGGCGCAAAGCACAGAGCCGGTACAAAACTTTCCCAGCAAGCCCATCACCGTTGTCGTGACCTTCCCGGTCGGCGGTGGCACAGACATCCTGGCGCGATTGCTCGGCAACCATTTCACGGAGGCCTTCGGCCAGTCGGCCATCGTTGAAAACCGCGCCGGCGCCAGCGGCAACGTGGGCGCCAAGCATGTGGCCGATAAAGGTCCGGATGGTTATTCCCTGTTGATGGTGAACAGCTCCTACGCCATCAACCCCGGTGTTTTCAGCAACATGCCTTTTGATCCCAAAAAGGATTTGTCGCCCATCATCAACGTGGCTTTTATACCCTCCGTGATCGTGGTGCCGGCCGACTCGCCTTACAAGCAACTCTCAGCGCTGATTGCCGCGGCCAAGCCGGCCAAAAACCCGGTGTCCTTCGGCTCTTGCGGCAATGGCACACCCCAGCACCTGGCCGGGGCGGTGATCAATATCAATGGCAAGGTCAACATGACGCATGTGCCCTACGCGGGTTGCGGTCCGGCCTTGCGCGATGTGATGGGCGGCCAGGTGCCGATGGCCATCATCACCGCGTCCAGCGCAGCGCCCCACATCAAGTCGGGCAAGCTGCTGGCGCTGGGCATCACCTCGGCCGAAAGAACATTGCAGCTGCCCACAGTCCCGACAGTCGCCGAGCAAGGTTTCCCCGGCTACCAGATCAACCAGTGGCATGGACTGCTGGTGCCGTCCCAGACCTCGCCCGCCTTGCAAGCCAAGCTGTATGAGCGCGTGATGAAAATCGTCCAGATGCCGGATGTCAAGGAAAAACTGATCTCGATGGGCTACACCCCCGCGTATGACGACCCGGCGGCTTTCAGAAAAATTGTTCATGAAGACATTGACCGTTTTTCCGTCCTGACCAAAACCCTGGGTCTCAAGTTGGATTGATGCAGCACCATGCCGCCAAGCGCGGCATGGGCGTCTGACGCAAAATGGGGGTATGAAAAAAATCCTCGTTTTGGGCGGTACCGGCTTTGTCGGCCGCCATGTCTGCGAAAAGCTCGTCAGTGCAGGCTGCCGGGTCACCGTGCCTACGCGCCAGCGTCCACATGCCAATGCCATCGCCATGCTGCCCACGCTCACCGTTCTGGAGACCAACATCCATGACGAGGCGGTGCTGCAAGCGTTGGTGCAGGGCCATGATGCAGTGGTCAACCTGGTGGCCATACTGCAAGGCAATGAAGCGGCCTTTGACAAGGCGCATGTGCAGCTGGCCGACAAAATTGCCCGAGCCTGTCAGGCAGGTGGCGTACGTCGCTTGGTTCACGTCAGCGCTTTGGGGGCTGACGCCCGCAACCCTGCTGCGCTGCCCTCGATGTACCTGCGCAGCAAAAGCCGTGGTGAGCAGCTGCTGCACCATGCCGGCTTGGACTTGACCGTGCTGCGGCCCAGCGTGATCTTTGGCGCTGAGGACAAGTTTCTCAATGTGTTTGCCCAGCTTCAGCAGCTTCTGCCGGTGATTCCCCTGGCCGGCGCCCATGCGCTTTTTCAGCCCGTGTGGGTGGAAGATGTTGCCAAGGCTGTACTGCTGGCTTTGCAGGGTGAGTTCCAGCACAGCAGCATCGGTCAGACCTATGAGGCTGTGGGGCCGGATGTGTTCAAGCTCAAGCATCTGGTGCAACTGGCCGGCGGCTACGCAGGCGTTAATGGGGGAAGAGGCCGGCCAGTGCTCGCACTGCCTGACGCCGTAGCCCGCGTGCAAGCCCGGCTGATGGAACTCATGCCCGGCGAACCGGTGCTCAGCCGCGACAACCTCGACTCGATGAAAGTGCCCAACGTGACCACAGGCCATTTCCAGGGTCTGAGCGCCCTGGGCATCACACCTGCAGCACTGTGCGCCATCGCCCCCGGCTACCTAGGCAGTCGCGGCCTGCGCAGCGGTTTGACGCTCAAACGCAAGACCGCAGGAAGGTTTTAAGACCCACCATGCTCAAGCTCTACATCGGTAACAAAAACTACTCGTCCTGGTCCATGCGGCCCTGGGTTTTGCTGACTCAAGCGGGCATACCCTTTGAAGAAGTCATGGCGCGCTTTGACTCTTTCGCGCCCGACTCCGACTTCAAAAAAGTCATTGGCCCCGTCAGCCCGGTCGGCAAGGTGCCGGCGCTGGTCGATGCTGATCTGGCGGTGTGGGACACGCTGGCGATTGCAGAGTACCTGGCTGAAAAATTCCCGGACAAACAACTCTGGCCTGCAGACGTCAAAGCCCGTGCACGCGCGCGCAGCATCTGCGCCGAGATGCACAGCGGCTTTGCCGCGCTGCGCAGCGCCTGCCCGATGAACATCGAGGCCAGCCTGCCGGAGATCGGCCAATTGGCTTGGCGCGACAAACCCGCCGTGCGCGCCGATGTGGCACGGCTCGTGTCCATGTGGCGCGAGCTGCTGGCACAGCACGGCGGCCCCATGCTGTTTGGCACCTTCAGCGTGGCCGACGCTTACTTTGCCCCGGTGGTGATGCGCCTTAAAACCTATGCGCTGCCCGTGCCTGAGGCCATTGCCGCTTACATGGCGCGCGTCTGCGCGCTGCCCGGTGTTCAGGCCTGGGTTCAAGGCGCACTGGCCGAGCATGATTTTCGTGATTTCGAGGAGCCTTTCAGGCTCCAGCGCTGAGCTGCCCCGGCCCGGCGGCGCCAGACGCGGCTGAACCTACACTTGGCGCATGCAAATTTACATGGTCGGCGGTGCGGTTCGCGATGCCTTGCTGGGATTGCCGGTGCAAGACCGCGACTGGGTCGTGGTCGGCGCCACGCCTGAAGCGCTGGTGGCCCAGGGCTATGTGCCGGTCGGCAAGGACTTTCCGGTGTTTCTGCATCCGGCCAGCCGTGAGGAATATGCCCTGGCCCGCACCGAGCGCAAGACGGCCCAGGGCTACCGCGGCTTTGCCGTGCACGCCGCCCCGGATGTCACGCTCGAAGAAGACCTGGCCCGGCGCGACCTGACCATCAATGCCATCGCGCAAGGCGATGACGGCGTGCTGACCGACCCCTATGGCGGCCAGCGCGACATCGCCGCCCGCGTGCTGCGCCACGTCACCGAAGCCTTTGCCGAAGACCCGGTGCGCATTCTTCGCGTGGCGCGTTTTGCGGCGCGCTTTCCGGATTTCAGCATTGCGCCCGACACCCTGGCGCTGATGCAGCGCATGGTGGCTGACGGCGAGGTGGATGCGCTGGTGCCCGAGCGCGTCTGGCAAGAACTCTCACGCGGGCTGATGGCGCAGCAGCCATCCCGCATGTTCGAGGTGCTGCGCGACTGTGGCGCACTGACCAAGCTGCTGCCGGAAGTCGCCCGGCTTTGGGGCGTGCCGCAACGCGCCGATTACCACCCCGAAGTGGACACCGGCGTGCACCTGATGATGGTGCTGGACATGGCGGCGCAACTCAATACGCCCTTGGAAGTGCGCTTTGCCTGCCTGGGCCACGACCTGGGCAAGGGCACGACACCGGTGGCCGAATGGCCGCGGCACATCGGCCATGAAGAGCGCAGCGCACGCCTGCTCAAAAGCCTGTGCCAGCGCTTGCGCGTGCCCAACGATTGCAGCGAGCTCGCCGAAGTGGTGGCGCGCGAGCACGGCAATATCCACCGCAGCAGCGAATTCGGTGCGGCCGCGTTGGTGCGGCTGCTTGAGCGCTGCGACGCCTTTCGCAAGCCCGAGCGCTTTGCAGACATTTTGCTGGCTTGCGAGTGTGACGCGCGCGGCCGCCTGGGCTTGAGCGAGCAGCCTTACCCCCAACGCCAGCGCTTGCTCGGCGCGCTGAGTGCAGCGCAAAGCGTGAATACCGCCGAAGTGGCCGCCGCTGCCGAGGCCCAGGGCCAGAGCGGTGCGGCCATCGGGCAGGCGGTGCACACCGCCCGCACAGAAGTGCTGAACAGTTGGTTGGCGAACGGACCCCGCTGACAGACACCATTGACCTTTTCACACTTGAACACTAAGGAGACCTTGTCTTGAAAACCTTTCGCATTGCATTCCTGCTGGCCTTGTCGCTGAGCTTCATTTCGGGCGCTAGCGCGCAGACGGCTTACCCCGTCAAGCCCATTCGTATCGTGGTGCCTTACCCGGCCGGCGGAGGCATTGATGTCATGTCGCGTTTGCTGGGCCAGCAGCTCAGCCAGCGCCTGGGCCAGCCGGTGGTGATTGAAAACAAACCCGGCGCCGGCACCATCGTGGCGGCCGAGAGCGTGGCGCGTGCGGCGCCAGACGGCCACACCCTGATGATGACGACCGATGCGACCATCACCATCAACCCGCACCTCTACGCCAAACTGCCCTATGACCCGGTGAAGGACTTCGCGCCCATCACGCAACTGGTCTCGCTCAACCAGTTGTTGCTGGCCCATGCGGACGTCGCGGCCAGTAATCTCAAGGAATTGATCAGTCTGGCCAAGAGCCAGCCCAACAAGCTCAATTACGCCTCTTACGGCAGCGGCAGTCAGCCCCACCTGGCCATGGAAATGCTCAAGAGCCAGACCGGCATCGAGATCACGCATGTGCCTTACAAAGGCATTCCGCAAGCGGTGCCGGCCGCGATCGCCAATGAAGTCCAGATGACTTTTTCGGGTGCCGCATCGTCGCTGGCGCACCTCAAAAGCGGTCGCCTGAAAGCCCTGGCGATCGGTGGCAAAAACCGGTTGGCCCTGCTGCCCGATGTGCCGACTTTTGCAGAACAAGGTTTTCCGGAGATTCCCTCCAACGCCTGGTTTGGTCTGTTCGCCCCCGCCGGTACGCCGCGTGATGTGATTACCAAGCTGCATCTGGAGATCAGCCGCATCGTCAAAGACCCCGAGTTCCAGCAGCGCGAAGTGCTGGCCAAAGGCTATGAAAGCGTCATGAGCACGCCGCAGGAGTTCGTCAGCTTTCTGGAGGCCGACAGCGTGCGCAATGCGCGGGCCGTGAAAATTTCGGGCGCCAAGGTCGAATGAGCACGCCCAAGGTCTGGCTGGACTACGATCAGGCCGCACTCGACAAACAGTACAACAGCCGGGGCAGCGTGCCCGATGTGACGATTTACCTGCGCGACTATGCCGAACGCACGCGGGCTGCCAAGGCGCAACTGGCTTGCACCGAATCAGTGGCCTACGGCCCGGGCGCCAACGACAAACTCGACATTTACCCGGCAGCCCAGGCGGGTGCGCCTGCCATGGTCTTTTTGCACGGCGGCGACTGGCGTGCGCTTTCTAAAGAAGACAGCGGTTTTGTAGCCAGCTCGCTGGTGCCCGCCGGCGTGACGGTGGTGGTGCCCGACTTTGACCTGATCCCCCACACCACCATCGAGGCCATGGGCGCGCAAGTGCGGCGCGTCATGGTCTGGGTGCATCAACACATCGCCAGCCATGGCGGCGACCCGACGCGGATTTTCATCGCCGGCCACTCCTCAGGCGCCAACCTGGTGAGCCAGTTGCTGACCACCCATTGGCTGGAAGACTTCGGGTTGCCGGCCAACCTCATCCAAGGCGCTGTGTTCATGAGCGGTCTGGGTGACCTGGAGCCTGTGCGGCTGTCATTTCGTAACGCTTATCTCAAGCTGGACCCGGGCATGGTCGCGCGCACATCTTTGCTGGCCTGCCCGCATGCCCCCTGCAACTGTCCCTTGCTGGTGCTGGTGGCAGGGCTTGAAAACGACGAGTACAAGCGCCAGGGCCAAGCCGTGGCGCAGTACTGGGCGGATCTGGGCCGACCATCACGCTTTTTAGAGTTGGCCGATTGCAACCACTTCACCGGCGTGCTGGCCTGGCTGGAGCCGCAGGGTGAGCCCTTTGCCGCCACGCTGGCCATGATGGGTCTGCGCCCGCCCTTATGAGCTTGGCCGGCAGGCTCTGGGTGCTTTGACGCTCAGACTACCAGCGCCAGCGCAGCGTAGTCGCCCACTTTGTCTTGCAGACCGGCCGGCAGAATCTGCACGCCGGCTGTCAATGAAGGCAGGTGGCCGTCCATGTGCGGCATCAGTCGCGGCAGCAAAAAATCCCGGTGATGCCAGAACACACTGCCGCCTATGCTGATGGCCTGCAGGTCCAGCGTGACCACCAGGTTGTAAAGCATGCGGCCCATCACCAGGCAAAGCTCGTCCACCAGCACCAGCGCTGCGGCATCACCCTGGCGCGCAGCGCCCAGCAGGGCTGCGGCATCTGCAAAGCCTCGCCCGGCAAAGCGCCTGGCGATGGCATTGCCGCCAATCAGGCCTTCCACATCACCCACATTGCCGCAGCCGCACAGCGCGTCCTTGTTGTCGTTGACATACATGTGGCCGGCATGGCCGGCGTTGGCATTTTTGCCGCGCAGCACATGGCCATCCACGCACAGCCCCAAGCCGATGCCGGTGCTCCAGGTCACATAAGCGCAATGGTCAAAGCCTTGCAGCGCGCCCCAGCGCCGCTCGGCCTGCAGCGCTGCTATGCCGTCATTGCAAACGCGCACATCGGCAAAGGCTGCGCGCAAAGGCGCTTCGAGCAAAGCGCTGCTCCAGTTGTTGGGCAGGCCGCGGGCCGCACCGGCCAGGCCGCCGCACAGGTTGGGCGCAGCCAGCTCAATCAAACCTTCGCGCACCACGAAAGGCCCGCAGGAAGACACGCCGACAGCCGAAATTTGCGCTGGCAACAAACCCGCAGCCGCGCAGCTCTGGCCTATCATGCGCACCAGTTGCTGGCCGAGTGCATCGGGGCTGCCTTCTTTGGCGGTGGGCTCTGTCAAGCGGCCCCGCATGCCGCGCGCGTCGGCCACGCACACCGCCACTTTGGTACCGCCCACGTCCACACAGGCCACGGGCGCAGCGCCTGCGGGCAAGGCGAAGGTCGGCACGGGCAGTACCTCAGACACGGCCATAGATGTCTTCCAGGCGGACGATGTCGTCTTCACCCAGGTAGTCGCCAAACTGCACTTCCACAATTTCCACAGGCTCTGCCGTCAGGTTAGACAAGCGGTGCACCTGACCGACCGCGATGTCGCAGGCCTGGCCGGCTTGCAAGTCAAACTGGCGCTCGTCCAGCGTGATGCGGGCCGTGCCCAGCACCACCACCCAGTGCTCGGCGCGCTGATGGTGTTTTTGCAGGCTCAGCTGCTGGCCCGGGTGCACACGGATGCGCTTGACTTTGTTGCCGGCAACTTCCGACACAGTCTCATACCAGCCCCAGGGCCGTTCGGTTCGTTCAATGGTTTCAATGCGTGATGTAGTGTTCATGGTCGGGTCTGTAATGAGTTCAATGCTGAGTGTCTCAGATCAGCTGGGAGATCAAGCTGGCCACAAAGCTCAGGCACACCGTGGTGGTCAGCGGTAAAAACCACTCTCTGCCAAACAAGCGAAAACGCAAGTCGCCGGGCAGCTTGCCGAAGCCCAGCTTGTACAGCCATGGCGTGAGCGCGCTGATCACCACCAGCGCCAGAAAAATAACCACCATCCAGCGGATCATGCGGGCAGCCTGCCTTGTAAAAAGTTCATAGCGTGTGAGAGCGGTCGCCCGCCGCAAAACCCAGCGCCTGCCAGCCGTTATAAGGCTGCTGCGGCGTGTCGGCCGCAAAGGCAATGACCTTGAACAGCTCGCCCATCTCGTGCTCATGGATGAGTTTTTGCAGCATCACGCGCTCAGGCAGCGGCGCGTCCGCCATGCCGTCAAGCAGGCCGCAGTTCAGCAAAAAACGGCCCTGGCTGGTGTAGCCCAGCACCTGCAAGCCGGCTTCCTGGCCAGCCAGCGCGATGCCGGTGAAGTTGACATGCGCCGTGATGTCTTTCAGCCCGACCTGCACCAGCGGGTTGGCGTCTGCCGCATGCGCGCGGTGGCACATGACGGTGCCCGTGCTGCGCTGCGGGTGGAAGTACTCATGCTCGGGAAAGCCGTAGTCGATGAGAAAAATAGCGCCTGCACTCAAGCGGTCTGCCAGCGTGCGCACAAAGCCTTCGGCCTGCGCGTGTACCTCGGTCAGGTAGTCGTGCGGGCCGTCCACGGCCAGCGGCGGGCGCAGCTCGGTCGGCCGGTCGGCCCAGGCGAGCTGGCCCGCGTGCAGCACCACGCCGCGCTCATGCCACACGCCCCCCACGCGCGCCAGCAGTTGCACAGGCATGGCGTCCAGCACTTCATTGCCCAGCACCACGCCACTGAAAGACGTCGGTAGCTCTTGCACCCAGCCCACGCGCTCGCCGTAGGCGGCCAAGTGCGCTTGTTGGCGCTCGCGCAAACTGCCCGACAGGTCCACGATGGTGTAGCTGCGCAGCGGTGTGCCCGCAGCGTCCAGCGCGGCCATGATGTGCCCGGCCAGCGCGCCCGAGCCGGCGCCGAATTCCCAGACTTCATCAACACCCGTGGCCTGCAGGGCCTGGCTGACCTGACGCGCCAGCGCCCGGCCGAAATGCGGCGAGAGCTCTGGCGCGGTGACAAAGTCGCTGCCCGACTGCGGCATGTGGCCGAACTTGCGCGAGCCGCTGGCGTAGTAACCCAGGCCGGGCGTGTACAAAGCCAGCGCCATGAAGGCGTCAAAACCCAGCCAGCCGCCGGCCGCGTCCAGGGCGCTTTGCAGGACGGACATCATCTCGGGCTCTGCCCGTAAAATAGCGTGTTGGCTCATGGTCTGAAGCCCTGATTGTCTGCCATGGCGCAAAGCCTGCGCCGTTTTGGTCCCCACTCTAGATTGCATGCATGCTCACAACCCAAGGCAGCCAGATTCTCACGCTCACCGGCTTGCGTTTTGACGCCAATCTGGGCATTTTGGAGCACGAAAAAAACGCGCCCCAGCCG
>JBIKPY010000013.1:0-46017 GCA_044357185.1 Polaromonas sp.
CAAGGCCCGGGAGTTGGACAGCGCCGACAGCGCCAGAGTCACCCCCAGTACCACTGACACCACGATGGCAGACAGCGACAGCCCGAGGGTCATCCAGATGCCAGCCAGCAAAAATTTCAGGTTGGCAGCGCCCTTGTCGGTGAAAGGACTGAGGGTGTACCAACCCCAGGTGTAGGCGGTGCCGTCGCCCGCACCGCCGCAACCTGCCAACATCCCAAGACCGGCCAGGGTGAGCAAGCCCGCCGTGCACGCACGCATTTCAGCCGCGCGAAAAGGTCACTGACCCAGCCACTTTTTCTCGAGCGACTCAAAATAGCCTTCGGATTTCTTCAGAGCCACCCAGTTGTTGACAAAGATGGTCCAGGTCGGGTCGCCCTGAGGTAACGGGTAGGCAAAGGGCCGCTTGTTGCGCAGCTCTGCCTTCGAGAGGGTGGTAAGGGTGGGATGGGTTTTGACCAGGGTGGAGGCTTCCACATTGCTGGTGATGGTAGCCACAGCCCGACCGGCCAGCACCTCTTGGTAGCCGGTAGCGGGTTTTTCAATCGATCGCACGCTGGCCTGCTGGAAGTGGGCCTTAGCCTGTTCTTCGAACACGGTACCCAAGGAGACGGCAATGTTGGTGCCGGCGCGGTTGAGGTCGGCCCAGCTGTTGAATTTGGCCGCGTCCGCCTTGCGGATGACGGGCACAGTGCCCGCTTCGGTATAGGGGTCGGAGAAGGCCACTGTTTTGGCCCGCGCCATGCTCAGTGAGGCGCCGGAAAAGATGTCATAGCGGTTGGCAGTGATGCCTGCGACCAAGGTGGCCCATTCCGCAGGCACCCACTCGATTTTTACGCCCATGTCCTTAGCTAACTGCTCCATGGCCTCAATGTCAAAGCCGCGGTAGCTGTTGGTAGCCGCGTCGCGCATGGACATGGGATTGAAGTCGCCCGTGGTGCCTACGCGCAGGCTACCTCGCTCCATAATTGTTTGCAGACGACTTTTTGCCGGTGCGCCCTGGGCAACCGCCGGGTTGTTCAGTGCAGCCAGCGCTACGATGGCAACAGTCAGAACGGCTTTGAAGAATTTCATCGAGGCACCTTTAAAAATAAAATAATTTAGCGTGCGTCCGCTTGGACTGTTAAGAGCGCACTTAACCAGAAAACAGATCGACATCAAAGCTTTTATCCTAGCCGACCGACGTACCCGCCTCATCATGGTTTTCCCTTGAGTGCAGGGGCTGCAGGCAAAGCTACATTAACACCTTTAATCAAGAGGCTGGTAGCGTTTGCCCAAGCCCTATTTTGGTTCCCTTGCGCTACAACACTTTTGAGCTTCTTCGTCAGGGCCTGCGCGGCCACAGCGGCTGGCCACGCGCCTGGCGCCTTGCCGAGCCTGCGCGCCTTTACGACGCGGTGATTGTGGGTGGCGGCGGACACGGCCTGGCCACCGCCTGGCACCTGGCGCGCGAAGAAGGCTTGAGCCGGGTGGCCGTGCTTGAGCGCGGCTGGCTCGGCGGCGGCAACACGGGCCGTAACACCACGGTGATCCGCTCAAACTACCTGCGCGAGCCGGGCATTCGCTTCCAGGACGAAAATTTGCGTCTTTGGGAAGACCTCAGTCAGCGCCTGGACTTCAACCTCATGGTCAGCGAGCGTGGGCAAATCGAGATCATTCAAACCTGGGGCAAGCTACGTGACGCGCGCCGTCGTCTGCACACCATGCGCCTGGCCGGCGCGGACTACGAGCTGCTGGACGCCGATGCAGTGCACCGCATGCTGCCGCTGCTGCGCCGCGATGCGAACCAGCGTCTGCCCGTGCTGGCCGGTGCCTGGCAGGGCCGCGCCGGCACCGTGCGCCACGACGCGGTGGCCTGGGCCTATGCACGTGCGGCCAGCGCAGCGGGCGTGGACATCATCGAAAACTGCGAGGTGACGGGCATCGATTGCCAGGGCGGCCGCGTGCAAGCCGTGCAGACCACGCGCGGGCGCATAGTCACCGGCCGGCTGGGCCTGGCCGTGGCGGGCGCGAGCAGCCGGCTGGCGGCCATGGCGGGCCTGCGCCTGCCGCTGGAGACGCTGACCCTGCAGGCCTTTGTCTCCGAGCCGCTCAAGCCCATGCTCGATGTGATCGTTTCTTGCCCGGCTTTGGGTATTTACTTCAGCCAGTCGGACAAGGGCGAGCTAGTGATAGGCGGCGGCCCGGACGCGGGCCTGTCGTGGACCCAACGCGGCCAGCACCACGTCATTGAGGACTGCGTTGCTGGCTTGCTGGAGCTGTTCCCGGCGCTCTCCCGCGTCAAGTTGCTGCGGACCTGGGGCGGGGCCATTGACTTGTCGGCCGACACCAGCCCCATACTCTCGCTCACTGAGGTGGAGGGACTGTGCGTGAGCACGGGCTGGGGCTCGGGCGGCTTCAAGTCGATTCCTGCGGGCGGGCGCAGCCTGGCGGGTCTGATGGCGCGCGGCCAGGCCGACCGCTTTTGCGCGCCGTTTTCGCTGGAGCGTTTTGTCAGCGGGCGGCTGCATTTTGAGACAGCCAGCGCGTCCAACCGCTTTTAAGGCCTCATGCTGCAGCTGCCCTGTCCTTTTTGCGGTCCCCGCAGCGAGCATGAATTCGTCTGCACTGGGGAATTCAGCGAGCGGCCCACGCAGCCCGAGGCCATGGCAGACAAGGCTTGGACTGACCACCTTTACCAACGCCGCAACCCCGACGCCCCGGTGCGCGAGCTCTGGTGGCACCAGCACGGCTGCCGCAGCTGGTTGCAGGTGCGGCGCGACCCGCACAGCCAGGCCATCCTGGAGTGCCAAGCCTTGGAGGCCGCGCAATGAGCAGCTGGCGCCTGCCCAGTGGCGGCCGCCTCATCGAGCGCGGCCAGACGCTGGACTTCGCCTTCAACGGCCGGCCCCTGCAGGGCCTGCAGGGTGACACCCTGGCCTCGGCCCTGCTGGCAAACGGCCAAATGCTGCTTTCGCGCAGCTTCAAGTACCACCGTCCGCGCGGTCTTTTAGGCGCGGGCTGGGAAGAGCCTAATGCCTTCCTGGGCCTGTCCGTGCCTCGGCAAGAACCCAATGTGCTGGCCACCACCGAGCCTTTGGTGCAAGGGCTGCACGCCCACAGCCAGCAGGGCTGGCCCAGCCTGCAATGGGATGTCATGGCCGTCGCCGACGCCTTGCACCGCTGGCTGCCTGCGGGCTTTTACTACAAAGCCTTCAAGTCACCGGCCTGGGCCTGGCCTTGGTTCGAGCGCGCGTTGCGCCATGCCGCAGGGATGGGGCAGGTGCCGCAGAACGCGCCCGCCGATGCCGGCCATGAGCGCCGCTTTGCCCATGCCGACGTGCTTGTGGTGGGCGCGGGTTTGAGCGGGCTGTGGGCCGCTTGGGCGCTGGCCGAAGCCGGCGCGCGGGTGGTGCTGGCCGATGACGCGCCGCAGCCTGGCGGGCGCTGGTTGGACCGTCCCGCCGGCCATGCCATGGATGGCTGGATCGCGCTGGCGCAGCAAGCCTTGGACGCCCACCCACTGGTCAGGCGCTGGTCCTGCACGCAGGTGGTGGCGCAGCACGACCATGGGCTCTTTGTGGCCGTGGACCGCAGCCAACCCGGGCGAGAACGCATCTGGAAACTGCGCGCTCGCCACGTCCTGCTGGCCACTGGCCAGATCGAACGGCCCCTGCTTTTTCCCGACAACGACCGCCCCGGCGTGATGCTGGCCGGCGCCGTCAGCAGCTACCTGCAGCGCTGGGGAGTGGCCCCGGGCCGGCGCATGGTGCTGGCCACCAACAACGACGCGGCTTGGACCACGGCCCTGGACGCGCACGATGCGGGCCTGCAGGTGTTGGCCGTGGCCGACCTGCGCCCCCAGGTCCACCCAGAGCTGCTTGCGCAGGCGCAGGCGCGGGGTCTTTCTGCGCACTTGGGCGCGCGGGTGGGCGGCGTGCGCGGTCGCGCTCAGTTGCGCGCCGTCTCCCTGGTGGACTCTGATGGGCGCGTCCAGTGGCACGAGGCCGACCTGTTGGCGGTCTCGGGCGGCTGGAGCAGCGCGCTGGCCTTGCATGCCCAGGCCGGCGGCGCCAACCGCTACGACGCGCAGCTCCATGGCATGGTGCCGGTTGGCGGCGGACTGGTCCGCTGCATTGGCACGGCCGCAGGTCCGCAAGATACGACCGCCTGCATGGACTCGGCCGTCCAAGGCGTGGCACAGGTGGCGCAGGCGCTGGGGCTGCGCCTGAAACCGCCGCCGCTGCCCCAGGCCCCCCCCGAGCTCGGGGGCTGCAGCGCCCTTGGCCTACACGTAGGCTGTCGCGGCAAGGTCTTTGTGGATTTGGCCAGCGACGTCACCCTGGACGACCTGGTGCTGGCCCATCGCGAGGGCTATGAGGCCACCGAGCACCTCAAGCGCTACACCGCCCTGGGCATGGGGCCGGACCAGGGGCGGACGTCTTCGGTCCACGGCGCGGTGCTGATGGCCGGGCTGCGCGGCCTGGACGCGGGCGCGCTGGGCCCCACCCGGCTGCGCCCACCCTACACCCCCGTGCCCTTTGCCGCCATCGCCGGCGCTGATCCGGGCCTGCTGATCCGCCCAATGCGCCGCACGCCGATCACGCCCTGGCACGAGCAGGCCGGTGCGGTGATGTACGAGTCCGGCCAGAACTGGCGCCGCCCCGGCTACTACCCTCGGCCTGGCGAGTCCATGGCGCAGGCCGTAGAACGCGAATGCCGGGCCTGCCGCGAGGCGGTGGGCTTGTACGATAGTTCGCCGCTTGGCAAGTTTGAAGTGACCGGCCCCGATGCGATCGCCCTGCTAGAGCAGGTCTACACCTGCCGGGTGTCCGACCTCAAGCCCGGGCGCGGGCGCTACGCCGTGATGCTGCGCGAGGATGGCCGGGTGTTCGACGACGGCACGGTGTTCCGGTTGGACGAACACCGCTGGTGGATCACTACCACCACTGGCCAGGCGCTGGCGGTACACGCCTGGCTGGAGTCGGTGCGGCAGGTGCATTTCCAGGGCCGTTTGCAGGTCTTCGTGACGCCGGTGAGCGAGCAGTGGGCGGCGCTGGTGGTGTGTGGCCCGCGCGCTCGTCAGCTGCTGGCGGCCTGCGGCTGCAGCGTGCCGCTGGAAAAAGTCGACTTTCCCTTTATGGCCTGGCGCGAAGGACAGCTGGCTGGCCAGGTGGTGCGCCTGTTTCGCGTGAGCTTTACGGGAGAGCTCAGCTTTGAGATCCACCTGCCAGCACGCCGCGCCCCTGCCTTGTGGCAGACGCTGGCGCAGGCGGGCGCTAGCCTGGGCCTGGAGGTGATGGGCTCGGAAGCCAACCACGTGCTGCGGGCGGAAAAAGGCTTTATCTCGGTGGGCCATGAAGTTGACGGCTGTGTCAACCCGCTGGACTTGGGCCTGGCCTGGGCGGTGCGCATGGACAAGGAAGACTTTATCGGCAAGCGCTCATTACAGCGCGACCTCGCGCGCCCTCAAGGCCGCGCGCAGTTGGTGGGCCTGCTGGTGGAGGCCGGCCAGCCGCCGCTGGAGGAAGGTGCGCAGATTCTGCGCGAGGGCCTGGACTTGGCTAGCGCCCGGGCCGCGCCGCTGGCCAGCGCCGGCTTTGTCACTGCCAGCGTGTGGAGCCCCAGCCTGGGGCGGGCGGTGGCGCTGGCGCTGCTGGAAGACGGACGCGAACGCCACGGCCAGAACGTGCGCGTGACGGCCGCTGCCACCAAGGGCCTGAGCCTGCGCAGCGCCACTGTTGTTGCGCCCGTGTTTGTGGATTCCGAGGGAGGGCGTATGCGTGTCTGATTCCCAGACTTTCAAGAGGCTCACGGGTTGCCTGCTGAGCCTGCGCACGCGCCCCGCGCCCTGGCTGGACAGCCTGGCCGGCGGCCTGTCTCAGCTGGCGCCCTGCCGCCAGCTGCAAAACGGGCTTGCACTGTGGCTTCGCCTGGGTCCAGACGAATGGTGGTGCTGGCATGAAGATGCGGGCACCGACGCCAGCACGCTGCGGCACGCCGTCGAGGAGGCTGCCGCAGGTGCGTTCCATGCCTGCGTGGACCTGAGCGACGCACATGCCCTGTGCCTGCTGCCGGCGCCGGCCGGGCCGCTACTCTCCGCAGGCTGCGACCTGGACCTCGAGCACCTGCCCGCCGACTTTACCGGCCGCAGCCGGCTAGGCCCGTTCACCGTGGTGCTGGCCCCAGAACCGGCGCAGTCGGGCGCGGTGCGGCTGTGGGTCGAAGCCAGCCTGGACTACAGCCTGGCGCTGTGGCTTGAGCGCACAGCGGCCGTGGTGCGCGCTCCCTAACGCAGCAACAGCCGAGTTGCCTTAATCCGCGTCCTGGCCGGTGCAAAACAGCCGGTCCATGGCCTGCTGCATAACTGCGGGGGACTGGGGAAGGACCACGTCAAAAAAAGCCGGGCTGCGCAACCAGCCGGTGACGGCCTCGATGTCTTGGGCCAGGCTGCGGTCCTGCACCAGCGCCGGGCTCAGGCTGCGCACCTGGGCATGCAGGCGCTCTAGAGTGTCGGTGCTGCGCATGGGTCGGTGCGACTCTAAGCCCTGCGCGGCGGCCAACAGCTCGATGGCCAAGATATGCGCGGTGTTCTCGGCCATGGGGCCCAGCCGGCGGGCGGCGAAGGTGGCCATGCTGACGTGGTCCTCCTGGTTGGCCGACGTGGGCAGGCTGTCCACGCTGGCGGGATGGGCCAGCGACTTATTCTCTGACGCCAGGGCGGCAGCCGTCACATGGACGATCATGAAACCCGAATTGAGGCCCGGTGCGGGCGTGAGAAAGGCCGGCAGGCCTGAGATGGCGCTGTCTACCAACATGGCCACACGCCGCTCAGAGATGGCGCCTATCTCGGCAATCGCCAGCGCCATGCCGTCGGCTGCCAGGGCCACCGGTTCGGCGTGGAAGTTACCGCCTGACAGCAGCGCGTCCCCGCCCGGGCCGTGAAAGACCAGCGGGTTGTCGGTCACCGCGTTGGCTTCACGCAGCAGCACCTGCGCTGCGTGGCGCAGCTGGTCCAGGCAGGCGCCCATGACCTGCGGCTGGCAGCGCAGGCAATAGGGGTCTTGCACGCGCTCGTCATCGACGAGGTGGGAGCGCCGGATTTCGCTGCCGTCCAGCAGCGCACGGTAGGCGGCGGCGGTGTCCATCTGACCCGGCTGGCCACGCAGCGCATGGATGCGCGGGTCAAAGGGCGCGTCGCTGCCACGCGCAGCGTCCAGCGTGAGCGCTCCCACCATCACGCCCGCGCACAGCAGCTGCTCGGCGGCAAACAAGCCTTCAATGGCCAGTGCGGCAGAGGCCTGGGTGCCGTTGATCAGCGCCAAGCCCTCCTTGGCCCCCAGCGCGATTGGCTGCAGACCGCAGGCCTGCAGGGCCTGACCAGCGGGCAGGGTCTGGCCGCGCAGCCGCACCTGGCCCTCGCCGATCAGCGGCAGGCACAGGTGGGCCAAGGGTGCCAAGTCGCCGCTGGCGCCAACCGAGCCCTTGCACGGCACTACCGGCAACAGGTCGTGCGCCAGCAGGTCCAGCAGGCCGCGCACCAGGGCCGGGCTCACGCCGGAGTGGCCGCGCCCCAGGCTGGCCGCCTTAAGCAGCAGCATCAGCCGCACCACGGCGTCCGTCATGGGCTCGCCCACGCCCACGGCGTGCGAGCGCAGCAAATTGAGTTGCAGCTGGGCGTGGTCGCTGTCCGGAATGCGGGTGCTGGCCAATTTGCCAAAGCCGGTGTTCAGGCCGTAGACCACCTGGCCGCTGACCAGCACCCGGGCCACCGCATCGGCGCTGGCCCGAACCTCGGCCCAGGCCAAGGGCGACAAGTCGAGGCGCTGGGGAGCCCGGCGAATCTCGCGCAACATTTGCCAGCCCAGCCGGCCTGGTGTGATCGTATTCATGCCTTCCCCAAGGCCTGCTCGGCCGCAATGCGCTCGGCCAGGGCCCGGCGTAGGCGGGAAGCTCCGGCGTCCAGCAGCAAGCCGATGTGGGGCGTGCGCTTGTGCTTCATGCCCTGGTGTACGGCTTCCAGAATCTGGCGGTCTTCTTCGAAGGCGGCCTTGGCACCGGCGGCGATGCGCTCGGTCAGAGCCTGGTCCTGCGGGTCGGTATTGCGGTGCTGCAGCCAGAAGTACAGGGTGTTGTTGGCATCGACGGGCGTTAGGAAGTTGTAGGACACCATACGGTAAATGCGTGCATCCTCGCCCACTCCCGGCCCGCCCATGCCGGCCGGCGCGAAGGTGCTGCGGTTGATGGCGATGGACGGCAGGCGTACCTCGTAGTGCTGCAACCTGTCGGCCGGCCCCTCGAACTTGACCAGCGACGCGTAAAACGGTGGCGGCGGCTGGCCGTAGATCCAGCGGCTGCAGACTACGCCCTGCGCGTCGGCCTCAATTTGCAGCGGCGTGTCCTCGGTGCCAGAGGAGGCAAAGCTGTTGCGGTGCACCCAGGCCACGTGGGACGGGTCCAGCAGGTTGTCGACCAGCCAGAGGTAGTGGCAGCCGCAGTGCAGGCTGTCGCCGGTGGTCATGTGCCAGCCAGGGTCGTTATGGTGCTCGATCTCCAGCACCGGCGTACGCTCAGCCAATGCGGGATCGCCCATCCAGATCCAGAGTAAGCCGTAGCGGTCTTGCACCGGGTAGCTGCGGACCCGTGCCAAGGCCGGAACCTGCGCCTGCGTGGGCGCCTCGATGCATGTGCCGCCGCCGTCGAAGGTCAGGCCGTGGTAGCCGCACTCGATGGCGTCGCCTTTGATGCGACCCATGGACAGCGGCAGCTTGCGGTGCGGGCAGGCGTCTTCCAGGGCCACGGGCGAGCCGTCTTCGCGGCGGTAGAGCACTACGTTATCGTTGAGCAGGTGCACAGCCTTTGGGCTGCGCGCGACTTCGCGTGAGACGCTGGCCACATACCAGCAGTTGCGCAAAAACACATGGGGTTCGGTGAGATCAAGGATAGACATGGGGTGAAGAAAGGATTCAGGATTTAAAAAGAGGGGGACGCCCCGCGCGCTCCTGGCAGCTGCTGCTGCCAATCGGTACGCATGGGGGCAAATCTGTGGTCACTTGGGGGTCGGCTAACCTGTTGCGGCACGGTTGCGGGCCGGGCTCGGCAAACTCATAGGCGTCCAGCAGGCTGTCCACGGCTTTTTGGTCTGCTACCAGCAATGACGGGTAAAAGGTGCTCCCTTGGCTGATGATTTTGTCGCGGGCGGCTTTTTCAACTGCTACATCGCCGTCAAAGTTAAAGCTCACTTTTTCAAGCTCGATAACGGCCTCGCTGAAGCCTTTTTTTAAGTCGGCTGGCAGCGCCGCCCGCATCCCCAGCCTGAGCTTGTCTTCGGGCAGCCATTTTCCCAGGGTGCCCCGCGTGAAGGCGCCAGTACCTGGACCCAGTTCGATAACAGGTCCGCCGTTGGGCAAGATATCGCTGGTGATGCGACGTGCCAAAGCGTTGCTGGAAGGGACCACTGCACCCGTCCTCATGGGTCGCTTGAGCCAAGTCTTGAAAAAACGGTTTGATCAACGCAGAGAGGCACTACAGAATCCTTTAGCTGGCTATCGAAGGCATTATGTTGTGTACTTTTTGAAGCTGACGTCGTATTGACCACTTGACAGATTTTGACTGACTAGGGAAGAAAGCCGCAAACCCGCATGGACAACTGAAGCGCCAGCCAAAGGGCTAGTCATCGATTTCAGGTGCATCTGGTCAAACATTCTTTAGCAATAATACGTCGTTGGTTGAAGCTGAGAGGAAGCAGTTTAGGGCTGATGGCTGCGCGCAAAGTACAGCGCTGCTTGAAGCATTTGTCGCAAGTGGGGCTGCACGCGTGCTGCCACTTCGGGTAGGTAGTCAAAGGGCATCGCTTCTTGCATGTAGCTGCACTGCGTCATTTCCAGCTGAATGGCATGTACTCCTTGCGCTGGCCGGCCGTAGCTGCGAGTGATGTGGCCGCCTTTGAATCTGCCATTAAGTACTGCGCTCAACCCTGTGGCGGTTTGCCCGATGGCCAAAAGGGTCTGCGCCAGCTCAGGGTCGCAACTCTCGCCGTTGGCAGTGCCCAAATTTAAGTCAGTGAGTTTGCCTTCAAAAAACCGCGGTAGCACGGAACGGATCGAGTGCGCATCCCAAAGCACCACTCTGCCGTATGTGGCCCGCAGGCGCGTCAGCTCGGCTTGCAGCTGATGGTGGTATGGCTGCCAAATGGCCTCACGCCTTTCTGCCGTTTCGAAGTCGTCAGGAACATCACCCTTGGCGTAGATCGGCGTTTTGTCAAAGGTGTCTGTCGGGCATAAAGCGGTGGTATCCTGGCCCGGGTAAAGGTTCTGGTTGTCAGGCGGGCGGTTCAGGTCGATCACGTAACGCGAATGCGTTGCGACCAGCACCGAGGCCCCCAAATCATCGGCAAAACCGTACAGCCGTTCCAGATGCCAGTCGGTGTCATGCACCTGCTGCGCCTCGGGCGTCAGCCGGGCTGCCAATGCAGGCGGCACATGCGTGCCCACATGAGGCATCGAGATCAACAGTGGTCGTGTACCCTGTCGAAAACGAAATGGAGGTACGGTGGTCTGAAAAGTCATGGTGTCTTCTTCAGTAATTGTTGACGTGCTGATACCCCGCCGCGCAGGGCACTGTCGTGCAAGTCGTGGCGCCCCGATTGAACTCTTAAGCGACCGCGCACCCACACGCGCAGCAGAGCAGATTGGCGGTGGCTGGCAAAAACATGGGCTGATAGCATGGCTTCGGGCGAGGGCAAATCGCGCACCAGTAGATGCTGGGCATCAAGTTCCATAAAGTCGGCCTGTTGACCTACGGCCATACCGGCCACTGGGCGCGCACTGGCCTGGGCACCACCGGCTACAGCTGCCAGCATCATGGCGGTGGCCACCGAAGGCTGATCGATGGAGGCAAGCACATTGCGCTGACGTGTGGCCAAGCGCTGGCTGTATTCGAGCAGCATCAGTTCTTCGGCGGCGTTGACGCAAGCGTGGCTGTCCGAGCCCACCCCCCATCGCCCACCACCTTGCAACCAACTTGCAGCATCAAAAATACCATCGCCTAAATTGGCCTCGGTGCTCGGGCACAGGCCCGCCACAGCGCCCGTTCGGGCGGCGCGCATACTTTCATCGGGCGTCATGTGGGTCGCATGCACCAGGCACCAACGCGCATCAACAGACGCGTGTTCCAGCAACCACTGCACCGGTCTTTGGCCGCTCCAGGCCAGGCAGGCATCGACCTCGGCAGTTTGTTCCGCGATATGGATGTGCACAGGTGCCGCCGTGTCCATGGCGTGCAAACCAGCCAATGCTTCGTGCAAGCTGTCTGGTGGCACGGCGCGCAAAGAATGGGGTGCCAAGCCCAAACGCGCACCCTGAGCTTCGCACAAGGGTTTCAACTTTTGCAGCAAGGCCAGCATGTTGTCGGTCGAGCGAATGAAGCGTCGCTGACCCTCGCTCGGTGGTGTACCGCCAAAGCCACTGGTCTGGTACAGCACGGGTAACAAGGTGATACCTATGCCTGCACGGGCAGCCGCACGCAGTAGACACATCGACAAGGCGGCGTCGTCGGCATAGGGGCGACCATCGTGGTCGTGGTGCACATAATGAAATTCACAAACGCTGGTGTAACCCGCCTCCAGCATCTCCACATACAGGCTGGTGGCGATAGCTTCAAGTTCATCGGGCGTGATGGCCGCCGCAAAGCGGTACATCAGACTGCGCCAGCTCCAAAAGCTGTCTTGCGCTGCCCCCCGGTATTCGGTCAGGCCACCAAACGCCCTCTGAAAAGCGTGCGAATGCAAGTTCGGCATGCCAGGCAATAAAGGGCCTGCGGTTTGAAGGGTGCCTGCCGGACAAGCGGCCTGGGTCTTCACGTCAGTCAACAAGCCTTGTTCGTTCCAACACAACAGCACATCACGCGCCCATCCCGTGGGCAACAAAGCGTGCGCGGCAAACAAGCTGCGCTCGTTCATGTCGCGCTCCGGTGCAAGCCCATGCCATCGACTGCCAAACGGCCCTGGCGCACCACACTGCAGGCCGGACGTTGACCCAACCAATAGGCGAGTTCAGCCACATCGCCCAAAGGCCAGAGCACAAAATTAGCGGAGCAACCAGCAGCAATTTGCCCGTGCGTTGCTTGCAAACCCAGAGCCTGCGCGGCATGGCGCGTCACACCCGCTAAGGCTTCAGGCACAGTCAAGCGGAACAGGGTGCAGGCCATGTTGAGCATCAACAGCAAACTCAAAGCAGGCGAGGTACCTGGGTTATGGTCGGTGGAAACGGCCATGGGCACGCCCGCTGCGCGTAGGGCGGCAATGGGCGGCATGTGAGTGTCCCGCAAGGTGAAATAAGCGCCAGGTAAAAGCACTGCCACTGTGCCCGCCTTCAGCATGGCGGCGATGCCTTCTGCGCTCAGGTGTTCAATATGGTCGCACGACAGCGCACCGTAACGCGCTGCCAGCGCCGAGCCGCCCATATCAGACAACTGCTCTGCATGGAGTTTGACCGGCAAACCCAGCGCTTGCGCTGCTTGGAACACCTGTTCGGTTTGCGCCAACGTAAAGCCAATCGTTTCGCAAAACACATCCACCGCGTCTACCAAGCCCTCGGCGGCCAAGGCGGGCAGCATCTCTTCACACACCAAACGAATGTAGTCGTCGCTGCGCCCAGCGTACTCAGGGGGTAATGCGTGTGCCCCCAAAAACGTAGTGCAAACAGTGACGCCAAAAGCCTGTCCTAAACGCCGGGCCACGCGCAGTTGCTTTCGCTCGTGTTCCAAGCTCAGGCCATAACCCGATTTGATTTCGATGGCGCAAACGCCCTCGGCCAGCAAAGCTTGCAATCGTGGAACGGCCGCATCGAATAAGGCATCTTCGTTCGCCAGTCGCGTGGACTTGACGCTGGACACAATGCCGCCCCCAGCACGCGCCACCTCTTCGTAGCTCGCCCCGGCCAGGCGCATGGCAAATTCGTTGGCACGTTGGCCGCCGTACACAAGGTGCGTGTGGCAGTCGATGAGGCCTGGCGTGACCATGGCGCCTTGGCCAGCATGTTTGGGCAGTTGTCGGTAATCGTCTGGCAATTCGGCGTAAGCGCCCACCCAGGCAATGGCCCCTTGCTCGACCACAATGGCCGCATCAGACATAGCGGGAAAGCCTGCGCCCAAGGCCTCAGGAGCCAAATGCAGGTCATGCCAAATGCCATCGGAGCTGGGCCACGAATCAGGAATTAACGAAACGCTCATGGTCAAAAAAAGTGAAGTGTCAAGGCCAGCAGCGCAGCATCGCAGCTTTGCGGACGCAGTCGCCACGCCAAAGAAGCATCGGTCCACCAAAGACCTTGCTGCGACATGAGCGTCTCCTCAGCAGTGGATTGCAGCTGCCAACCTCCCTCAACAGCCATCAACAAGCCATGGGATGCGGCCGGTACATCGCAGGCACTGCGTATCACCTTGAGTGAAGCGCTGCACACTGCACGGCGGGTCATGACGTTGAAATCGTGGCAGTTCCCAGTAAGCAAGCGGGCATGGATGGTGTCCTCGCCCATAAAGACAAAGGGCGCTAGCGGCACATCTAGCAGGTGATCTACCTGACCGTCCTTGCTCTGCAAATGCACGCCCCCGCCATTGAGTAGTGTGATGATACGGTCAACACCAGGAAATATCGAAAACGGACCATCACTGGCTATCTGCGCAATACTCACTCGCCAGTCAAAAACGCCCATGCCTGCGCCAAGGGGTTGGCAGACGATCTCACGCGTCACGCCACCACCGTTCTTCCAAGGCATGGCGGGCAAATCATGAACATCGAATCTGTTCAGCGTCATGGGTTTAACCCGGTCACTTGCTTGGCGATTTCGGGCTTGCAGATGCCATCTTCACTTGATCATAGGCAGCTTCAGTCCCTGCTTTTTGGCGGTGGCAACGGCCAGCTCGTACCCGGCATCGGCGTGACGCATCACACCTGAGCCGCAATCATTGACAAGCACGCGCGCCAGTCGCTCGGCAGCAGCGTCGGTGCCATCGGCCACGATGACCATGCCCGAGTGTTGCGAATAACCCATACCCACTCCGCCGCCATGATGCAGGCTAACCCAACTTGCACCCCCTGCGGTATTGAGTAAAGCGTTCAGCAGTGGCCAGTCGCTCACGGCGTCTGTTCCGTCTTTCATGGCTTCGGTCTCGCGGTTGGGGCTGGCCACCGAGCCGGTGTCCAAGTGGTCGCGACCGATCACGATCGGGGCTTTCAGCTCGCCCGTACGCACCATCTCGTTGAAGGCCAAGCCCGCCACATGCCGCTCGCCCAAGCCCAACCAGCAAATGCGCGCAGGCAGTCCTTGAAAGCTGATGCGCTCCCGCGCCATGTCGAGCCAGCGGTGGGTGTGCGTGTTGTTAGGGAAAAGCTCCTTGATCTTGGCATCGGTTTTGTAGATGTCTTCAGGGTCACCCGACAAAGCCACCCAGCGAAATGGGCCCTTGCCCTCGCAGAACATGGGGCGAATATAGGCTGGCACAAAACCTGGGAAATCAAACGCGTTTTTGAGGCCATGGTCAAACGCCACCTGGCGAATATTGTTGCCGTAATCCACTGTTGGAATGCCCATAGCTTGAAAATCTAGCATGGCTTGCACCTGGGTGGCGCAGCCTTGCGACGCATCCGCCGTTAAGCGGGCATGCTGCGCAGGGTCGTGCTGAGCAGCTTTCCACTGAGACACTGTCCAGCCTGGGGGCAAATAGCCGTTGATCAAATCGTGCGCCGAGGTCTGGTCTGTCACGAGGTCAGGACGCATGCCACCTGCCTTGGCGCGCCGGACTAACTCGGGCAGTATTTCGGCGGCATTGCCGAGCAAGGCTATGGACACCGCCTCTTTAGCGGCCATGTGATGCGCCAGTATGGCCAAGGCCTCGTCGATGTCTTTGGCCTGCTTGTCCACATAGCGGGTTCGCAGACGGAAGTCGATGCTGCTTTGTTGGCATTCAATGTTCAGCGAGCAGGCACCTGCCAGCGTGGCGGCTAAAGGCTGTGCCCCGCCCATGCCACCCAGACCAGCCGTCAGAATCCAGCGGCCAGTCCAGTCGTTGTTGTAATGCTGGCGACCGGCTTCCACAAAGGTCTCGAAGGTACCTTGCACGATGCCTTGGGTGCCGATGTAAATCCACGAGCCCGCAGTCATCTGCCCGTACATGAACAGGCCCTTGCGGTCGAGTTCGTTGAAGTGCTCCCAATTGGCCCACTTGGGCACGAGGTTGGAGTTGGCAATCAGCACGCGAGGTGCGTTAGCGTGCGTCTTGAACACGCCCACTGGTTTGCCTGACTGAATGAGCAAGGTCTCGTCTTCATTCAGGTCTTTGAGCGAGGCCAAAATCTGGTCAAAGCAAGCCCAGTCGCGGGCAGCACGACCAATGCCGCCGTACACCACCAAACTTTGCGGATTCTCTGCCACTTCTGCGTCAAGGTTGTTTTGCAACATGCGGTAGGCCGCTTCTGTGACCCAATTTTTGCAAGACAAGGTGCTGCCACGTGGGGATCGAACCACACGAGTAGGGTCCATTCTGGAGTCGATGTTAAGAGTCATTTTTTAATCAGAAAAGTAGAAAAAAAGCGATTTAATGCATGCCCAGGTAGGCTTCGGCGAGCTTGGGGTCGTTGCGAGCCGCTTCGGCTGTGCCTAGCCACACGGTGCTGCCAGACTCCAATACACAGATGTTGTCTGCAATTTTCAAGACGCGCTCGGTGTTTTGCTCCACCAGCAACACGGTCATACCATCGCGCCTGAGTTGAATGAGCGCTTGGTAGCAGAGATCAATGATCTTGGGCATCAAGCCTAAAGACAACTCATCGATCATGATCAGTCGGGGACGCGTCATTAGGGCGCGGCCAATGGCCAACATTTGCTGCTCGCCACCCGACAAGTTACCCGCCAAGGAGTTCAAGCGTTCGCCTAAACGCGGAAACAAAGCAAGGACACGGTCTCGATCATGGTTAAAAACTTTAGCGGATTGCACCATGCCCCCCACCCGAAGATTGTCCTGGACCGTCAGGTCTTTGAACAAGCGACGACCTTCGGGAGAAATGGCAATGCCATTGCGCACGCGTTCGTTTGGGTCCAAGTTTGAAATGTCTTGTCCGTCCAAATGGATAACGCCGCCTTGCTGTTTCACATGGCCCGCTATGCACATGAGTGTTGAAGACTTACCAGCGCCATTGGCGCCCAGAAGCCCCGTGATGGTTCCAGATTGCAAGGAAAGTGTGAGGCCATGCACAGCCTGAAATGCGCCATAGCCACAAGAAATTGAATTTAGCTCAAGCACTTTGTGTCTCCAAAGTTGCATGTCCCTGCGCGGCGGATGCGCCAAACGCATCACCACCCAGATAGGCAGCTCGAACGGCCGGGTCGGCCATGACCTCACGCGGATCGCCATCGCCAATTTTCTTGCCGTTGTCGAGCACGACCAGGCGTTGGCAAATTCGCATGACCTCGCCCAGGTTGTGTTCAATGAGCACAATGGTCAAACCCTGCTGATTGATTTCGGCGATGGTCGTTGCCAGCGCGCGCGCTTCCTGAGAGTTCAAACCAGCCAAGGGTTCATCCAACAGCAGCAGTCGGGGTTTGAGTGCAAGCGCACGCGCCAACTCCAAACGTTTGAGAACACCCAGGGGCTGAATACCTGGACTTTGCGAAGCCATGCTTGCAATACCCACACGCGCCAATTCAGTTTGGGCAATGGCAAGCTCTCGCTCGGTGGAGACATTGAGCAAGGCCCGCAGAGGACTGATGGTCTTTTCGCTGGCCGCGGTGAGTGCAACGTTTTCTTCAATGCTGATGTCGCGCAATGGTCTCACCAATTGCTGTGACAAGGACATACCGCGTTGGATACGTTTGTGAATAGGCAAGCCGTTGAGTGATTCACCACCCAGCAAAACGCTGCCTAGTGTCGGTTGAACCACGCCAATGATGGCTCGCATCATGGTGGTCTTGCCGGCTCCGTTGGGGCCAATCAATCCCAACAAATCACCTTGTTGAACATCAAAAGACACATCGTCTACGGCAGTCAAGCCGCCAAAACGAACGGTAACACCGGTCACTTGCAACAGAGGCGCACTGGAGGTGGAAAAATTCACGGTTTCCCCCTAATAGGCAAGGACGATGTTGGGAAAAAGCGTGCCGCTAAACCGGCCATCCCTCCAGGCGAAAATCGCATCATGACAAACAACAATCCGCCATACACCAACAATTTGTAATCGCCGATCACCTGAAACCAGGCCGGTAGCACGGAGAGCAATGCTGCTGCAATGATCACGCCTGGCACAGAGCCAATGCCGCCAAAAACTACCATGGACAAAACGGTGATGGACTCAACAAAGCCAAAGCTTTCAGCACCAATAAACGTCAGGTGATAGGTATAAAAAGCACCAGACATGCCAGCAAGAGCGGTGCCCATGGCAAAAGCTGCAAGTTTGTAGCGCGGCACGTCTATGCCAAGCACCCGTATCGTATCTTCGTCTTCGGCAATACCATTGAATACGCGTCCCATCCAGCTGCGGGGCAAAGAACCCAGCAACCAAAAACGTTTTTGGCCTGTCGCGATATTAGTTTTGCTCAAAGACAATGAGCATGGGGTAAACCCCAAAAACGTTTTTGTTTTTAAGCGAAAAACACCGTTCAAGGCTGCAGACCACCCGTTTGCATCACATCCCAGCAAGCGCCCATGGTGTGGTAATCGGTTTTGCCGGCGGGTGATTTGGTGTCTGTTGGTAAGACGCTGCTGGCACTGTGCTCAGCATCAAAAAATCGCTACGTTTGTTTTGACTTGCAGCCAGCTATCCAGCGACGTCCACTCTATGCGAATAATTTCCACATGCTTGTGCTGCATGTTGCGTATGTCAGTGGGGCGGATGTAGCTGTTGACCATGAACACGATCAAGTCGGACAATTACCGGGTCATTTCAATGCGCTTGATCAGGCGGTCAGCAGGCGCGAGCTGGCCTCCAGGTTCGCAAAAGTATGAGCCCTTGATTTCCTCGGAGTGAGCACGCTACTCCACCCGCTTGCCTGCTCTGGTAATAGTCTTGTACTCGCCCGTTCATCTGGGCGCTGCGGCAGCGGCCCGCGTGGCGCAAGCTCTCACGCCACACTCCCCCCCCCCGCGCTTGTACCAGCGCTGGGGCTGATGGGTTTAACCCATGAGCTCACAGTGATCCTGGCCGCGCAGCCCTGAGCATGAGGCGATTTCTCGCCTGCAAACCGGACGCCTTTGGCCAAGGGCAGTGCTCAGAAATCAGCAGCATCTAATTTTGAGATCTGTCCGGTAAACAGGTCGATAATCTTGATTCGACAAGTTCACGAGCCGGTTCCAGACATTACCGATTGTCTTTCCTGACAAATTCTATTTCGCAGCTAACCGATCCACCGCCGATCCACCGCGACCAGCAACTACAGCGCCTATGGGCCGTTGGCATGTTGATGTCGTTGATACGATGGCTCGAGATTCTGGCGTTTGCGGTGTTTACCTACGATCAAACCAAATCTGCGCTGTGGGTAGCCAGCCTGATGATGCTGCGCCTGCTACCAATGTCGCTGTTCGGCCTGGCGCTGGGAGCACTGGCTTCGCACATGTCGCGTCGCTGGCTCTTAATCGTGACGCATGCCGTTCTTTTTGTGACCTGCTTTCTTTTACTAAGCGTGTCCGCATTCGGTGCCATCGAGGTCTGGCATTTGGCCGTAGCCAGCTTCGTCAACGGTATCGTCTGGGCGGGCGATATGCCCTTGCGACGTGCTCTGATGGGTGATCTTGCAGGTCAAGGACGCATGGTGCAGGCTATGTCCCTGGATGCCGTAGCCTCAAACGCCTGCCGCTTGATCGGACCGATACTGGGTGGTCTTCTGCTGGCGCAAGGTGGCCTTCAGGCCGTGTTGTTATGTGCGACGCTGCTTTACCTGCCAGTACTGATGGCGCTCAGCGGTTTGACCGACTCGCCGCCAGCGCATGCTGCAGTCACCAAACTCACGATCCGCAAACTTTTGCAGCGCGGCCTGCACGCAGTGCGTGATTCCCGGCCCCTTCAGTCGATCTTGTGGATCACGATACTTTTCAACCTGTTCGCCTGGCCGGTGCTCAGCATGATTCCTGTGATCGGCCGCGACCAGCTTCAGTTGGACGCGCAAGGTGTCGGCTTGCTGGCCAGTCTGGACGGTATCGGCTCTCTGCTGGGTGCACTGACGCTGAGCTATTTCGCAAGGCATCTGCGGCATGGACCGGTTTATCTTGGGGCAGTGCTGATGTTTCTTTTGCTGCAAGTGGCTTTCGCCTGGAGCCATCATGTACTGCTGACCGGCGTCATTTTATTCGTCATCGGCGTAGTTCAGGCTGGCTTTGCGGTGATGCAACCAACGCTGGTGTACAGCAGTGTTCAGGCCGATCAACGTTTGGACGCGATGGGCCTAATGACGATGTGTATCGGAATCGCGCCGCTGGGGTTTCTGGCGATTGGCTGGCTGGCCGTGCACCTTGGGGCCCCAATGGCCGCACTGACCTGTGCGGTGAGCGGCCTTGTAGTCATGGCCTTGACTTGGCCCTTGTGCAGTGCGTGTTTCAAGCACTCGGGGACGGATATGTCCTAGCTTTTGTATCAAAGTTTCGACGCAAGCGCTGATTTTTGTCAGGTGCACCGATTTCGGTTTGATTAATCTGATTTGCTAAATCAAAAATCTTTCAGAAGTTACCGCGAAAACTCCATACACATTGGAGCAAGTCGAGACTTGTTGACGCCGAAGTTGTATCGACCACTTGCCCGACTTTGATTGACCAAGGGTAATGGTCGCAAACCCGCTTGGAAAACTGAATTGCCAGCCCTAGAGCTGGCAATCGGTTTTCAACACACTTGGTCAAAATTGCGCGCCTTGATTCGTCATGTTCGATTGCAGAGGTGTGATGAGTCGCTTAACGGGGCAGGGCAGTGGTGCGCAGCAAAAATTTATATACATTGGCCAGATCCAACCAGAACTCCATACACATTGCTTGTCTTGGACGAAAAATTCCATACACATTGGAGCAAGCCGAGACTTATTGGCGGGTTGGATGAGAGTTCAAAACGCTCAAGCGTAAAAAGTCTTTACGCTTGATGCGCTATAAGTTCAAGCAAGTCTTTTAAAATATTACTTTGTAAGTATATGTGTATACTACAACTATACTACTTTAGGGCATTCGAATGCGGCTAAGTTGTTGTTTTTAAATAGGAAATTGGTGAAATGTAGGAGTTTTCACACTGCAGGGGTCACAAGTTCGAAACTTGTATCTCCCACCAAAAATAACCATATAAATCAAGCACTTGGGGGCGACTTTAGGTGCTTTTTATTAGGTTCAAAGTAGTATGGTCCGGGTTTACTACTTGTCATAGATTTTTCTGTGTCTTTTCATAGATTTCGGATGAGTCAACCAAGCCCATTTCAATGAGTCGACAGTGACGCCCGTTGCTCACACCACAGCGCGACTTGTCTGTACCATGATTTGCTGGACAAATTGGCACTGGTGCCACAGTAGTTCAGACAAATTTATTGATGCTTTACCCAGTAAGGCTGTGCGTAAAATTTGAGTTGTGTTTTGTTCGATTGCTGAACCTTAGCGTAACTCAGTATTCATTTTTATCGACCCATCCCCTAAGATCCAAATGTGCCAAGGTTCACCTTGAACGCATGTCGTTGATTCCTATTTCATTTTCAGGAGACTTTCATGAATTTTTTTCGTCGCAGTCTGACTCTTGCCTCTCTTGTATGGGTGAGTGGCGCAGCATGTGCCCAGAACTTCCCGGACCGTGAACTTTCTGGTGTGATCATGTGGGGTGCAGGTGGTGCTACAGACGTGGTGGCCCGTGCAGTGGCCCCTTTTGCAGAGGAGGCCTTGGGCAAAAAAATCGTCATGCAAAACAAATCAGGCGGTGCTGGCGCCATCTCAACCAATTTCGTTAACCAACAGGCCTCGGATGGATACACACTGCTGCTGGGCGCTGAAAACCCGCAACTGCATGGTGTACTAGGTTTGGGTGATTTGGACTACTCCAAATTTTATCCAGTCAATATTCTTGGTCGCGGCATTGTGGTGATCGTTGCCAACAAGGACAAACCTTGGAAGTCCTTCAAGGATGTTCTTGCAGATGCACAAGCCAACCCAGGCAAGGTGAAGATGGGATCTACAGGCCCCGGTGGTCTGCCGCACAGTGTTGGCTCCATGATCGGTACGCTCACCAAACTGCCCGTCACCGCCGTCCCATTTGACGGTGAAGGTCCGGGCCTGACCGCTTTGCAAGGCGGTCATGTGGACTTCATGCCAGTCGGTTTGGGGGCTGCTTCCGAACTCATCAAGGCAGGACGTGTCAAAGCGCTGGCGGTGTTGAGCGACAAGCCACACGATGGCATAGCGCCGCTAACGACCGATTTACCCGGAATCAGCAAATACCTGCCTTGGGGTCCCTTTTATGGCGTGTTCGTCAAGCGCGATGTCAATGATGCGGCCAAAGCCAAGCTCACAGCTTCATTCAAAACGGCTGCTAACAATCCTCAGTTTGTAAAACTCATGACCGATCGCGGAAACGCCATGATGAACATATCTGGCGCTGAAGCCGATGTATTCCTGAAAAAATGGCAATCGGTAACAGCCTGGACTTTGCAAGAGGCCGGTGTGGCCAAGAAGTCACCAGCTGATTTGGGTATTTCCAAACCCTAATGTCTAAATTAACGGCGCCATGCCTATGCTTGAAAAGAAAAATCGTCTGCCTGGTGAGTTGACTTTCAACGCCTTGCTGCTGTTGGTCAGCGTATTTTTGCTTTTCCAAGCTTACGGTATCTCCGGTTTTGAATCCATCACCTCTGCGGGCATGTTCCCCATGCTGTCTGCATTGGTGATGGTGATCACCGCCGCATTGACGCTGCGCCAAACTAGGAAAGCTGTCAACGATCGCTGTGTTGGTGAGACCTTGCGGCAACAGTTTGTTCGTCGAATTTCGCCAGCTGTTTTTGTGTCGTTTACTTTGGCCGTATTCGTATTCATGTTCCTGTTGTCGCGCTTGGGTTTTGTGCTGTCTGCTTACTTGTTTTTGGTTCTGGCCATGCGCTTGTTGGGCAGCACCCGTTGGCTATTCAATGCGTTGCTAAGTGCGATGGCCTTATCGGTGGTGTACTTGATTTTTCACACTATTTTTTCAGTCGTTTTGCCCAAAGGTACTTGGCTGGTGAGAGTGTGGCCCTGATGCAATCGCTTGAGTATTTTTTGATTGCATGGACAAGTCCCTACTTGTTGTTCTTGATTGCAGCGGGCACTTTTGCTGGAATTTATATTGGGGCCATTCCGGGTTTGTCCGTCACTATGGCGGTGTCGATCCTGATTTCCTTCACGTTCAAATGGCCTGTCAATGATGCCTTAGCCCTGATTTCCGGTATTTTTTTGGGGGGAGTTTATGGCGGCTCCCGAAGTGCCATTTTGCTAAATATTCCAGGGGCACCCGCAGCGATAGCCACAGCTTTGGATGGGTATCCCATGGCCAAACGGGGCGAGGCTGGTGCAGCTATCGGCTTGACCACCATCATGTCCGTTATTGGGGGCTTTGTAGGAATATTCGCCTTAGCAATTGCGGCACCAGCCTTGTCTGAGTTTGCATTGATGTTTGCACCGCGTGACTACCTCATGCTAGCCATATGGGGCATCTTGCTGGTCGGTGCATTGTCCGGGGGCTCATTGGCCAAAGGTGTTTTCGCGGGGGCCTTAGGTGTTTTGATCGGCATGGTGGGATTAGATCCTATGACGGCTGAGCCCCGATTGACTTTTGGCAGCATTCAGCTGACAGCTGGTATTTCCTATATCGCGGCCATGATCGGCTTTTTTGGCGTCGCCGAGGTATTGGTGCAGTTACACGAATTGAAGCTCAAGGCAGTCAAACAAGATGTCAGCAAAATTCTGCCTTCATGGACGCTGGTTCGAAAACACCTGCCTTTGTCTTTGCGTACATCTGCCATCGGTGTGGTGGTTGGGGCATTGCCAGGTGCTGGAGGCGATATCGCGGCTTTGATGGCCTATGACCATGCCAAACGAACCGTCAAAAATCCTTCCCATCCTTTTGGACAAGGCGCACACGAGGGACTGGTAGCGCCTGAGTCTGCCAACAATGCGGCGGTCGGCGGTGCATATATTCCCATGATGACATTGGGAATTCCCGGTGATGCGGTGACGGCCGTGATCATTGGCGCCTTGTATATCCATGGCTTGAAGCCTGGTCCGATGCTGATGATCGAGACACCTCATCTTTTCTGGTTTATTGTGGGCACACTGGTTCTGGCTAATTTCTTCTTGTTATTTTTTGGCCTGACCGGGATCCGATTATTTGCAAAGTTGATTGAAACTCCCAAACCCATCTTGCTCCCCATGATTTTGGTGCTGTCAGCAGTTGGTGCATACGCTATCAACAACAATCCTGTAGACGTTTATTGGATGCTCGGTTTCGGCGTGTTTGGGTACTTTTTGAAGATGTACGGTTACCAAATGGGACCGATCATCTTGGGGATGATCCTTGGGCCGTTGATGGACCGCAGTTACCGCCAAGCCATGATTTCCGCAGAAGGTCATCTGGGACAGTTCGTTGGTGAGTTTTTCACTTCGCCTTTGTCTGCGGTGATCTTGCTGGCATTGGTATTGACGCTGTTAAGCCAGACGCCTGTTTGGCAGCGGTACCGTGGCTCTTGACCGTGGCTGCAATGGCCAAACCAGATACCCATGAGTGTCTGATGCAGGCCGTTTACGGTGCAGTCCTAACTGACAAGGCAGCCGTCATTTTGCTGGCCTCAGGCGGCTTGGCAGGTCAGTCTGAGCGCATTGAGCGTGAAGCGGGGGTGCCGGTGATAGACAGCGTGGAAGCTGCACTGCGTAGTGCCGCCCAAATCATAAGTTCAGCCGCGCTGCATTTTTGATTCTCCATCACCTCGTGCGGCTTTTAGTGCCTGGTTTTGTCATGGCGAAAACGCGGCGTAAGCGCTCTCGTCCATCAGGCCGCCTAGTTGCGCAGCGTCGCTCAGCTTGAAAAAAACGCTACGTTTGTTTTAAACTGCCGTCAGCTACTCAGCCCAGCGAGTCCGAGAAAAAACGCGTTGTAGGGCTTTTTTGATACCCGAGCGAGTGCCAGCATGCGGGGACTGGTTGAAAATTCGAAAAGTTTTTACGGTTTCAAATTTTCATTCAAAAATTTAACGACAGATTCTCTAGCTAATCGGCTGTCGTAGGTGTTGTGTTCTTTACCGGGCAGATCTATTTGTGTCAAATTACGCCCCGCCGACTTAGTGGCGCATCTGCCTTCATTGAACTTTCCTTTGCGCCAAGAGTCATCCACAAATGCAACTGCTATAGCTGGTATCTCAATTGGTGACTTCAGTCCATCAAAGGCTGGATTAAATTTGTGAGTGCAAGTCCATCCTGAAATAAAAAGTCCATTGAATCCACCGTGAGACGATTGGGCGGTCGCGATACCACCTTCACTGTGCCCTGCGAGAAATATATTTTTTTGATCCCACCATGAGCTTGTCATGATTTGATCCTTGGCATATGAAATCTCCTGTTGTCGATATTCGTAGGCTGCAGGAAAAATATTTGTACCACCCTGAAGTTTGGGGTCGCAATTTGATAAACGTTTCGGGCGAGCCATGCTGTCTGGTAGAACGACTACGAAATTCTGAGCTGCCATTAATTTGGCCCACTGAATGTCATGTCCGATATGAATGCCTGTGCAACCATGCAGGTAAATGACGGCAGGATATTTTTTGTCCAACACAAGATCATTTGTTGACTTTGAAAAAAAGGCGCCAGGAACATGAACAACTGCTTTTTCCCACGACAGTTCAACGTCTTTGGCTTGTGCGGCCGTCAAAAACAAGAGTGCAATCCAGGAAATATAAAATTTCGTCATGGTGGTAAATTTTTAGAACTGTTCAGCATTTAATTTTAATTCACGAAATTCAGAGTCAGCGAGACTTTGCTTGCATGCAGTCCCCTGCACACGTTGCCCGATTGGGTCCTGCATCCGTAAAAAATTGCGCTGCGAAAAATTTAAGTCAAGTACTTGCCAAATCAGGCTGGTGATTTTTGCTTTTACTTGTTCTCGCCGACCACAATTTGACCAGCCGGAGGTGGTGGTGCCGATCGTGCTGTGACCAGGCCGTTCATTACGCAGCCCCTTGATCAAATTTTCATTGACGTCAACAATTACAGTTTTGACGTAATATTTTTCTGCTGATTTGGAGGAATGTCATGCTGGCCTGGCTGTGGCCAGGCCAGCAGGGTGTTACTGCATCTTGATGTTGGCTTGCTTGATCAATTTGCCAAAGCGCTCAAACTCCTGCCGGTTGAGTTGGCTGAATTGTTCAACGCTGAGATTACCAGGCTCGCCGCCCAAGCTCTTGAGTTTTGCTTGCACATCAGGCAGCTTGATGATGCGTGCAAGTTCTGATTGAAGCCGGGCGACCACCTCAGGGGGCGTGCCTGTCGTTACAAAGACACCGTACCAGGTGCTCATGTCCGAGCCGCTGATGCCAGCTTCGGTCAAGGTTGGGACATTGGGCAATTCAGCGCTTCTTTGGGGGGTGGTAACAGCCAGGGCTTTGAATTTACCTGCCTTGATTTGGCCCATGGCGGAGGAGGTAGTGTCAAACATGATTTGAACATTGCCGGCAATTATGTCCAGATGAGCTTGCGCACTGCCTTTGTAAGGTATGTGGACACTTTTGACGCCGGCGGCGATGTCAAAGCCCTCTCCAGCTATGTGTTGCGTGCTGCCAATACCCGATGATGCGTACTTGAAGTCTTCTGGTTTTGCCTTCATCAGGGCCACGAGTTCCTTCACTGTATTGGCTGGAACATTGGCGCCAACCACCAGCACATTGGGCACCGTGACCACCAGGCCGATTGGAGTTAGGTCTTTCATGGGATCAAAGGAAAGCTTGATCAAATGCGGGGCAATCGCCTGCCCGGTATTAGTGGCCACCAGCAGGGTGTGGCCATCGGTTTGCGCTTTGGCGGTTAATTCTGCGGCTATGGTGTTCGAGGCCCCGGGTTTGTTTTCAACGACAAACGTACCCTTAAAAGACTCGGCCATTTTTTCAGCCAGCATGCGCGCAATGATGTCAGTGCCGCCACCGGCGCCGGCACCAACCATAAGCCGCACAGGCTTGCTCGGGTAAGTGGCCTGGGCCTGAACGTGGACCGGCAAGGCAATGCTGAAGCATGCGGCTAACAGACAGGCAAAATATTTTTTCATGATGTCTCCGTGTGGTGTTAAGTTAGTTGAGAGGAATTTGATTGGCGGTGGTGCAAGCCCATTCGGCAGGCCAGTTCGAAGGCATTGAACATGGCCTGAGGATTGGCTTGATTGGCTCCTACTATGTCGTAGGCGGTGCCATGGGCTGGCGTGGTGATTGGTATTGGTAGGCCGCCATGCACCGTGACGCCCTTCTCAAATCCCATCAGTTTCATGGCAATTTGACCCTGGTCGTGGTACATGGTGACCACGCCGTCGTAGCCTCCTTCCTGCCTGATAGCGCGCACAAAGGCAGTATCGGCAGGGAAGGGGCCGTCGGCTGGATAGCCAGCAGCTAAGGCCAGTTGAACGCCGGGCGCAATCACTTTGATCTCTTCATCGCCATAGTTGCCGTTGTCGCCGTTGTGCGGGTTGAGTCCGCACACCGCTATACGCGGACTGGCTTTGCCCGAAGCTTTTAGAGCGTTTGAAATCATCTTGATGGCGTCACAGACTTTGCTGCTTGACAGGTTTTGGCTGACCTCCTTAAGGGGCACATGCGAGGTGACCCTCGCAGTCCAAAGGTTCTGCAGAACATTGAGTTCACCGCAAACGCCGTGGTAGTTTAAAAACTCGGCAAACCAGCGTAGTTCGTCCTCTTGGTGCATACCGCCCAAGCGCAGGGCGCTTTTGTTCAAAGGTGCAAAGCAAAAGGCATCCGCGCTGCCATCGGCGACGAGTTTCACGCCCTCAGCCAGTGCGTCCAGCATATAGCGACCGTTGCGGGCGCTGGCAATGCCGGGCTCGAATGCCGGCGCATCAATGCCGGACCAGGGGTGCCATCGCACATCTGCGGTGGTACGAATCGCTCTCTGCTGGCCGATCAACAGTATGCTGGCTTTTGGTCTGAGCGCCGGTTGGTCGAGTAATTTCTGCACCAATTCAGCGCCAATGCCGGCAGGGTCGCCGGTAAACAATGCAATGGTTGCTTGGGTCAAGTTTGCTCCATTAATCGGTAACCTGTAATTACAGATCCTAGCATAACCGGTCCACTACAATCTGTCTTATTAGTTCTAGTCATATGAAATCCATGCCCACCAACGACCCCATCGCCAGAACTTCCTTGCACCTTGAGGTCACTACCCGCCTGCGCAATTTGATTGTTGAAGGAAAAATAAAACCAGGTGAGCGGGTGCTGGAGCTTGAAATCAGCCGGGATCTGGGCGTATCCCGAACGCCAATTCGAGAAGCGCTCAAAGTGCTGGCCTCCGAGGGGCTGGTAGATTTGTTGCCCTTGCGCGGCGCGGTGGTCAAGACATTCAGCCCGAAAGATGCTTCGGATATGCTCGAAGTAATGGCATTGCTTGAAAGCTTCGCTTCACAAAAAGCCTGCAAGGCGGAACAAAAAAAGATCGACCGCGTACTGTCCATGCATGAAAAAATGAAGCTCCTCTATGACAAAGGCAAGCGCTCTGAATACTTTGAGTTGAACCAGAAAATCCATGATGCGCTGATCGATATGGCGCAGAACGAATCCCTAGCCATGGTTCACAAAACTCTAAGCAAACGCATGCGCAGTTTGCGATACAGCGGCAATAGCACGCCAGAAAACTGGCGTGGGGCCTTGGATGATCACGAACAAATCGCCTCAGCACTTGAGCAAAAAGATGTCAAGAAGCTCCAAAAAGCGATTCAATTGCATTTTGAAAATACCATCAAAAGGGTTGTTCCCACCTGAGCTTGAACTGGGCATTTAGTGGGTGATGACCACCAACACGCTGCAGGGTGACTCTTCTATCAGGGCCTTTGATAAAGAACCACCCCACCACCTCTCAAGCCACCTGTCTTTGTGTTTGTGACCCACAACCACCAATTCAATACTTTGCTCCCGGACATACTTCACTATCTCATCCACGGGGCCACCCCGTCTGATGGTGCCTGTGGCCTTGACACCCATGTCGTTTAATTTCTTGATGCCCAGTTCCAACACCGCGCTGAGCCGAGCGTGATCAAGTTCTTCAACTTCCTTTATGGGGATGTCCACGCCCATGGCCCCATTAAAGGAAAATGAGATCACAGCCAAGAGATGAAGCTCGCTTTGCTCCATTTGCGCAATTTCCTTGCAATCTAGCAACGCCTGTTGCCCAGCATCTGAGCCGTCATAAGCCAATAATATTTTCTTGTACATGTGGTCCTCCTAAAGAAGTGCTGTCTCTTTTGCTGCCGACGGGACTCTCCCACAAACCCCAACAGTTGGGGTCTGGCTGTCAGATGATGATCCTGCGAATTTCTTGGGGAAGCGATGCCTCGTCCGCTGGACTCCAACTATCAGGCAATCCCAACGGATAGGCCGCCTCTAAATAGTTCTCCCTGGTCAAGGGCAGGTGTAGGTTCTCTAGATGCTGCAAAACAGGGTCGGGTGGTTCTGTCTTTTTAAGCTCAGAGTTGTCTGCCGCTAATTTTCCTGCTGCAAAAGAGTCTTGGGCAATCGTTGATGCGTTCATCTTTAACTCCTGAATATTTAGTCACAGGGGCTCACGCCAATGTCGCAGTCTTGGAACACTTGTGCAAACAGCCTGCGCCGGCTGCCTGCTATTGGCAATTTGAGTCTGCGCCAACTCAGCAAAAATTGAAAGTTGGTTCTAACCCTAGATAGGGTGCGTAATTTTTATAACCGTCCAAGCTGTCATAGCTTCGCCTTTACTGCCCACGGCGGTCTCAATGCCGGCTTAGTGACTTTACGGTGCTCTGGTCACTGAGCCGCAGTTGACCGTTTCAAGATTTCTTGGCGCAGCGCTGACAGCCTGGCCTTGAGCCGGTTTTGATTGACGGAACCAACGCGCAACATGATCTTCTGCCCAGACGACAAAGCCTCTAATGCCGGGTCGGCAAACTCGTAGCGCACCCAAGGGCGCACTGATGGAATGGGACCCTTAACTTCTGTCAGTTGCACCGCCATCACCTGCGGCGCGTTTGGCGTGGCGAGTAGATGGTTGATCACCTGCAGCAGCCGGTCATTAAACTGGTTATTCGGGTAGCCAAGATCTACATAGGTCTGCTGCAAAACGGGATACATGCGCACATAGAGATCTACCGCCAGCCCAGCGTTGATTTTCTCCAGCAGCAGCACCAGCGGCGTGTAGCGCAAGCCATTGTCAGAACTGATGACCGTCGCACCATCAAACGTCTGTACGGTGAAGCGACCTTCAGTGGGGCTGATCGGCCAAGCCACGGGCGGCGCGTGGGAGCGGCCGAGGTTGTCCACCGTCGCTACAAATTTGCGCGGAAAGTCTGTCAGCTGAAAGAACGTCAGAGCGGCCTTGCTGCCCAAAAAGGCTGTTATTGCTGAACCTATTTGGTCTGCGGCTAGCGGCTGCGCTGCTGCTGGAATTTTGACCGGCTGCAACTCGCCTGGCGGGGCAACCGGTGCAACTGGATCGGACGCAGCTGCGGCCATATCTGGGACGCTGGCCGCTGACTCGGTCAGCGGTGCAGCCTGTTTGGCCATGGTCCACCAAAGGACGGCCACCGCGATACCGGCAGCGACGATGCCAAGCGGCAATAAAACTTGTTTGGAGCTGTATTTCACAAAAATCCTTACAAACTAAGTCAACACCGTCGGTTCAGGCGGTCGCCCGTGCCATCAAGGAGGGGCATCTTGCGCAGCCCGAACGCGTCGTCAGGCCACTGCGAACGCGCGCCGCCGGTTCCGCCGCACGCGCACCAGCAACATGAGCATGATCCCGATGTTCAGCAGGTTCCAGGCGATGCCGTTGAGAAATGCGGCGTGGTACGACCCGGTCAGGTCGAACACCTTGCCGGACATCCAGCCGCCAATGGCCATGCCGACCATTGTTGCCATGATCACGGTGCCCACGCGTGCACCCGCCTCCTTGGTCGGGAAGTGCTCGCGAATGATGATCGCGTACGCGGGCACGATTCCGCCCTGGAACAGGCCGAAAAGAGCCGAGACGACGTAGAGAGAGGCCAGCCCGTCGAAGGGCAGGAACAACACGAGCGCGAGGGTTTGCAGCGCCGAGCCCAGCAGCAGCGTGCGCAGGCCACCGATGCGGTCGCAGATCGCACCCGAAACAAGGCGGCTGACGATACCGAAGCCCAGCATGATCGAGAGCATCTCGGCGCCGCGCGCAGCGCCGAAGCCGAGGTCGGTGCAGTACGCGACGATGTGGACTTGCGGCATGGACATGGCAACGCAGCACGCCACGCCGGCCACGCATAGCAGCCCCTGCGCCTTGCCCGGTGTGAATCCGAATGGCATGCTGCTTGGCGCGCCATGTCCTGCCGCCATAGGCGTACCGCCTGCCTGCGGCGGGCGGCGCCGCATCATCAGCGCCAGCGCGCTAATGCAAATGGTGCAGAAGGCTGCCATGCCGAAGTAGGTGGTGCGCCAGCCCACGTTTTCGACAAAGTGCTGGACGATGGGCGGCCAGATCGCACCGCCCAGGTAGTTGCCGCTGGCGCACACGGCAACAGCGATGCCACGGCGGCGCACAAACCAAAGCGAGGTGTCTGCGATTAGCGGCGCGAACGTGCACGACGCGCCAAGCATGCCAATGAGGATGCCGTGCACCGCAATGAACACCCATATATTGGGCGATAAGGCAGCCATCATGAAACCCAGGCCTAGGCACACCGCCCCGAGCAGCAGCGGCACCGTAATGCCGAAGCGGTCGGCTAGGCGGCCCATCAGAATGCCGCCGAGGCCGAAGCCGATCATTTGCAGCGTGTAGGGCAATGACGCGTCCGCACGCTCAACGCCAAACTCGACCTGTACGGCGGGCAGAACCACCGGCACAACGTACATGCCGGCCGCGCCGATTGCCATCAGCGCGAGCGTTACCAGCAGGCGCAAAACTGCTTCACGCGAATCGTGAAGGGGCGGCGTGATGAAAGCGGGACTGTTGTTCATAGGCCTGACAAGGCTAACACCGTGCGCCCGAGTGCGCTACGGTGACTATTCAGAGCATAAGCCTTCTACCCTAGACATGCCTTAAGCCCAGGCCTCTGTTTGGCGTATGACGGTGAGCAATTTGCCCCCTGACTGGTTTGCCGCTGAGCAGATACCGATCTTGACGGGTTACTGCCGCCATGTGTGCAGGTCAGTCTGCAAAACCAATTCCTGAAGATTCTGTCTGCTAAAAGGACCTCTGCGGATTTTCTATTTTTGCCATATGTTGCGGCCGCTATCGGCTGCAAAAACCGAAGGATCAAAAACGGGCGTGTCCTAGCTTTTGTGTAAAAGTTTCGATGCTCGCGCTGATCTGACCAGACGCACCGATTTCGGCTTGACCGGTCGGATATGCTTAATCGAAAATCTCAGAAGTTTCAGCTAAAACTCCATACACTTTGTTTTGCGTTGTGGTTTGCCGAAGGGCTGGTCATCGGTTTTCGGCACAAATTGATTTGACATGAAAGCTTTGAGAAATGACCGCCTCATTTACTGATTCAATACAAGCCCTTGATCAACAACTCATTCAATTGGTGTACCGAAGCCGTTCATTGATAGAGGGTGCTGAATACGACAAACTCATGGCCACATGTCTGCGCAACAATCCGATTCGCGGCATCACGGGCGTTCTTATTTCACATTCAGGGTGGTTTCTTCAGGTGCTTGAAGGCTCTGCAGTCAATGTCAACTCACTTTTTAAAGTCATTGAAAATGATCCCCGGCATGCGGATTTCCTTCTTTTAAGATTCAATGCTGTCGAAGCCCGGGACTTCAGTGACTGGTCGATGGCTTCAATTGAAGTTGACGAGCAGCGGTTTATCAATATCGCAAATCAAGCTTTGCAAGCTGAAGACGTAGCGATGTCTGCAGTCAGAGATTTCCTTTGCTACGGTAAATGGATGGATTGATTTTCTTTCGAGATAAATTCACGCTTGCTAGGAACAGCGTAAAAATCGAACCCAATGTTGATTAAAAAAATAGCAGATCTGGTCTACAAGCAACCCAGGCGTGGGCGCATCACGGTTGCTTGTTGCACCGGCTAGCGCTTGATGATGTGCGTGGACTTGCAAGGTGTTAGGCGCGGCAAGTTGGCCCGGGGCGATTGACACAACGTATTTAGCAGAGAGACGAACACCATGAACCCCGGCTTTTCTCCCTCGACACAAGCAGTGATAAGTCGCCGAGCCCTGTTGTTTTCATGGCCGTTGGCTTTTTTGCCGGGTGGGGCACAAGCCAAGGGCGCTCAGTGGGTCGAGACCGAGCGTACCGCCCGGGGGCAGACGGTGTATTTCAACGCCTGGGCCGGCAATGAACGCATCAACGCTTACCTGCAATGGGCTGCGGCTGAGCTGCAGCGCGACTTTGGCGTCAAACTACAACACGTCAAGATCAGCGATGCGGCCGACGTGGTCAAGCGGGTGCGGGCCGAAAAACAAGCGGGGCGCAAGGATACGGAAGGCACCGTGGACTTGGTTTGGATCAATGGCGAGAACTTCGCAGTCATGAAACGAGAAGCGCTTCTGAGCCCAGCTTTTGCCCAAAGCTTGCCCTATTTTCAATGGGTGGATACCGTGGGCAAGCCCACCACCTTGGTTGATTTTTCGGTGCCCACTGACGGGTTGGAGTCACCTTGGGGCATGGCCCAGCTCACATTTTTTGCCGATGCCCAGCGTCTCCAGAAACCGCCACAAAGCATGGGTGAATTGTTGGCACTGGCCCGACAGCAGACCGGGCGCATTACCTACCCGCGCCCGCCAGACTTTCATGGCACCACCTTCGTCAAGCAAGCCCTGATCGAACACGCCTTGGATGTGAAAGCCCTGGCCCTGCCGGTCACGCCCGCTGCTTTGGCTGTACAGGCTGCGCCGTTGTGGCGTTTTCTGGATGCACTGCACCCGCATCTTTGGCGAGGGGGTAAACAGTTTCCACAAAACTCGGCTGCTGTGCGCCAGATGATGGCCGATGGCGAGCTGGTCATGGCGCTGACCTTCAACCCCAACGAAGCGGCCAACGAGATCGCCGCCAAGCGCCTGCCCGTCACGGTGCAGAGCTGGCAGTTTGCCAAGGGCACGATTGGCAACACGCACTTTGTGGCTATCCCGTTCAATGCGCCCAGCAAAGCGGGGGCGCAGGTGGTGGCTAACTTTCTGCTGTCGCCTGTCGCGCAAGCGCGCAAGGCCGACATTGATGTGTGGGGTGACCCCACGGTGCTCGATGTGGCTCGCTTGCCCGCGCTTGATCGTGCGCGTTTTCAGTCGGCTTCGCGTCCCGGTCAAGTGGCTGTGACGGCACCTGTGTTGTCCGAGCCGCACGCCTCGTGGGTTGATGCGCTCGAAAAAGAGTGGACGCGCCGCTACGGCGTGTGAGTCTCTTGACCGCCTTTTTGCTGGCTTTGATCGCAGCCGTGCCCATGGGTTGGGCGCTATGGTCTGCCTTGTCACAAGCCTTGGACGCCAGCGCTTGGCAGGCCCTGTGGATTGATCCTCAAACGCTCAGGGCCTTGGGTCTGACCTTGTGGACGGGTTTGGTTTCCACCGTGTTGGTGTGGGGGACGGTGGCCCTTTTGCTGGCCCATGGTTTTGTCCGCCAAAGGTTGGTCTGCTGGCTGTCATGGCTGCCTGCTTTGCTGGCCACGCCTCACGCGGCCTTGGCCATCGGCTTGGTGCTGTGGCTCTCTCCCAGTGGCTGGGCTTTGCGTTTGGTGTCGCCGGGCCTCACGGGCTTTGACACGCCGCCGCCTTGGTTGACCACACAAGACCCCTGGGGCCTCGGTTTGATACTGGCGCTGTGGCTCAAGGAAGTACCGTTTTTGTTGTGGGTGGCGGCCACGCAGCTGCAGCGCGAAGACCTTCGCCGACGCTGGCAAGCTGAATTTGCACTGGCCCAAACTTTGGGTCGCACACCCGATCAAGCCTTTGCCCAAGTGGTTTGGCCGCAGCTGGCGACGCGCTTGCGTTGGCCTTTGCTGGCGGTGCTGGCTTATGGCCTCACGGTGGTGGACATGGCGCTCATCATCGGCCCGGCATCGCCGCCCACATTGGCGGTCTTGGCATGGCAATGGCTGGGTGATGCCGATGTGGCTATGCAGGCGCAAGGCGCGGCGGCGGCGTTTGGGCTCACGGCGGTTGTAGCGGCGCTGGCGTTGTGCACCGTGCCGGCCTTGCGTCTGCCAAAAGCTATGCCGTGGGTCAAGCCCCTTTCAACCGACCCTGTGCAACCCGGCCCTGTGCGCAGCCGACTGTCTGGACTCGCGCTGGCCATCGGCGCGGCATATTTTGCGGTGTGGTGGGCTTTGGCTGTGGGCAGTGTTTCTGGTGTCTGGCCCTTTCCGAGGCTTTGGCCAACGCTGTGGACTCCGGATGCCTGGTCGCAGGTACTGGACAGTGCTACGACCGTGTGGACCACCTTGGCTTTGGCGACCGCTTCGGCCAGCGTTTGCCTGGTGTGGGCGGTGGCTTGGCTGGAAGGGGCACCGCGCCGTTGGCAACAGACCTTGCGGCCTTGGTGGCTGCTGCCCTTGGTGTTGCCCTCGGTGTTGTGGGTGGTGGGCTTGTACAGCATGGCTTTGCAGTGGCGGCTTGAGGGGCAGTGGCTGGGCTTGCTGTTGGCGCATGCGGTCATGGTGCTGCCCTATGTGCTGCTGGCTTTGGAGCCAGCCTATCTTGCAGTCGACCCGCGCCAATTGTCTGTGGCAGCCAGCTTGGGCCATGGCCGCTGGACTGCGCTGGTGCGCATCAAATGGCCCTTGCTCAAGCGCGCCATCGCCTCGGCCTGGGCGGTGGGTTTTGCTGTCAGTGTGGCGCAATATCTGCCCACCTTGTATGTGGGGGCAGGGCGATTTGCCACGGTGACCACTGAAGCGGTGACACTGGCCTCTGGCGCGCAGCGCTCGCTGATGAGTACCTATGCGGCCTTGCAGATGCTCTTGCCCGTGTTAGCCTTTGCCTTGGCGGGTTGGCTGGGACGGCCACGCCAATTTGAGAAGATCGGTGCAATTAAAGAAAACAGATGAACGCGGGACTGCAGATCGACATCGAACGCTTGGGCACACCTGCGCAGGCTATGGTTCAAGGCCTGCACCAGCATGTGCCCGCAGGCGAGATCCTCACGCTCATGGGGCCCAGCGGTTGCGGCAAAAGTTCGGTGCTGGCGGCCATCGCGGGCACGCTGGCCAGCGTGCCCGAAGGTCTGCAGCCCTTGCTGTTTGCTGGCCGTATCTTTTTGAACGACCGAGACCTGACGCTGCTGCCCACCCACCTGCGTGGCGTGGGCTTGGTTTTTCAGGATGCGCTGCTGTTTGCGCACATGACCGTGGCAGAGAATCTGCTCTTTGCCGTGCCTCGCAGCTTGCCTCCTGCCCAGCGCCAAACGCGCGTACAGCAAGCCCTGCAAGAGGGCGAGCTGTCAGGGCTTGGTGAGCGCGATCCTTCCACCCTGTCGGGCGGGCAACGCGCCCGCGTCGCCCTCATGCGCGCTCTGTTGGCCGAGCCGCAAGCCCTGCTGCTGGACGAGCCGTTTTCAAAACTGGACGTGGCCTTGCGCGCTCAATTGCGACCCTGGGTGTTTGCCTATGTGCGTGAGCGACGCATCCCGGTGGTGCTGGTCACGCACGACAAGGACGACATCGCCGACCCTGAGCGTGTGGTGCAGCTGGGCGGCTTGACCGTGAACGGAACCTCACATGTTTGAACGCTATGCTCAAGCGCTGCTACGGCCACATAAATGGTCATAGTTTTTTCGGTCATTGTGCGTTCAACGAACGACTTCAGGCGTCAAGGCTTGAATAGCTTGAAAGTTAGTTAAAAACACCCGACCGTGCAGACTGTCCAAGAAGTGGGTGGTGTTGAGCTTGTCCATCACCGGCCCCTTGATTTCCGAAAAGTGCAGGGCGATGCCAGAGTCTTTCAAACGACTTGAGATGGATTCCAAACTTTCCAACGCGCTGGCGTCAATGTCGTTCACCGCCGAGCACTGCAGCAAAACATGTTCGAGTTCGGGTCGTGCCGCTACTTCGGCATTTATGCGGTCTTCCACACCTCGTGCATTAGCGAAGAACATGCTTGCGTCCACGCGCAAGCAGACGAGCTTAGGGCTGACCAATACCTTGTGGCGCAACACATTGCGAAAATGCTCGGTGCCTGGTACCAGGCCTACAGTGGCAATATGCGGGCGACTTGCTCTGAACAAAAACAGCGCCAACGAAACCAAAACGCCCAGCACCAAACCACTTTCGACACCCACCAGTAAAGTGGCGAGCAAAGTTGTGACCACAGCAATGAAGTCGAGTTTGGAGAAGCGCCAAGTCGACTTCAAGATGCTCAAATCGACTAAGGACAAAACAGCCACGATGATGGTGGCTGCCAGTGTGGCTTTCGGCAAAAAATAAAGCGCAGGGGTTAAAAATAGCGAAGCTAGTGTGATTCCTACCGCCGTGTACACACCAGCAGCAGGCGTAACAGCACCGGCATCAAAATTGACCACAGAGCGGGCGAAACCACCAGTGACAGGGAAACCACCAGTGAAAGCCGCTGACAAATTGCTAGCTCCAAGTGCAACCAATTCTTGGTCGGGCTCAATACGTTGGCGGCGCTTTGCGGCCAAGGTTTGACCGACTGATACCGATTCGACAAATCCGACTACGCTTATAAGCAGTGCTGGCACCAGCAACTCTTGCCACAAAGCCAATTCCCAAAGGGGCGCTGTAATCGGGGGCAAGCCTTGTGGCACGGTGCCCACCAGCTTCATGCCTTGGCCTTGCCAGTTAAGGGACCAAGCCAACAGGGTGGTCAAAGCAATTGCCAGCACGGGACCTGCTTTAGCCAATACATCTGCTAACTTGGGTTTTAAACCTGAAGAAATCAGCAACGGTTTTAAGCCTTTGCGTACCCAAAACAAGAATGCAGTTGTGGCAACGCCAACTGCCAATGTCAAGAGATGCAGATTCGAGGCTTGGCTTAGCAGCGACATCAACAACTCAAGAAAGTTGTGTCCTTCGGCTTTCACACCCATGAGGGTTTTTATTTGGCTCAGTGCAATCAGCAAGCCAGATGCCGAGATGAAACCAGAAATAACAGGATGGCTCAAAAAATTAGCTAAAAAGCCCAAGCGAAGCAAACCCATGATCAGCAATATGACACCCGACAAAAACGCCAAAGTGATGGCCACTTGCCAATAAGCGTAGGTTCCGGGAGCAGCATGTTCGGCCACGGCAGCGGCGGTCATGAGTGACACCACTGCCACAGGGCCGACTGCCAACACCTTGCTGCTGCCCAATACCGCGTAAAGAAACAGCGGCGCCACGCTGGCGTACAAACCCACCTCGGGTGGCAGTCCCGCCAACAAGGCGTATGCCAAGCTTTGCGGGATCAACATAATGGTGACGATCAGGGCCGCGACCAGGTCCTTGGTGAGAGTCTCGTGGTTATATTGACGCCCCCATTCCAAAATTGGCAATGCAGGTAACCATTTGGCGCTTTTGGACATCAACCTACCATTTCAGGTTGTGCCATCCATTCACGGCCTTTGAGCATTGCTTCCCAGTAAATGGGGGGTAGCAATCGCTCTTTCAGATACCAGGCTAACGTGGAGGGCTTGGTGCCGTCAATCAACCACGTCGGGAAACTAGGGGCCAATTTGCCGCCATAAGTGAACTCGGCCAAAACAATCTTGCCACGCTCCACCGTGAGTGGACATGAGCCGTAACCGTCGTATTTGGCTTCGCCTTGAAGTTGGCCAAGGGCCACCAAAAGGTTGTGCGCCACCACGGGAGCTTGTTTGCGAGCAGCCGCTGCGGTTTTGGCGTTCGTGGTATTTGCTACATCACCCAAAGCAAACACATTGGAATAAGTTTTGTGACGCAAAGAGGCGGGGTCCACATCGACCCAACCGGCGGTATCGGCCAAAGGACTCACACGAACAAAGTCGGGTGCTTTTTTAGGTGGCACCACATGGATCATGTCGAAATCGCGGACCACTTTTTCTTTGCTGCCATCAGCATGATTTTTCATGAACGTGGCCTTGTGTGCCGGGCCGTCCACGGCCACCAGGGTTTCACCAAAGTTCAAGCCAATGCGGTATTTCTTGACGTATTCCATGAGTGCAGGCACGTAGTCAGCCACGCCAAACAACACGGCTCCGGAATTACAAAACTGGATGTCGATGTTGTTGAGATCGCCTTGTCGGGTCCAATGGTCAGCCGACAAATACATGGCTTTTTGTGGTGCACCTGCGCACTTTATTGGCATGGGAGGCTGTGTGAACAGCGCCTTGCCGCTTTTGAGTTTTTGTACCAGTTCCCAAGTGTATGGTGCTAAGTCAAAACGGTAATTGGATGTCACGCCATTGCGTCCCAGCGTGTCGTTTAAGCCTTCAATGCCTTGCCAGTCCAACTTCAAGCCGGGGCAGACCACCAACTGCTTGTACTTCACCACCCGGCAGCCTTCCAAAATGACTTGGTTGTTGTCGGGCTCGAAAGCGGCCACGGCAGCCTTGATCCAACTCACGTCGGTGGGGATGACCGAAGCCATGGTGCGTGCTGTTTCAGCAGGTTTGAAAATGCCGCCGCCAACCATGGTCCAACCAGGTTGGTAAAAATGCGCGTCAGCAGGGTCGATGATGGCGATGTCGAGCAGCGGGCTGCGAGCCAACAAACTGGATGCCACTGAAATGCCTGCGGCACCACCGCCCACGATCACCACGTCGTGACTTGCGTCGGCTTGGTTGGTCGGTGTTTTTCCACCATTGGCAATGCGTTGCACCAAGGGCTTCATGTCAAAACCTACTTTTTTGGAAGCTTCCAAAATTTGGGGCAAGGGCGTGACGCCAGCTTGCGACAAAGCCCACATGGTGGTCGAGCGCATACCACTGCGGCAATAGGCCAGCACGGGGCCAGGCAGGGTGTTGAGCAGCTGGCCAAAAGCCTTGCCGTCTTCGTCGCGGACTTTGCCTGTTTCAGCAGGCAGGTACTGGGCTTGTAAACCGAACTGGATGGCAGCCGCTTCGATTTCCTTGAAGCTGGGTTGATCAGGGCCTTCGCCATCGGGGCGGTTGCAGACGATGGCTTTGAATCCCGCCTCGGCCACAGCCTGAATCTCCGATGCCAAAATTTGGGGACTGATGGAAAGATGAGGGGTGAGTGATTTGATGTCCATGGAGTCTCCAATCGTGGGGTTTAGACTGCGTTGAATTTGGCTTTGCGAGGTGCGTGGACAAAACGGTCCATCAACTCAAAACCCAACATGCCGACAAGCATGGCCAACACGAACACAAGCGCTTTGGGCTGGCCATCGGCCATCGACACCAAGGCCGGTCCAGGACAAAACCCTGCCAATCCCCAGCCTGCACCGAACATCAAACTGCCAATCACCAGTTTTTTGTCAATGTCCATGTTGGTGGGGAAGCGCAACACACCGCCAAAAAATGTGGTGGTACGTTTTTTGGCGATGGTGAAAGCGAAAAAGCCAACCATGATGGCGCCGCCCATGACCAAGGCCAGTGACGGGTCCCAACTGCCAAACAAGTCGAGAAACCCGATGACTTTGCCAGGGTCGGTCATACCCGAGAGCATGAGGCCCAAGCCAAACAGCAGGCCAACGACAAACTCAACGATGCGGTAGAGGTGGTTTTTGTGAATCATGTGGGTTCCCTTAAAGGATGTGACGAAGCACGTAGACCATGACAAAGCCGGCACTCATGAAAGAGAGGGTGGCCAATAAAGAACGAGGAGACAGGCGAGACAAGCCGCACACACCATGACCACTGGTGCAGCCAGAGGCATAGCGGGTGCCAACGCCCACCAGCAACCCGGCGGCAATCACCATCCAGTCAGTCGCATCAATGCGCGGGGCGGTGATGTACTGAGCGGGCACTACGGTGTGAAAAACCGTGGGTGCTGCAAACATACCTAGAAGGAAGGCAACACGCCAAGTTGTATCGCCTACTTTGGGAGGCAGCAAGCCACCCAAGATGCCACTGATTCCTAAGATACGGCCGTTGACCAAAATGAAGATGGCCGAGGCAAGCCCAAGAATAATTCCGCCGCTGAGAGATGCGAAAGGCGTGAAGTGTGCCCAATCGATGTTCATGCTGATTCCCTTTCATGTGGTCCACAAAATTGATCGAATAAAACGTTCATCACTGCCAACGCTTGAGGGCTTGAAATTTGGTAGTAGATGTTTTTACCCTCGCGGCGCGTGGTGACCAGCTCCTCCTCGCGTAATACGGTCAGTTGCTGGGACAAGGTGGGCTGCACGATGCCCAAAATTTCCTCTAACTCACCGACGCGCTTTTCGCCTTGGGAGAGCTGGCATAACAGCATCAGGCGATCTGGGAGGGAGAGCACTTTCATCAACCGGCAAGCTTTGGCGGCGGATGATTTCATTTTTTCAAGGTCCAAGGTGGTGGTGTCCATGGGCGGTTTTCCTGGCAGTTTTGCCGTTTTGATGAAGACCAGGACAGTATATTGACAAACAAATTATTTGTCAATATACTATCTGTAACCTAATCAAAAAGGCGTCTTCAATGAGCTCAGGCGCAGTCAATCCACAAGTCCACGGTATTTTTGACCCCACCACTTGGACAGTCACCTATGTGGTCTATGAAAAAACGGGTTCTGCCTGCGCGATCATCGACTCGGTTTTGGACTACGACCCCAAGTCCGGTCGCACCAGCCACCAGTCGGCGGACAAGGTGATCGAATTTGTAAAAGCTAACGACCTCAAGGTGCAATGGATTCTGGAAACTCATGCTCATGCCGATCACCTGACCGCAGCGCCTTACCTTAAACAGCACTTGGGTGGCAAAACCGCCATCGGCGACCACATCGGTGGCGTGCAAAAAGTGTTCAAGAGCATCTTCAACATGGAGTCAAGCTTTAAGCACGATGGCTCACAGTTTGACCATCTATTTGCCGATGGCGAAGCTATCACCGTTGGCGGTCTAAGAGGTCACACCCTGTTTGTGCCTGGACATACCCCTGCCTGCGTGGCTTACCAGTTTGGTGACGCGGTTTTTGTAGGAGACACCATGTTCATGCCCGATATCGGTTCGGCGCGTTGTGACTTTCCCGGCGGTGATGCCAAAACTTTGTATGCATCAACACGCAAAATTTTGACCCTGCCGCCCGCTACACGTTTGTTCATGTGCCACGACTACCCGCCCAACGGCCGGCCTGTGAATTTTGAGACGACTGTCGCTGAGCAGAAAGCCAAGAACATCCATGTACATGATGGCATTAGTGAGGCCGAGTTTGTCGCTATGCGTACCAAGCGTGACGCCACCTTGGAAATGCCGGTGCTTATCCTGCCAGCGGTTCAAATCAATATCCGCGCCGGCGAATTACCACCCAAAGAAGATAACGGCATTGCCTACGCCAAAATTCCTTTGAACGCCCTTTGAAATCTTTGAGCACATTTTGATCATGACCGATTTCATCGACCCCCAGGCAATTTGGAACCAACGGTTCAGCACGCCAGACTATTTGTTTGGCGAAGAGCCCAATGCATTTTTGGCTTCGCAGGCGAAGCGCTTGGGGCATGGCCGGGCCTTGGCATTGGCTGATGGGGAGGGGCGCAACAGTGTGTGGTTGGCAGGCCAAGGCTTTGATGTGGATGCCTTTGACTTTTCACAGCCGGCGGTGAGTAAGGCGCAACAGTTGGCCCAAAAGCGCGGGGTACAGGTCAACTTCCAATGTACCGATTGGCAGTCATTTGATTGGCGATCACAACACTATGACTTGGTGGCCGGGGTTTTTTTCCAATTTGTGGCACCCGATGACCGGGCACGCTTGTTCCAAAAAATGGACAACGCCCTCAAGTCTGGTGGCATTTTGGTGATCCAAGGCTATAGCAAAGACCAATTGAAATACAACACCGGCGGGCCCGGCAAGCTTGACCATTTGTACGACGAGGCGATGTTGCGCCAAGCCTTTTCCGGCTATGCGGTTTTGGTCAGCCAAACCTATGAAGCCATTTTGGAAGAGGGCTCACGCCACAAAGGCACATCGGCCTTGGTGGGATTCGTTGCAAGGAAACCATGACCGAAAGTACCGTTCAAAAAATGCACTTGGTGTGCCCCCAATGCAACGCTACCAACCGCGTTCCGTCTGACAAACTTCAAGCTGAGCTCAACTGTGGCAAATGTCAAGCACCCTTGCTGGCAGATCAGCCTGACAACTTGGGTGCGGTCGCTTTCAACGCACAGTTGGCCAAAAGCGATTTACCGATGGTGATCGATTTTTGGGCACCTTGGTGTGGCCCCTGTCGGATGATGGCCCCGGCTTACGAGAAAGTCAGTAAAGACATGCATGGCCGCGCCCGTTTTGTGAAGGTGAACACAGAAGACGAGCAAAGCTTGGCGGCCAAGTACAACATCAGAAGCATTCCAACCTTGGCAGTTTTCGCGAGGGGTCGCGAGATTGCCAGACAGCCTGGGGCTATGTCAGCACTCGATTTGGCGCGTTGGGTCAGCGCTGCATTGCTCAAGGCTTGAAGAGACCCCAAACCAATGAAAGAAAAATTATGACAAAAAACGTAGGCGGCATCGACCGCATCCTTCGCATCGTGGCTGGTTTGGCGCTCATCATCTTGGCTGCAGCCGGCACTATTGGCCCATGGGGCTGGCTTGGCTTCATCGTGATGGCAACCGGCGCGGTGGGAATTTGCATGCCCTACAAATTGTTTGGTTTCAGCACCTGCGCTATCAAAACCGATCCGAACACTCCTTCTGAATGAGATAAACCATGGACGCACTTGATCCCGTTTTACTGGCGCGGTTGCAATTTGCCGCCAACATCACATTTCACATTTTGTTTCCCACCATCAGCATCGCCATGGGGTGGTTTTTGTTGTTTTTCAAAACCCGCTTTGTGTCCACTGGTAAGCAACACTGGATGGACGCCTACCAGTTTTGGGTCAAGATTTTTGCACTGACCTTTGCATTGGGAGTAGTCAGCGGCATCACCATGAGTTTTCAGTTCGGTACCAACTGGCCAGGCTTTATGAACACGGTTGGCAATGTGGCTGGACCCTTGCTCGCTTATGAAGTGCTCACGGCTTTCTTTTTGGAAGCCACTTTCCTGGGCATCATGTTGTTTGGCCGGGGGCGCGTGAGCGAAGGCGTACACACCTTGGCCACTTGGTTGGTGGCCTTGGGTACCACCGCTTCTGCCTTTTGGATCTTGGCGCTCAACTCTTGGATGCACACACCAGCCGGCTTTGAGATGATCAACGGACAAGCCCATGTCACCAGCTGGTTCGAGGTGATCTTCAACCCTTCGTTCCCTTACCGCATGACGCACATGCTGATAGCCTCTGGCTTGACGGGTTCATTTCTGCTCGCAGGTATCAGCGCTTACCGTTGGCTCAAAAACGACCGAGCCAAAGATGTGATGGCCTCTTTGCGTACCGGTGTGATGGTGGCTGCGGTGCTGATTCCTGTGCAAATTGTGGTTGGCGACTTGCACGGCCTGAACACTTTGAAATACCAACCTGCCAAATTAGCAGCGATGGAAGGCATTTGGGAAACGCAGAAGGGCGTTCCTGCGGTATTGTTTGCAATCCCTGACCAGGCCACGCAATCTAATCTTTACGAAATCGCTATCCCAAAATTGGCGTCGTTCTATTTGACCCACGATTGGAATGGTGAGGTCAAGGGCATCAAAGAGTTTGGTGACCAGCATCCGCCAGTGGGTCCGGTTTTTTGGGCGTTTCGCATCATGGTGGGCGTCGGCTTGCTAATGCTCGCAGTTAGTTGGTTTGCAAGCTATGAACTTAAGATCAAAAAAACTTTGTCACAACGCACCGCTATGGTCTTGGTCGCCATGACCTTTGCCGGTTGGGTGGCGCTTGTGTCGGGTTGGTACGTCACAGAAATTGGACGCCAGCCATGGCTGGTGCATGGGGTGCTGACCACTGCGCAAGCATCCTCGCAAGTTCCTGCTGGCAATATCGCGCTTTCATTGGCCATGTACCTCACGCTGTATGCCGCCTTGCTGAGCGCTTATGTGTCGGTGGTTTTTTACCTTGCAAAAAAGGCAGTGGACGGCGGCCACGAACCCAGTGGCGACTTGAAAGGAATGCGCCATGCATGAATTTGGTGTGGACTTGATGAGCCCTGCGGGTTGGCTGCCTTTGGTGTTTGCTTTGGTCATGGCCTTGTCCATGTTGGCTTACGTCATCTTGGACGGCTACGACCTGGGTGTGGGTGCTTTGCTCGACAGCGCTGATTCGGTGGAACAAAAAGACATCATGATCGCCAGCATCGGCCCTTTTTGGGACGCTAACGAAACCTGGCTGGTACTGGGTGTGGGCGTATTGCTGGTGGGTTTTCCCATGGCACACGGCGTGATATTAGGTGCTTTGTACCTGCCTGTCGCACTCATGCTGGTTGCGCTGTCTTTGCGCGGTGTGGCGTTTGACTTTCGGGTCAAGGTCAAAGCGCACCACCGCCCGTTGTGGGATAAAACCTTTTACATCGGTTCTTTGCTTGCTTCATGGTCCCAAGGTTTTATGTTGGGCCAACTCATCACGGGCTTCCAGCAAGATACAGCTGGCTATTTGTTCAGCGCCTTGATTGGTTTTTGCTTAGTTTTTGCCTATCGCTTATTAGGTGCTGGGTGGCTGATCATGAAAACCGAAGGCGCCTTGCAAGTGCAGGCTGTCGAATGGGCTAAGGCCAGTTTATGGTTGAGTGCAGCAGGTGTTTTGGCCATTTCTGTGGCAACGCCATTGGTGAGTCCTCGCATCTTCGATAAATGGTTCAGCTTTCCGAATCTGCTCATGCTCTTGCCCATCCCTGTCGTGACCTTTGCTTTGTTCGTGGTCATTCGGCGCAGCTTGGCTAGGTTGCCTACACGTTTTGCTCTGGGTAACCAATATGGCGCAGGAGTGCCATTTGCCAGCACCGTGGGTATTTTCTTGCTCTCTTTTTACGGTTTGGCTTACAGCCTTTTCCCGTGGCTGGTGATTGACAAGATCAATATTTGGCAAGCTGCAAGTTCACCGGAGGCCTTGCTGGTGATCTTTTACGGTGTGGTGGTGGTGTTGCCCGTCATCATTGGTTACACCGTCTTCGCGTACCGCGTGTTTTGGGGCAAGTCCACCCAACTGCGCTACTGATTTTGAAAGACAGAAATGGCCTACACCAACAAATTTCAAAATTTAGCTGATGTCGCAATGACCGAAGTAGTCAGCGTATCACCAGAACAGGTCAACGAATTGTTGGCGCAAGGCGCTGTAGCGCTGGACATCCGCGACAAAGAAGAGCATGACGCTGGTCACCTGGTGGGTTCATTGCACGTCAGCCGTGGCAAGCTCGAGATGAACATTGAAGGAGTCATACCTGACTTCAACACCGTAGTCCTGTGCTATTGCAACGCCAACAACCGAGGGGCTTTGTCGGCCAACACTTTGCGACAAATGGGCTATGACAATGCCCGATACATTGCGGGCGGCTTAAAGGCCTATCAGGCTTTGCGTTAAAGCTTATTCGTGAAAAATCTCTGCAGCTTGGCTCTTTGACCGATTTCATCCATTGTTAATTCGTTGATCCATTGGCATTCCCCCAAATCAGTAGACAAATAATGATGTCAAAAACTGAAATGGAGAAATGCAAATGCAGCGCTCGAAATATGCCCTCGAGTTCAAAGACGAGGCGGTCAAGCAAGTCATCGACAAGGGCCACTCGGTTGTCGATGTGGCCAAGCGGCTAGGCATCCCGGACAACGTTCTGTACACATGGGTCAGCAAGTTCAAAAAAGCTGACCAACCCGAATCCAGTGACCTTAAGGCGATGCAAGCCGAGGTGGCAAAGCTCAAGGCCG
>JBIKPY010000067.1:0-15450 GCA_044357185.1 Polaromonas sp.
CTAGGAGGGTAAAAGGACGTTTGCTGAAATCGACTTTGTTGATGTGGTCAAAGATGATTTCGGTTTTAAAGCGCTCAGCGTGCTCTAAAAACCGCTGCATCAGCTCCGGGCCTTGCACGCCCAGCGGGTCGGCCGGCCAGTTGTCGACGTCGGTGGTGGTCATGAGCTGGCCGCCCTGGGCAATGCCGGTGATCAGCACGGGCTGCAGGTTGGCGCGGGCAGCGTAAACCGCCGCGGTGTAGCCGGCAGGGCCGGAGCCGAGGATAAGAACCTTGGAATGTTTCATTGTGGAAAACCGGTTGAAAAATGCAATAGCGCCTTCAAGCGCCTCGAGAGATGACCAGCCGCACTGTTCGGCAGTTAAGCCGTGGGGCCGATTGGGCTTGATTGTAAAACCCGGCCGGCCGCCCGCTGACGCCAGGGCCTGCGGCAACTGCGGTAAGCTTGAGGTCGACCCATGACTTACTCACTTGACACCCTCAATTCACGCAATGCACTGCCCGCCTCCGGGACCAACGGGGTAACCGGTATCGGTCGCTTTGCCCATGAGCTGGGCTTGGTGATCGGCTTTGTCGCCCTGGTTTTCTGGCTGGCCGCTTTGCTCAGCCACAGCCTGGCAGATGTGGCCTGGACCACGACCGGTGCCCGGGGTGCTGACGCGCCGGGTGCGGTGGCCCGCAACTGGGGCGGCCGCTTCGGCGCGCGGCTGGCCGATGGCAGTTATTTCCTCTTTGGTTTGTCCGTCTGGTGGGCATTGGCCGCTGGCTTGCGTGTCTGGTTGTCAGCCCTGGCCCGCTGGTTGCGCAGCGAGAGCCTGCCGGCAGCAGCGCCTTTGAATCCGCAGCGCTTGAAGTTCTGGGTTGGTATTTCTTTGCTTTTGCTGGCCAGCTGCGCCCTGGAATGGTCGCGCCTGTACCGTTTTGAGCAGGCCTTGCCCGGCCACGCCGGCGGCTTGCTGGGTTACCTGGCCGGGCCGGCCAGCGTCAAGTGGCTGGGCTTCACGGGCTCGGGCCTGGTGTGGATTGCGATCGGCGTGGTCAGCGTGTCAGTGGTGTTTGGTTTTTCATGGCCGCAAGCGGCCCAGCGCATAGGCGCCTGGATCGATGAGTTTTTTGATTCACGCCGTGAAAAACGCGAACTTGCCGAAGACCTGGCCGTGGGCCGTGCTTCAGCGCGGGAGCGCGAAGAAATTTTGATTGAAGAGCGCATTGACATCGAAGACCACCAACCCCTTGCGATGCTGATCGAGCCGTCGCTGGTCGACATACCTAAAAGCGCGCGCGTGGCCAAAGAGCGCCAGAAGCCGCTGTTTTCGGACATGCTGGACTCCAAGCTGCCGCAGGTGGACTTGCTCGACGGCGCCTTGCTGCGCCAGGAAACCGTCGCGCCCGAGACACTGGAGATGACCTCGCGCCTGATTGAAAAGAAGCTGCGCGACTTCGGTGTCGAAGTGCGTGTGGTGGCCGCCGCGCCCGGGCCCGTTATCACGCGCTACGAGATCGAGCCGGCCACCGGCGTCAAGGGCTCGCAGGTGGTCAATCTGGCCAAAGACCTGGCGCGCGCACTCAGCCTGGTGTCCATCCGCGTCATCGAGACCATTCCCGGCAAAAACTACATGGCGCTGGAGCTGCCCAACGCCAAACGCCAGTCAATCAAGCTGAGCGAAATTCTGGGCTCGCAAATCTACAACGAAGCCAAATCACTGCTGACCATCGGCCTGGGCAAAGACATAGGCGGCAACGCCGTGGTGGCCGACCTGGCCAAAATGCCGCACTGCCTGGTGGCCGGCACCACCGGTTCGGGCAAGTCGGTGGGCATCAACGCCATGATTTTGAGCCTCTTATACAAGGCCGACGCGCGCGATGTACGCCTGCTGCTGATTGACCCCAAGATGCTCGAGATGAGCGTCTACGAAGGCATTCCGCACCTGCTCGCACCTGTGGTCACCGACATGCGCCAGGCCGCGCACGGCCTGAACTGGTGTGTGGCTGAAATGGAGCGCCGCTATAAATTGATGAGCAAGCTCGGGGTGCGCAACCTGGCCGGCTACAACACCAAGATTGACGAAGCGGCCGAGCGCGAAGAACTCATCTACAACCCTTTCAGCCTGACGCCTGAGCAGCCTGATCCGCTGGAGCGTCTGCCTTTCATCGTTGTTGTGATCGACGAGCTGGCCGACCTGATGATGGTGGTGGGCAAGAAGATAGAGGAGCTCATCGCCCGGCTTGCGCAAAAAGCCCGCGCCGCCGGTATTCACCTGGTGCTGGCCACGCAGCGCCCCAGCGTGGACGTCATCACTGGCCTGATCAAAGCCAACATTCCCACGCGCCTGAGCTTTCAGGTCTCCAGCAAGATCGACAGCCGCACCATCCTTGACCAGATGGGCGCCGAAGCGCTGCTGGGCATGGGCGACATGCTGTACATGCCGAGCGGCACCGGCTTTCCGATCCGCGTGCACGGCGCCTTTGTCAGCGACGATGAAGTGCACCGCGTGGTGGCTTACCTCAAAGAGCAGGGCCAACCCAATTACATCGACGGTGTGCTCGAAGGCGGCACCGTGGATGGCGATGGCGACAGCCTGGGTGAGGGCGACGCCGCTGGTGAAAAAGACCCCATGTACGACCAGGCGGTCGAGGTGGTGCTTAAAAATCGCAAGGCTTCCATTTCGCTGGTGCAGCGTCATTTGAAGATCGGCTACAACCGCGCCGCCCGCATGCTCGAAGAGATGGAAAAAGCCGGCGTGGTCAGCAGCATGTCCGGCAGCGGCCAGCGCGAGATTCTGGTGCCGGCACGCAGCGAGTAAGACCATGACTTTGTTTACCCTGCGTTCCCTGGCTGTGGGCGCTTTGACCCTGGCCATGACCTGCGGCGTGGGCGCGCAAGAGCTCAGCAGCGGCTTGGCAAGCCTGGAGCGTTTTGTGCGCGACACCCGCAGCGGCCGCGCCAGCTTCACGCAGGTGGTCACCGCCCCGGCCCGTGATGGGCAGCTGGCCAAAAGCAAAACCTCCAGCGGCGTTTTTGAGTTTTCCCGGCCCAACCGCTTTAGGTTTTTGTACCAGAAGCCCTTTGAACAAAGCATCGTGGCTGACGGTCAAACCCTGTGGCTGCACGACGTGGACCTGAACCAGGTGACGGCGCGCAAACTCTCGCAAGTGATGGGCGGCTCACCGGCCGCGCTGATTGCGGCGGCGCCCAATTTGCAGGCGCTGCAAGCCGACTTCACACTGCGTGCCATGCCCGACAAAGACGCGTTGCAATGGGTGCAGGCCACACCCAAAACGCGCGAAGGCCAGTTGCAAAGTATCAGTATTGGTTTTCGAAACGCGGGCAAAACCAGTGAGTTGGCGGTGCTTGAAATTATTGACAGCTTCGGCCAGCGCTCGGTCATGCGCTTTGCCGGTTTTGAAGCCAATCCGGCTTTCAATGCAGCGCACTTTGACTTCAAGCCGCCAACCGGCGCTGACGTCATAAGGCCCTGAGTCGCCAGAGGGCACGGGCGCATGGCTGACTTATTTCACAAGGTCCCCAGCGCTCCGCTGGCCGAAGCGCTGCGGCCCAAGACCCTGGACGAAGTCATAGGCCAATCGCACCTGATCGGCCCGGGCAAACCGCTGCGCCTGGCCTTTGAGTCCGGCAAGCCCCATTCGATGATTTTGTGGGGCCCGCCCGGTGTCGGTAAAACCACGCTGGCCCGGCTGACCGCCAGCGCCTTTGGTTACGAGTTCATTGCCCTGTCGGCGGTGTTTGCCGGCGTCAAAGACATACGCGCTGCGATGGAGCAGGCGCAGCAAAACCTGGCGCTGGGCCGCAAAACTATTTTGTTCGTTGACGAGATTCATCGCTTTAACAAAAGCCAGCAAGACGGCCTGCTGCCCTTTGTGGAGTCGGGGCTGGTGGTCTTCATAGGCGCCACCACTGAAAACCCATCTTTTGAAGTGAACTCCGCCTTGCTTTCACGCGCGCAGGTCTATGTGCTGCAAGTGCTGAGCGACCCGGAGCTGCAAACCCTGGTGCGCCGCGCACAGGCTAGCGAGTTGCCCCATGTGCACCTGGACGACAGCGCGGTCAACACGCTGGTCGGCTACGCAGACGGTGACGCGCGCCGCCTGCTCAACTTGCTAGAGCAGTCGGCCAGCGCGGCGGCCGCCGCCGGCGTCACGCAGATGGACGCCGCTTTTTTGCAGGATGCGCTCACGCTCAACGCCCGCCGTTTTGACAAAGGCGGTGACAATTTTTATGACCAGATCTCGGCGCTGCACAAATCCGTGCGCGGTTCGCACCCCGATGCAGCGTTGTACTGGCTGTGCCGCATGCTCGATGGTGGTGCAGACGCGCGCTACCTGTCGCGCCGCGTGGTGCGCATGGCCTGGGAAGACATCGGCCTGGCCGACCCGCGCGCCATGCAAATCGCCAACGACGCAGCCGCCACGTTTGAGCGGCTGGGCTCGCCCGAAGGCGAGCTGGCCATTGCCCAAGCCGTGATCTACCTGGCCATGGCCCCCAAAAGCAACGCCGGTTACAAGGCCTACAACCAAGCCAAGGCCTTCATCAAGTCAGACCGTTCGCGCGAAGTGCCCAACCACTTGCGCAATGCGCCTACCCAGCTGATGAAAGAGCTAGGCCACGGCCACCAATACCGCTACGCCCATGACGAGCCCGATGCCTACGCAGCCGGCGAGCGCTATTTGCCCGACGACATGCCCGAGCCGCTCTGGTACCAGCCGGTAGCGCGCGGTTTAGAAACCAAGCTCGCCGAGAAGCTGGCGTATTTGCGCCAGCTTGATGCAGCCGCTGCCCCAGCTGAAGGCAAAGCACCGGACTAGGGCAGGCGTTTGAAACGCGGGTCCGCAAGAGGGTAAACACCGCAATGTCAGCTGCCTTGGCCCGGTTCTCGCTAGAGTAGCGTGGCTACAATTCGCGCTCCAACTCAAAAGCCGGCCTTGTTTCCCAGGTCTGGTCGTCGGCTCTTGACCAAAGCCCTCAAGGGCTTGGGTCTCAGGGGCCCGGACCTGGAGCCGGTCCTTCAAAATTCGGAGAAACACTATGGAAGTCTTGGTTCAGCAGATCATCAATGGTCTGGTGCTGGGCAGCATGTATGCCCTGATCGCGCTGGGCTACACCATGGTCTACGGCATCATCAACCTGATTAATTTCGCCCATGGCGAGGTGCTGATGGTGGGCGCGCTCACCAGCTGGACCATCATTGTCTGGATGCAGGAAGCCATGCCCGGCACCCCCGGCTGGCTGATTTTGCTGATCTCGCTGCTGATTGCTTTTGTGGTGTGCGGCGCCCTGAACTTCGCGATTGAAAAAATCGCTTACCGCCCGCTGCGCAACTCGCCCAAACTGGCGCCGCTCATCACCGCCATCGGCATGTCCATCTTGCTGCAAACCCTGGCGATGATGATCTGGAAGCCCAACTACAAGGCTTTCCCCACACTGCTGCCGGCCGAGCCGTTGCACGTGGCCGGCGCGGTCATCACGGTCACGCAAATTTTCATTCTGGGTGCCACGGCGGTCTCGCTGGCCATCCTGATGTACATCGTCAACTACACGAGGCTGGGCCGCGCCATGCGCGCCACCGCAGAAAACCCGCGCGTCGCCGGCCTCATGGGCGTGCGCCCCGACACCGTGATCTCTGCGACCTTCATCATCGGCGCCATTCTGGCGGCGCTGGCCGGCGTCATGTACGCATCGAACTACGGCACGGCGCAGCACACCATGGGTTTTTTGCCCGGCCTCAAGGCCTTCACGGCGGCGGTGTTCGGCGGCATCGGCAACCTGGGCGGCGCGGTGCTGGGCGGCATTTTGCTCGGGCTGATCGAGTCGATCGGCGCCGGTTACATCGGCCCGCTCACAGGGGGTGTGCTGGGCAGCCAATACTCGGACATCTTTGCTTTCATCGTGCTCATCTTCGTGCTCACGCTCAGGCCTTCGGGCCTGCTGGGTGAACGCGTGGCCGACAGAGCCTGACGCAGCGGCGGAGAACCCTCATGAAAACAAACAAACTCTTTTCTTTCTTGCTGGTGGCGCTGGCCCTGCTGGTCTTGCCCTTGCTCTTGCAGCAGGGCGGCAACGCCTGGGTGCGCATTCTGGACATGGCGCTTTTGTACGTGCTGCTGGCGCTGGGCCTGAACATCGTGGTCGGCTACGCCGGCCTGCTCGATCTGGGTTATGTGGCTTTCTTTGCCGTGGGCGCTTATTTGTTTGCGCTGCTCGGCTCGCCGCACCTGGCCGAAGCCTTTCCGTGGATTGCCGCCGCCTTTCCTGACGGCCTGCATCTGCCCATCTGGGCGGTCATTCCGCTGGCCGCTGCGCTGGCCGGTTTGTTTGGTGTGCTGCTGGGCGCGCCCACGCTCAAGCTGCGCGGCGACTACCTGGCCATCGTCACCCTGGGTTTTGGCGAGATCATCCGCGTCTTCCTCAACAACCTGGACCGCCCGATCAACCTGACCAACGGCCCCAAGGGCATCAACCAGATCGACGGCATCACTTTCTTTGGCGTCAAGCTAAGTAAGCCCATCGAGGTCTTCGGTTTTGAGATTGCTTCCGTGTCGCTGTATTACTACCTGTTTCTGGCGCTGGTGATTGTCTCGGTGGTGATCTGCCACCGGCTCGAGCAGTCGCGCATAGGCCGCGCCTGGATGGCCATACGCGAAGACGAAATCGCCGCCAAAGCCATGGGCATCAACACCCGTAACCTCAAGCTGCTGGCCTTCGGCATGGGCGCTACTTTCGGCGGCATCTCCGGCGCCATGTTCGCCGCCTTCCAGGGCTTTGTCTCGCCCGAGTCCTTCAGCCTGATGGAGTCGGTGATGATCGTTGCCATGGTGGTGCTGGGCGGCATCGGTTACCTGCCCGGCGTTATTCTGGGTGCCTTGCTGCTGGCCGCTTTGCCCGAAGTGCTGCGCCATGTGGCCGGCCCGCTGCAGGCCATGACCGACGGCCGCATTGACTCGGCCATCTTGCGCCAGCTCTTGATTGCTCTGGCCATGATCAGCATCATGCTGCTGCGCCCGCGCGGCCTGTGGCCGGCGCCCGAGCACGGCAAGTCCCTTAGCAAACCGAACGCTTAAGGACACATGGCCATGAGCGAAACCATCCTCCAAGTTGCCGGCGTCTCCAAACGCTTTGGCGGGCTGCAAGCTTTGTCCGACGTCGGCATTCATATTCAGCGCGGTCAGGTCTACGGCCTGATCGGGCCCAACGGCGCCGGGAAGACCACGTTTTTCAATGTGCTCACCGGCCTGTACACGCCCGACAGCGGCACTTTTGAGCTGGCCGGCAAGCCCTACCAACCCAGCGCCGTGCATGAAGTGGCCAAGGCCGGCATTGCCCGCACTTTCCAGAACATCCGGTTGTTTGCCGAAATGACCGCGCTCGAAAACGTCATGGTCGGGCGCCACATCCGCACCCGCTCGGGCTTGCTGGGCGCCATCTTTCGCACGCCCGGTTTCAAGGCCGAAGAAAAAGCCATTGCCGAGCGCGCGCAAGAGTTGCTCGAGTACGTGGGCATCGGCAAGTACGCCGACTTCAAGGCGCGCACCCTGAGCTACGGCGACCAGCGCCGGCTCGAAATTGCCCGCGCGCTCGCCACCGACCCGCAGCTCATCGCGCTCGACGAGCCGGCCGCCGGCATGAACGCCACCGAAAAAGTGCAGCTGCGCGAGCTGATAGACCGCATCCGCAATGACAACCGCACCATCTTGCTGATCGAGCATGACGTCAAGCTCGTCATGGGCCTGTGCGACCGCGTCACCGTGCTCGACTACGGCAAACAAATCGCCGAAGGCGCGCCTGCCGATGTGCAAAAAGACGAAAAAGTCATCACCGCCTACCTCGGCACCGGACATTGAAGAAGCGCAACCATGGCAAACACACTCCTCAAAGTCACCGGCCTGAAAGTCGCCTACGGCGGCATCCAAGCCGTCAAGGGCGTTGACTTCGAAGTCCGCGAAGGCGAGCTCGTCACGCTCATCGGCTCCAACGGCGCCGGCAAAACCACCACCATGAAAGCCATCACCGGCACGCTGGCAGCGGCCGAAGGCGACATCGAGTACCTGGGTAAAAGCATCAAGGGCAAGGGCTCCTGGGACCTGGTGCGCGAAGGCCTGGCCATGGTGCCCGAAGGCCGCGGCGTCTTCACGCGCATGAGCATCACCGAAAACCTGCAGATGGGCGCTTACATCCGCAATGACAAGTCTGAAATCGCCAACGACATTGAAATGGTGTTCGGTATTTTTCCGCGCCTCAAAGAACGCAAAGACCAGCTGGCCGGCACCATGTCGGGCGGCGAGCAGCAAATGCTGGCCATGGGCCGCGCACTCATGAGCCGGCCCCGGGTGCTGCTGCTGGACGAGCCCTCCATGGGCCTGTCGCCCATCATGGTGGACAAGATTTTTGAAGTGGTGCGCGACGTCTCGGCACGCGGCGTCACCATTTTGCTGGTCGAGCAAAACGCCAGCCGGGCCCTGGGCATTGCCGACCGGGGCTATGTCATGGAGTCAGGCACCGTCACCATGAACGGGCCGGCCAAAGAGCTGCTCAATGACCCGCGCGTGCGGGCCGCTTATTTAGGCGAGTAGCCCTTACTCAATCTACCTTCGCGCCCGAGGCTTTGACCACGGCCTCGTACTTGGCCAGTTCTTTTTTCATGAACTCGCCAAACTGCTCCGGGGTGTTGGCCACCGGCTCTGCCATCAGCGTGGCAAAGCGGGTCTTGGCTTCAGGGCTGTTGAGCGCCGCCACAAAAGCCTGGTTGAGTTTGGCCACCACCTCACGCGGTGTGCCGGCAGGCGCTACCAGGCCCCACCAGGTGTCAATCTGGAAACCCTTGAGCGTTTCAGCCACGGCAGGAATGTCGGGCAGCATGGCGCTGCGCTGGGCGGTGGTTACCGCCAGTGCCTTGATCTTGCCGGCCTTGATATTGGCCGAAGCCGTGGCCAGGTTGTCAAAATTAAAGTCCACCTGTCCGCTGAGCAGCGCCAGTTGCGCCGGGTTGCCGCCGTTGTACGGGATGTGCAGCGCAAAAATGCCGGCTTCTTTTTTGAACATCTCGCCGGCCAGGTGCCCGGCGCTGCCGTTGCCGCCACTGGCGTAATTGAGTTTGGCGGGGTTCACTTTGGCGTAGGCAATCAGATCAGCCAGCGTGTTGATCTTCAGGCGCTGCGCAGTCTCGGCGTTGATCACCAGCACATTGGGCACGCGCAGCATTTGCGTGATGGGCGCAAAGTCTGTGGCCGCGTTGTAGGGCATCTTGGCGTACAGCCAGGGGTTGATGGCGTGGGTGGCCACGGCCGCAATGCCGATGGTCAGGCCATCTGGCGCTGCCTTGGCAATCGCGTCCGCGCCAATGTTGCCGCCGCCGCCCGGTCGGTTTTCAATGATCACGGTGCCCAGAGAGTCTTTCACGCGCTCGGCCATCAGGCGCGCGGTCACGTCGATCGGCCCGCCCGGCGCGTAGGGCACGATGATGCGTATGGGCTTGGTTTGCGCCAGCGCACCCGGGCCGCCGCAGGCCAGCGCGGCCAGCAAGGCCAAGCCGGAGACCGTCATGGCACGCCGGAGAGAAATGGAAGTGGGTGTGTTTTTCATGATGTTTGCATGTCCTTGGCCTTGTCGGCTTCAGTGGTGAATGAATCGGCAAAAAATTCGTCTTCGGGCAGTCCGGCCAGTGCGGTGTAGTCGGCCTTGGCCGAGTCAATCACTATAGGCGCACCGCAAGCATAGACCTGGTGGCCCGACAAGTCAGCAAAGTCTTGCAGCACCGCCTGGTGCACAAAGCCGGTGCGGCCTTGCCACTGGTCTTCAGGCAGCGCGTCAGAGACCACCGGCACAAAGCGCAGCTGCGGCATCTCGGCCAGGCGGGCCTGCACCCAGTCTTGCATGTAGAGGTCAGCCGGGCGGCGGCCGCCCCAGTACAGCACGGCCGGGCGCGTGATGCCCTTGAACTGCATGTGCTCGATCAATGCCTTGATGGGCGCAAAGCCCGTGCCCGAGGCCAGCAAGATCATGGGCTTGGCGCTGTCTTCGCGCAAAAAGAAACTGCCGTAAGGCCCTTCAATGCGCAAAATGTCTTTTTCCTTCATGGTGGCAAACACCTGGTCGGTGAACTTGCCGCCGGGCATGTGGCGAAGGTGCAAATCCAGGCCTGGTGTCTCGGTTTGGGTGTGCGGCGCGTTGGCCATCGAGTAGCTGCGGCGGTCACCGTCACGCAGCAAAAACTCAACATACTGGCCGGCGTGGTACTTAAAAACCTCGCTGGCCGGCAGTTGCAGGCGCAGCGCCATGACGTCGTGCGACAAGCGCTGCAAGCTGGCCACGCGCACCGGCATCTTTTTAATCTGAAAAGCGTTTTCTTCGGTGACCTGACGCGACTCCAGCACCAGGTCACTGTGCGGCACGGCGCAGCAGGTCAGCACAAAGCCGGCGGCTTCTTCTTCGTCCGACAAGGCCTTGGCCTGGTGCGGGCCGTGGGTCACGCTGCCTTCGAGCTTTTTGCATTTGCACGAACCGCAGGCGCCGTCTTTGCAACCGTAGGGCATGCCGACACCCTGGCGAATGGCTGCGGCCAGCACGGCCTCTTCCGGGTTGACGCTGAAACTGCGGCCGCTGGGCTGCACGCTGACTTGAAAACTCATCTTGTTATCCTTGGGGAACTTGGCCGCGGGTCAAACCGCTAATTTTGCCCTCAAACGAATGCCCACTTTTTTAGGCGCTTTACCGTCGCGCTTTCGTCGTCCCCGCCTGCTCATTGTTGGATGCGGCGATGTCGGCCAGCGCGTGGCGGCCCAGCTGCCCCGCAGCGTGCGTTTGCTGGCACTGACTTCGTCGCCGGAGCGCCTGGCCAGCCTGCGCGCGCAAGGCATCACCCCCTTGCAGGGCAACCTGGACCGGCCTGCCACGCTGCGCCGCCTATCGGGGCTGGCCACCCAAGTGCTGCACCTGGCGCCGCCGCCCAGCGAGAACCTGAGCGACTGGCGCCGTGACCCGCGCACTCTGGCTTTGTTGCGCGCGCTGCGTTTGCGCAGCCTGCCGCAGTCCGTCGTCTACGGCTCCACCAGCGGTGTTTATGGCGACTGTGCTGGCGAGCGGGTGAGCGAAGTGCGCGCCGTCAACCCCGGCACACCGCGCGGCCAGCGCCGCGTGGACGCCGAACAGCAGCTGCGGTTTTTCGGGCGCGCCACCGGCTCCCGGGTGCATGCGCTGCGCATTCCCGGCATTTACGCGCCCGACCGCGAAGGCGGCACACCGCGCCAGCGTCTGCTCAAGGGCACGGCCGTGCTGCAAGCGCAAGACGACGTTTACACCAACCATATTCACGCCGATGACCTGGCGCGCGCCTGCATCGCTGCCCTATGGCGCGGCAAGCCGCAACGCAACACCAATGTCAGCGACGACACCGAACTCAAAATGGGCGACTACTTTGACCTGGCCGCTGAGCTGTATGGCCTGCCCAAGCCGCCGCGCCTGTCACGCAGCCTGGCACAGCAGCAACTGCCGCTGATGCTGCTGAGTTTCATGGGTGAATCCAGGCGACTGGACAACCGCCGCCTGAAGCAAGAGCTGGGCTTGCGCCTGCGCTACCCGACGGTGCGTGAAGGCCTGGCCGGCTCTTAAATGCCGGCAGGCCGCTTGAGCGTGAGCAAGCGGTCTTGCGGCGTGACCTGCAACACCTTGATTTCGGCGCCTTGCAGCACAGTCAGCCTGACCAGCGCGTCCGGGGCACTGCGCGCCCACAGCTGCTTGTAAAACAGTGCCAGGCTATTGACCACGACGTCATCGACCGCCAGCACCACATCGCCGGCTTTCAGGCCGGCCATTTGGGCAGGGCTTTCTTCGTTCACGCGCAGTATCTGCACACGCCCGCCCTGGTCGGTTGATGTCAGGCCCAGCCAGGGCCGCCGGCTTTGCGCGCTGGTGCCCGACTTGCGCAGCTCAGCCAAAATGGGGCTCAGAAGATCGACCGGCACAAACATATTGCCGGGCATGCGGCGGTTTTCGCCCAGCGCATCACCCACCAACAAAGAGCCAATGCCCAGCAACTCGCCTTGCTGGTTAAACAAGGGCGCGCCGCTGTGGTTGCCGTTGCCCGCCGACACGGGCGGGCTGGTGAAAATGGCATTGTCCAGGTGGTATTCCCAGTTGCCGGAAAACGCGCGCTGGCTGACCAGTTGCGTCATGCTCACGTCACTGTCTACGCCCCGGGTGTTGGCGCCGGTGGCGGCCATCAGCGGCTCGCCGTTTCTCACCCCCTTCAGGCTGCCAAGCGGCACGGGTTTGACGCCGCGCAAAGGCAGCAGCGGCTTGACCAGCCCGAAACCGGTGGCAATGTCATAGGCCACCGCCACGGCGGGCACTGTCTTACGGTCTTGGGTGATGATCTCTATCTGATCGGCTTCGAGCATCAGGTAGCCGATGGTCAACACCAGCCCGTCAGCGTCAATCACCACGCCCGAGCCCATGCGCTGGCGGCCCAGCGTGCGCGCTGAGCGTGCGCCTTCTGCCGCTTTAACCTGTATACCCACCACCGCCGCGCTGGCGGTGCTCAGGGCTTGCATCTGGCGCTCGGCCGCGCTGGCCGGGGCTGTGCTGGATGCCGCGGGCGGGGCCCAGGCCAGCAGGGTGATGAGCAGCAGCGCCCAGGCCAGAGCGGTATGGCGAAGGGCTAAGGCCGGGGCATTGAATAAAAAAGCAGTACGGCGGCAAATCAGGGTGTCTGGCATGGCGATGTTCCCAAACAAAGTCTTGCGAGGATGCGCAGCCAAAGCATGCCTTTATTTGGCATTTGTTGCAAGTTTTCAGGTGTTTGTGGCTGCGGTCAGGTGATGATCCGGAGAATTAAGTCCGCTAGGGGCTGCTCGTTGCCAAGAAATGATGCTTGCATGACGGGGTAAAGCTCAGCTTGTTCCAAGGCTGAATAGTCTAAAGAGTAGCCCGCATACTCAGCTAATTGCGAAATAAATAGCCTTTGTACTCGACCATTACCTTCGCGGAACGGATGCACTGCATTGATCTCAGATAAGTAGTGGGCTAACCTTTTGGAAAAAACATTGGCCTCTAAGTTGCGCAGATATTTCTCAGTTGCGAGAGCGCTAAAAACTGTGTTCGAGTAGGACTGGATTTGACGCACATTGCAAAAACGACTGTCACCTCGGATGATGTCCACAGTCCTGACTTCGCCAGCCCACTCGTACACATCCTGGAACAGATACTGATGAATTTTGCAGAGATGCGCTAAGTCGAAAGATCCTTCGACTGGGTTTTGTGTAAGTTCCAGAAGGCGAATGGCTGTGAAGTCGCCTTCGTATTCATCAAGCTGTTCTTGATCCGTTATCCCGGCTTTGTTCTTGAGAACAGCAGTTCCAGGGATGCAGTAGACGTCATCCGCGTCGTAGCGCGCCATATTTGGCTTTGACTTCGTTGAGCAAATCAGTGGTGGTCTTTTGCCCATCTACATAGGCCTGCAGCGAGGGCTTGAGGCTTTCGCTTGGGCTGAGCTTTTCAATTCGTAGCGTAGCCAGCATGTTGGCTACGCTTTTCTGCCGTGCAGACTGGTTTAAAGCTGGATTTGGCATGGCAAGTCCCGTGTAAATTTGAATACATTTTAACTTGCTAAGGCCTATTTGTCGCTGGTTTTGAACCAGCTAAGAAGCGTCGTTTCGTGGGTACTTAGCCACGATCTTTCAAGCCCGAATCGGTCGAACAGATTTAAAAATCTTGATCAGGCAGGCTCATCGATCACTCCTTTAATCTCACCTAGCAAGTGCAGTATGGGCTGCGAGAGCACCCGGTTCACAAACGAGTCAGGCTCGGCGCGGCGGCGCTCAAACTCTGCAGTGGAGTAGCAGCTGGGGTTGATTTTCCGGCCAAGCTTGGCTTCGGCGGGCTCCAGGGCGGCCAGCACCTGGCTGAGCTGCAAGCCCTCGCCAACCAGCATCACATCAACGTCACTTTGAGCGGTATCCGTTTGCTTGGCGACTGAGCCATAAACCCAGGCAGATTGGAGAGCGGGCAGCAGGGCTTGCAAGGCTTCGCGTAGCACTGGCACTGTGCCCAGTGTTTTGCGCGTCAAGGCCACCAATTCTGCGTAGACAGGCGAGTTCGGGTTTGCTTGAAAGCGGCGCATGTTGCCGACCGCCTGCGAATCGACCAGGCCCGCCGCCGCAAGCCGATTCAATTCGCGCTGCAAAGAGGCGCTGCCCAAGCCGGTCAGGCGACGCAACTCGCTCAGGTGATAGGCCCGCGTGGGTTGACCAAAAACCCAGCCCAAAACCCGGGACTGGCTGTCGGTAAAAAGTGCAGAATAGATGGACATGCCAAATAATAGCAGGATCAAGCTAGATTTTGGCTTGTTTGTGCTTTCTAGTGAATGCACGTCACTGAACCAGGATTTCGCCCGAAGCTTGTGGACACGAGGGCTTTAAAATATACTTTTAAAAATGTATATCCAAAGAGGGTTTCTTCATGCAAGTTGCCAAATGGGGAAATAGTCTGGCGGTACGCCTGCCGGTGGCATTGGTTCAAGAGCTGGGCATTACCGATGGCGATGAACTGCTGCTGCAACCCGCACCCAGAAAAGGAGCGCAGCCGGCCAGTGTCAGCGTGACCCGCCTGCCCGGCAAGCTGGAGCGCTTGCAGGCGATGCGCCACTTGCGCGCGCCTTGGGGCGCAGACTTTGCCTTTGACCGCGAAGAGGCTAACGCCAGGTGAAGGCGTTTATCGACACCAATGTGCTCATTTATTGGGTGGACGACAGCGCGCGGGCCGATGTGGTGGAGCAGCTGCTGGCGCAGCAGGCGGTCATCAGCGTGCAGGTGCTCAATGAATTTGCCAATGTGCTGCGTAAAAAACGCGCTATGCCGCTACCGGATGTTGAAGCCCTGTGCACCACCTTGATCGACACCTGCGATGTACTTGATGTGAGCGTTCGCACCCATCAAGCAGCCTTGGCCTTGATGGCGCGCTACCAGCTGTCGGTGTACGACGCCAAAATCGTCGCCGCCGCCGCTTTGAGCGATTGCACCGTTTTGTACACCGAGGACATGCAAGACGGACTTAACCTCAAACTGCCTGGATCCGCAGGTACTAACTCGCTGGTTATTCGCAACCCGTTTAAGCTTTGACCGAAGTGATGAGGCAAGACTTACGCGGACAGATTTTTTTGCGGTGAGTGATGACAAACGTTTTTTCAATTGCCCGCCGAAGTTGCAGCATAGCTTTGATGGCTGTGCTCACTGCATGCGCTGCACACGCAACGACACCCACCCCCACGCAATTTAATTTACCTGACGGATCCGCCTTAGCTGCCCGCGTGTGGAGCCACGCAAAGCCTCAGCACATCGTGCTGGGCGTGCATGGCTTTAACGACTACAGCAAATCGTTTGAGCCATTGGCCAGGCACCTTGTGACTGAACTTCAGGCCACGGTGTATGCCTATGACCACCGTGG
>JBIKPY010000110.1:0-4858 GCA_044357185.1 Polaromonas sp.
ATCTCTTTATCAACGGCGTTACCATTGCAATGAGCATTTCGGATGCATCAACAATTAGCAATACTGTCACCGCAATCAATAATTTTTCTGGTCAGACGGGTGTCGTTGCCTCTGATAACGGAAGGGGTTTGACGCTGACAGCCGCAGATGGCCGTAATATTTCAATTGCCACTACTTCGGTAACTGCTAATGCTTACGGTCTCCTTGCTGCCTCAAGATTTTCTCATGCTGATAATGCTGCTGCTGCCACTGCGATTACGACTTACTCCAAGGTCAGCTTGATTTCTGATAAGAGCTTTGTACTGGCAGGGGGTTCTGAGGGCAATGCCAACTTTGCGAAGCTGGGCTTTAAAACCGGGACTGTTGGCGGTAAAGAAAACGGCGCCAAAGTGGCTGATCTTGATGTCTCCACAATCAGTGGTGCTCAGACGGCCATCACGGCGCTGGACGCCGCGCTCAAAACGGTTTCTTTGGGTCAGGCCAAGCTGGGTGCTTACCAAAACCGCCTGGACGCCGTGGTCTCTAACCTGACCGTTGCCAACCTGAACATGTCTGCCTCCCGCAGCCGTATCCAGGACACTGACTACGCCACGGAGAGTACCAACCTCGCCAAGTCGCAGATCATCTCGCAAGCTGCTACCGCCATGCTGGCGCAGGCCAACCAGTCCGGCCAGTCCGTGCTGGCCCTGCTCAAGTAAGCGAGTGAGCCGCGGCCCCTGCGCAAGCAGGGGTCTTTTTAATTCTCCAAGATTGGGGCCGGTTCGCCGGCCCCTTTTTTATGGGCGTTTAGGCGACCAGCCGGATGGCTTCTGGTGTGCTCGCCGCAATGCGCAGCAATGTTTTGGCCGCACCCGAGGGCTCGCGTCGGCCTTGCTCCCAGTCTTGCAAAGTACGTACAGACACGCCGAGCAAGGTGGCAAATTCTGATTGCGAAACACCAACTTTGGCGCGTGCTTCGGCTGCGGCCGTTAATGCCACCACCGTTGTGCGGGCGGCTTTTCCGGCTTTCATTTGCCGCACAGACTGCAGTAGGTCTTCTTGAAATTGAAGTATGTCTTTGTCTATTTTTGGTCGACTCAAAAGAGCAGGGCAATCATCTTTTGCCAACTGTTGCGCCAGTCAGCGCGCTGGTAAAGATTGTCAGTGCTTTTTGAAATTTTGGTTTGCGTTCTGCAGGTGCGTAAACCATGTCTTTTACAAAAGACTCATATTGCGACTGAAGGGCAGCGCTGTTCGCCGCCCAGGCCATTGCCATTTCCATTTGCCCGTAGGGGTCACTGAAAAACTTTGGGTGTTGACTGGCGAATTCAAGGGCATCGCTCTTCAGCACGACTGAAACAATACGCGCTAACTCCAACGACTCGCTTTGTGTCATAGAGTGTTGCGCAATTATTTGAGAGACGTCATAAAGATGACGAACCAAGGATTTGTCCCAATTTTCATCCTGCTCTCGTCAACCATTTGCGTTGGGCTTTGGAGCGCTGCATAGTTCAGCTCAACAAGCACATGGGGGCGAAGAGATAGCGGTTTTGAAAATGCCGATTCGTACTGAATGTCTAAGGCTGAGTATTTGCTTTCGTCTTGCGAGCGTCGGTTGACAGATGTGGCGCCAAATTCGCTTTCTTGTAAATCGACAACAATTTTTTTAACAAATGCACTGAGCTTTTGCCGAAGCGCCGTCTTGGTCAGCGACGTTGCAGCCTGGGTTGGAACCAGTTTGAAATCTACGTCTTCAGACATTCGCTCCAAAACGCCATAGGCCTTTGCCAAGCAGGTGCCGCCACAAAAAACAAAACGGAAGTACGGGTCGGCGGGGATGCTCATGATTAGTTTGAGAACCTCCAGAACAATGTGGTCCTTTTCCAGCGCGTAGGCTGGCAGGGACAGGCCCGACTCAGACTCAAAGTCTGTGATTCGTTGGACAACTGCAAGGGGAAGCTTTTTCATTCGCCGTACCGTATGGCCTGCGCGCCTATGCCCAAACGTCGGGATACCCGGGATTTACCGACATTCAGGACTACCGCCATGGGCATTTGAGTTGTTTTCCCGGCCATGTAGTCTTGCGCGGTGCTTCCAAGTACCGGTTCGACGCCTAACTTGGTAAGTGCTGCCAGTCCGATCTCAACCAATGGCACCACCGGCACAGGTTTGCCGGTCAGGCTGCTGGGCCGGGCCTTGACGTAAACACCGTAGCCAGCTTTGACCAGAAGCCCCCGACGCATGACTGCACGCAGGGCTCTTCCTACTTGGTCGTAGCCGCCGAATTTGTCAAAGTCCTGCCGAAGGTAAACCTTTGCAGCGGATTTTTGGAGGCTCATTGCGATGCGCTCTTCAAGGGTCATTTTTGCCATAATTTTTTTACATAAATAAGACATTGATGTCTTATTTTTGCTTATTTCGAAAGTGCGGTCAAGCGCTTTAGTTTTTGTGGCTATTTAGACTTTTTCCAGCGACGATGGCGTTTCCCAAGGATTGAGCATGGCTACACCCGTCCCTTCAAAATCAGCCATATTGCGGGTTATGACAGTCATGCCATGGACCAGTGCTGTTGCGGCAATCAGGCCATCCCTGAAGGGGCGTGGGTTGGGCACGTGTTGCTTTGCGCTGCGCAGTGCCACGGCGGTGTCCAACGGCAAAATGCGGCCTTCAAATGCCGGTAGAACATGGCTGTTCAGCCAAGTCCGGAAAACTGCGCCTTGCACCGGGTCGCGGTGCTCTGCCAGCAAAACGCCTATTTCAAGCTCTTGCAGCGTAATTGCCGACAAGTACAAGTCTGATGCCTTGACGCTGTCTGCCCATGCCGCCACGTTTGCGTCTGCCCGGCCTAGTCGAACTTTGCGCAGTTCGGATACGACGTTGGTGTCCAGCACAAACATCAGGACAAATCCGCAGGGCGGGCAAGTTCATCCCTGCGGGGTATCTCAAGCTCGAGGTCTTCAGTGCACGGCATCGCCAGCAGGTCGGCAATCTTTTGTTGGCTTCCCGATAGGTGCTGATAGTGCGCCATGCTCATCAGCACATGCGCCGGTTTGCCTCTGTCAGTGATGAAAACCGGCCCGTCATTGGCAGCCCGCTTGGCTTGGCTTGCGGCCTGGTTGAATTCCCGGCTTGAAAAGGTAGTGACTTTCATGATTTGGCTCCCAGTTTTTACTTGTAGTCATGTTACTACATTGCTTAGCGGGGCGGCAAGGGCAGGGCGGTCACTGTTTGCCGTTTAGCGCCATTTGTTGCCGCTTTAGCCCTGAAACACAAGCAGTTTGGCTATTGCAAAGGGTTGGCATTGCTTTTGCTTTGATGGGTATGAGAAGCCGCCATTTTGGTGTGCTGTCGACTAATTGACATTGACCCATCAACCGCCAGGAGTGCCCTATGACACCAGAATTTAAATCCGTGATGAAGCAGGCTGCTGCCGCTCAATCCCTGTCCTTCAAGGATGTATCGCGCTTTACGCCGACAGACATCCGCCTGGGCATTCAGTGGCTGATGGCTGAAGAGCAGAAAGATTTGGCGCAGGCCCTGGCAGACGCCGGCATTGCCATCTATCCACACAGTGAAGACATTTTGGCCATGGCCGGTTTGCTGGCCATGACACGTGAAGACTGGTCGCTGGCCATTGAGTTTTTGCAAGACCTGCGCGACGTGCAGCAAGAGCGCACCCAGCCCATGACTTACCGCATGCTGGCGCGTGCTTTGTTTTGTAACCTCGACCCCGCTGACGCCGTGCAAACGGTGGAAGAGGGCTTGTCACACTGGCCACAAGATGCCGATCTGCTTGCAGAGCGTGTCGCCATGGCCAGTTCATCAATGGCTTTGCCTGCATCCGGCGTGCACAGCTAATTCTGCATTAACCGGCAAAAGCGGCAAAAGAATGCCGCTTAGCAATGAAGCATTGCCGGTTGAGCAGAGCCACACAGGTTGTCACTACTTTTGCCAAAGCAGTTTCATACTGGCAAGTAGGTCAACCAGTTAGGAGATATTTATGCCCGTGATCAATACAAACGTTAAAGCGCTTTACACCCAGACAGCCATGAAAGGCACAGAGCGCGCAAGCTCTGCCGCCATGCAGCAGCTGTCGACCGGCAAGCGCATCAACTCAGCCAAAGACGACGCGGCGGGCTTGGCTATTGCCACCCGCATGACGCAGCAGATCCGCAGCCTGAACCAGGCCATGCGAAATGCCGGCGACGCGGTCTCGCTCATGCAAACGGCTGAGGGTGCAACGTCTGAGATCACGAACATGCTGCAGCGCATGCGCGAACTCTCTATCCAGGCCATCAATGACACCAATGCCGTAGAGCAGCGTGGCTACCTGGACACCGAGTTTCAGCAGCTCAAACAAGAAATTGTGCGCATTGCCGACACCACAGAGTGGAACGGCTTTCCGATTTTGAACGGCACCAGCGGTGAGCGCGTGGGTGAGCGTCCTGTGTACAAGGCGACTTCGGCTGGAACTTTTAGCAGCGCAATAACTTATGCTGCGGGCACGGTTACCAAGGCGGTCCATGGCGGCGCTATTACCTTGACCGGCACCCCGGCCAAGGCGGGCACAGTGAGTATTGCATTTACCGGCGCCACATCAGGCTCAGCCACGCTGACGCTCAGCGATGGAACGCAAAGTACCCTTGCCGCTACCTTTGCTGATAGAAAAGTTACGTTTACCAACACTGCTTTGACCAACGGAACAGGCAATTTTGTGGTTGATTCAGATACAGCATTCGCCAACACTCACGGTTTGTCGTTTTCTGTTGGCCGTACTTTCACGCCGGTTGCTGCCATGGCCGCCAATGACGTGATCATCAATGGAGTCACCATTGGCGTGTCTTACGCCGCCAGTGACAACGGCAAGTCGCCAGCCGGC
>JBIKPY010000068.1:0-15267 GCA_044357185.1 Polaromonas sp.
GACGCCACAAGCATCTCGATCAACTCAGCCCCCATGAGTTCGAGCGGCAGCGTCAAACTGCGCTATAAAAACTGTCTAGAGGTTTGGGGGAATACCAAAGTCTTTTTCAAGACCAAAGGAACGACAAAGCAGATACTTAAAAGCGACTGAATCAGAGTTATGAGTCGAATTTAAGGTTTGATATTAGCTTAAAAATGCAAATTACGAACTCAAACTTTAAAAATTAAGGTCATAATTCGACTCATATTTAACTCAAGCCTTGATCAATGACTTTCAACAAGCTTGCATCTCAGATGCTTTCACAGCAGACCAAGCAAGCGCAGCCGACCTTTCGCAGTGGCGCAGTAGCCCGCATGGCGGGCATGCCCGTAGCGACTTTGCGCATTTGGGAGCAGCGCTACCAGGCGGTGCGTCCTACCACTGCCGCCTCTGGGCACCGGCTGTACTTGGCTGCAGATGTTGAGCGCGTTACCTTGCTTCGGCGACTCACAGAGCAAGGACATGCAATCGGCTTGCTGGCGGCGCTGGACACAGATCAAATGCGTGAGATGTTGCCGGTGCCTGTAGATGCCAGACCGCCCAACCGGGCTCAAGCACCGCAGCAAGTAGCGTTGAACGCTGTGGTGGTGGGTCAGGGTTTGGCGCGTCGTTTGCAGCGCTTGATTGCTCGCCAACCTTGGGAGCCGGCGCTAAAGACGGTGGCTGTCTTTGACAACTTAACTGAAGCAGTGCAAGCCGCTGAAATTTCAACCAAACCCGCTGTCGATCTGCTGCTTTGGCAATCCGCAAGTTTGCAGCCTGGCGCACGGCAGGAACTGCGCGCTGCCCAAGACGCTTGGCATGCAAATCGAGCGGCCGTGGTTTATCGCTATTCCAGTGCCGCTGGCCGTACGGAGCTCGCTGCCGCTGGCGTTGCCTTGTTGCACGAGCCCACAGACGACGATTCATTGGGCCAGTGGCTGGCGAACTTGCAACCCGCCAAGGCATCTCCGACCAAGGCCGCAACAGCCTTCGAGTTGGCACACCTTGGTGCAACGGAAATTAGAGGCCAAACCATACAAGCCCCCCGATTTAACGATGCAGCCTTGACAGAATTTGCGGGGCTTTCCTCCGCAATAGCGTGTGAATGTCCCAGTCATCTGGCCCAGCTGCTTCTTCAAATTTCTAACTTTGAAACTTACAGCGGCGACTGTGCCAACAGGAGCGAGGCCGACGCCCAATTGCACGCTTACTTGCAGCGGGTCGCTGGTACCGCCCGCATGCTGTTTGAAACAGCGCTTGAGCACGTGGCCGTTGCCGAAGGCCTGCCGCTGACTCCGGCCGTTACGGCCTCTTCACTTTAAGGTGCACCTTATGACCCACTCTTTAGCAGTCCTGACCACTGCCCTCCTGTTTGGCGGGATGACGCTGTATTCCTTTGGGTTTGCCGCTTTTTTATTCAAGGCAATGGCAGCGCCTGCAGCCGGCGCTACGCTGAGGTTGGCGTTTCCTTGGTTCTACCTGTTTGTGGTGGCTACTGCCGCTGTTGCTGCCCTGCTGTGGTGGTCGCATGACACCGCCGCTTGCGCCATGATGGCGGCTGTTGCTGTGTCCACCATTCCCGTGCGGCAGTTGCTGATGCCGGCTATCAACAGAGCCACTGATTCTGGTGATCGTTTGCGTTTCAAATGGCTGCACGGTGCGTCGGTGCTGGTGACGCTCAGCCATATTGTGGCTACTGGCTGGCTGTTGGTGCGCCTTGTTTGAAAGTATGTAATGGCATCATCCCGTGCCGTAGTCTGGTTCAAGCGTGACTTGCGCACGCACGACCACGCCCCTTTGGTGGCTGCCTTGGCGCATGCCGATGCCCTGGGGCTTTACGTGCTGGAGCCTGAGTTTTTAAAAAGTCCAGAGTGCGACAGCCAGCATGTCGACTTTGCCTTGAGTTGCCTGGCCGAACTGCGTGCCGAGCTGGCAGCCCGCGGCTTGCCATTGATGGTGCGCGTCGGCTCGGTGGTCTCTGTTTTGTCTCAACTCCATCAGGATGAGCAAGTAACGCACTTACTCAGCCACGAAGAAACCGGCACTGGTTGGTCCTACGTGCGGGATCAGCAGGTAGCGGCTTGGTGTCAACAGAATCAGGTTCATTGGCAGGAATGGCCCCAAAACGGAGTCATTCGAGGCTTAGGCACACGCTCAGGGTGGGCCGCTCGATGGCAGTCGCGAATGGATGCGCCCTTGCAGCATCTGCCTGCGGCACGCTTTTCGTCGTCGACCTCGCTGGATCAGCCTGAGCTTCCGACCCTCAGTTCCCTGGGGCTTTCGCCGAGCGCTAAGACGCGTGTGAAAGCCGGGGAGCGCGCAGCGCACCAGACGCTCGAAAGTTTCCTTCGCCAGCGGGCGATGGGCTACCGCAAGGCTATCTCCAGCCCACTGAGCGCGCAGGACTCATGCAGTCGCCTGAGCGCGCACTTGGCCTTTGGTACCTTGTCAATGCGAAGCGTGCACCAGGCGACTGAAGCCGCAAAGAGGAACGCACCCGATCGGGCGATGGCCTACGCGCTGACCGGATTTGCGGGACGCTTACGCTGGCACTGCCATTTCATGCAAAAGCTCGAAAGTGAACCGGCCATAGAGTTCCATAATTTCGCACGTACCTACGACGGTTTGCGTGAGGGCGAGTTCAATGAAGAGTACTTTGAGGCTTGGCGTCTGGGCATGGCCGGCTACCCGATGGTGGACGCTTGCATGCGCTCGTTGGTGGCAACCGGCTGGCTTAATTTTAGAATGCGCGCCATGCTGGTGAGCTTTGCCAGTTACCACCTGTGGCTGCATTGGCGCCAAACGGGCCTGTTCTTGGCGCGTCAATTTCTAGATTTCGAGCCAGGGATTCACTGGAGCCAGATGCAGATGCAAAGCGGCACAACGGGCATTAACACGCTTCGCATTTACTCCCCCATCAAGCAAGCCAGAGATCAGGACCCGCAGGGAATTTTCATACGTCAATGGGTACCCGAGTTGGCTAGCGTGCCACTGCCGTACTTGGCGGAGCCCTGGAAAATGGATATCAGCGTGCAGCGCATGGCGGGGTGCCTGATCGGCAAGGATTATCCTGCGCCGATTGTGGACGACAAGACCGCGGTGCAAGCCGCCAAGCTCCGCATGTATGGACTGCGGGCGCAGGACGATTCCCGCGCAGAGGCGCGCGCCGTATTGCAGCGGCACGGCTCCCGTAAAAGCGGCTTGCCGCCCAGCGGGCAGGCTCGCACTACCACGCGCAAAAAAACTCAAGTACCAGCGTCAGCAACCGATTCGTCCGTGCAGGGGAATCTGTTTTCTTGACTAAATCAGATTCTCAAAAACTTAAAATTTAGATGCTTTGCATCCAAAGTTCCGCCACAGGCAAGCCAATAAAAAAACTAATCGCGCTTGCCTTTTTTTGTTCAGCCACGTCAGTCACCTTGAAGCTCAAGATAGGCATCTTCCAAGGTCACCGGATGAACACTCACTGCGCTGACCTGTGTACCGTCTAGCGCATCTACGATCTCACGCAAGCTCACAGCACGGGGAAGCAAAAGCCGGATCTGATCAGCCTGTTGACGAAACTGCCAACCCAGATCCAGTGCCCGTTGAATAACGGCCTTTTTGTCCTCTGACTGAACCTTGGCCACCGCTTGGCCGGGTACGCGAGCTAACAACTCAGGCACGCTGCCCTCGGCATGGACTTTGCCGCTGCGCATCAGCGCGACCCGGCTGCACAGACGCTCTGCCTCGGCCAGGTGGTGGCTGGTTAACAAGATGGTCGTGCCGCCGTCCCGCAAACCTTCAATGAGTCGCCAAAGATCCATGCGCGCTTCCAAGTCCACAGCCGCTGTGGGCTCGTCCAGCACGAGTAATTTGGGACGGTGTACCAAAGACACGGCCAGGTGAAGCCGCTGTTGCCAACCCCCTGAGAGTTGACCTGCGCGGGAATTGGCAAATTTCTCCAGTTCAAAAATTTCCATCAACTCTGCAACCCGATGTTGGCGGTCCTGGTCAGATAGGCCATACAAGCGGGCGAAAAAATGCAGGTTCTCGGCAGGCAGTAAATCGGGGTAAAGGGCTGCGTCCTGGGAGCACAGGCCTACCAGTCCGCGTGCGCGGTAACTGAGCTCGCTCAACGGTTTACCCATCAGTAGTACCTGTCCGGCATCCAGGGACAGTAGCTTGCACACGATCTTGAGTACCGTCGATTTACCGCACCCATTGGGGCCTAAAAGGCCCATAACCTCTCCTTGCTCTACCCGCAGGCTAAAGCCGTCTAGGACATGGTGGCTCCCAAACCACTTGCGAATATCTTGGATTTCTAAGGTAGTTGTCATTGGGATTTGTTCCCGTCCAGCAGATGCCGATAAGACTGTATGCCTAAAGCCAGGGATAGGCCGCAAAACACAACAAGAAAAGCCAGCTCGAATCGGAGTTCATTGACGCCCATGCCGTAAGCAGCCACTCCTTTGAAGGCCTGGTTCATGTGCAGCATGGGGTTGATTTGGGCCAAGGTTTGCATGCCTTGGGGCATGATTTCAAGCGGAAAAAAAGTGCCGCCCAACACCAACAAGGGCACACCGATGGCCGATAGGGCGACCACCACCTCTTCGCTGCGCCGCGCAAACCGTGCGCCTAGAAAAAATCCCATGCCCACGTAGGAAAACACGGTGATCAGCAAAATGACGCCGCCCAAGAAAATGCTGCCACGGTATTGGGCACCAACGAGCAGCGCGATGCTGTAGAGCATGACCACTTGCATCACAGCCAGCAACAACTGCGCAATGACAACGCCTAAAAAGTAGGCTGCGGGGTGCAGCGGTGTGGTGAGCAGACGGGGCAGGGTGCCTCTTTCGCGTTCGGCCGCAATCACCGCGACAGTGCCCCCCAGGCAGCTGAAAAAAAGCGCGGCACCAACCAAAATGCCGGCTGCGGCTGCATCCAGTCCGGCGCGCATGCTGGCGTTGTGCGCATAAACCAAGCCGAACAACAGCATCATGGTCGATGGAAACACGGCCCAAAAAATCAGCCCGCGTTTCTGGCGCCATTGCTCAAGCAACAGCCTTTGCGCAACTGCACGTGTTTGCAACAAGAAAAGCTGGCTGCTCTGCATCACATGGATCGCTGAAAGCTGGCCGCATCCGGAAGCACGGTATCCAAAGCTTTTGCAGACATCAGCACGCCGGGTATGCCAGCGCCTGGGTGGGTGCTGGCACCCACCATGAATAGGTTTTGAATGTCTTCGCTGAGGTTATGCGGCCGGAACCAGGCGCTTTGCAACAAAATCGGTTCCAGCCCAAAGGCAGCGCCTTGGTACGACAGCAGATTGTCGTGAAAGTCTTGCGGTGTCGTCATCAAGGACACCGACAGATGCTCGCTTAAATTGGGCAGTACAGTCTCTTCCAGCGCCGTGGCAATGGCGGCGCGGTACGGCTCCGCGTGGGCCGCCCAGTCAGTACCGCTTTGCAGGTTGGGTACCGGTGCTAAAACATAAAACGTGTCACAACCCGCTGGCGCCATGGCCGGGTCGGTGGCCGTCGGGCGATGCAAGTAAAGACTGAAATCCTCAGCCAGATGGTGGTTTTTAAATATGTCTGTCAACAGCTCTTCATAGCGCGGGCCCAGCAGCATCATGTGATGCGGCACGTCGTCAAAACGTTTGTTGGTGCCAAAGTACCAAACAAACAGGCTCATGGAATACTTACCCTTCTCGACCTTGGCGTTGGTCCACACTTTTCGGTGTTTGGGGTCGATCAGGTTTTTGTAGGTCCAAGCCGTATCGGCATTACAAACAACGATATCGGCCTGGATTGTCTCGCCGCTGGCCAGCGTGACACCAGTAGCGCGCCCTTGGTTGACATCAATGCGGCTAACTTCAGCGCCCGTGCGCAGACTACCGCCCATGTCTTCTATCAAATCCACCAGTCCGTTGACCAAAGCCCCCGTACCGCCCATGGCCCAGTGCACACCAAATCGTCTCTCAAGCGCATTGATGAGAGAGAACACGCAGGTCACAGAAAAGGGATTGCCGCCAATCAACAGCGCCTGAAGACTCAAGGCTTGGCGCAATTTGGGGTGTTTGATGTGGGAGGCGACCATCGCGTGCAGGCTTCGCCAGCCTTTCATGCGCACCATAGAGGGCAGAGCCTGAAACAGATCCCCCATGTGGACAAATGGTTTGCAGCCTAAATCCTCAAACCCCAACTCATAGCAAAGATCCGCCTCCGCCATGAAAGCGGTGTATCCGGGCAAGGCAGTGGGATCTATGCGCAGCACTTCATCGCGCATACGCTCGGGGTCTGCGCTGTAGTCGAAGTGATCACCATCGTCGAACCGGATCCGGTAAAAAGGATCGAGCAAGCGAAGCTCTATGTCGTCAGCTAATTTTCGCCCAGCTAATTTCCAGAGATCCTCCAGTAAAAATGGCACGGTGATGATCGTCGGGCCAGCGTCAAAGGTGTAACCGTCGACGCGAATCACGCGGGCCCTGCCGCCAAGCTCATTTAATTTCTCAAGCACTTGTACACGCCAACCTTTGGCGCACATGCGCACCGCTGCCGCCAGCCCCCCAAAACCACTGCCAATCACCAACGCTAAAGGCGCTTCGGGATTTTTCGTTCGAATTTTCTGCTCAGTTGCGCTAGCGTTCATCGGGATCAACCTATTGTTTTGACATTACTTTTTGATGCTGGCCTTGATGGCCGATCATGCAAAGACCGTTCAGTCTGCATGGAGACTAATTAGTAACTCACAATAGGATGCCACATTTTTGACGCTTCAGGTAATCCTGATTTATATGGACCTTCTCATGAAAAAGACATTGATCGCTGCAGTTTTAACACTCGGCGCGGCATTCAGCGTACAAGCCAAAGACATCGTTGATACGGCCGTGGCGGCCGGTAATTTCAAAACGCTGGCAACAGCACTCACCGCTGCTGGCTTAGTTGACACCCTCAAAGGAAAAGGCCCATTCACGGTTTTTGCACCTACAGACGCCGCTTTTGCAAAGATTCCTAAAGCCGACTTGGATGCCTTGCTCAAAGACAAGGCCAAGCTCACAGCCGTGCTCACCTACCATGTGGTCGCCGGAAAAGTGATGGCGGCAGACGTGAAAGCCGGCAAAATTAAAACCGTGCAAGGCTCTGAACTCACGGTCTCCACCAGTGGCGGTGTCATGGTCGACAAAGCAAAAGTCACCGCCACGGACATCGTGGCCGACAACGGCGTCATCCATGTCATTGACAGCGTGATCATGCCCAAGTAATTAGACTGACAATGCGTTTTCTGTTTTGTTTTTTGGTGGGCTTGATGGCCATGAATGCTGCTTTAGCCATCGAGGAGCCTAAATACAAAGTTCTGAATCAGGACGCCGGGTTTGAATTGCGCCAGTACGCTCCGCTCATCGTTGCAGAAACTTGGGTGGATGGCGATATGGATGCCGCATCAAACAAGGGTTTCCGGGTCATTGCGGACTATATATTTGGCAACAACAAAGCCCCCCAGAGCACGCAAAGCAGCAAGATCGCAATGACAGCCCCTGTGACTCTGGCGCCTGATGCTCAGCCTCTCAAGCTGGACATGACGGCGCCAGTCTCGCTACAACCTGCCGTTGAGGCTTCAACTTGGGTGCAGACCCAACGCTGGCGCGTGCAGTTTGTGATGCCTGACAAGTACACATTGGAATCCCTGCCAATTCCGAACAACGGCGCAGTAAAACTGCGCGAGGTGCCCGCTAAAACCGTGGCTGTTGCGAAGTATTCAGGGCTCAACACAGACAGCCGCATTCGAAAAGAAACCCAGGCACTGACCGACTGGGCGCAAGCACGCAAGCTGGTGCCTTCTGGCCCCCCGCAACTGGCGCGCTACGACCCACCTTGGGTCTTGCCCATGTTGAGACGCAATGAGATCCAGCTTGAAATCAAAGAGTGAGCCTGTGTAGGCTTGACGATTTAGAAGTTTCAGCAAAAAATAAATACTGTCCGTCTTCAAATGGTTTGAGAAATGACGTCCTCATTTACCGATTCAATACAAGCCCTTGATCAGCAACTCATTCAATTGGTGTATCGAAGCCGTTCACTGATTGAGGGTGCTGAATACGACAAGCTAATGGCCACATGTCTGCGAAACAATCCTACCCGCAGAATCACGGGAGTTCTGATCTCACACTCAGGCTGGTTTCTCTAGGTACTTGAAGGTTCTGCAGTCAATGTGAACTCACTCTTCAAAGTCATTGAAAATGACCCCCGACATGCGGATTTCCTTCTTTTAAGATTTAATGCCGTTGAAGTTCGGGACTTCAGCGACTGGTCTATGGCATCAATAGAAGTTGATGAGCAAAGGTTTATCAACATAGCCAACCAAGCTTTGCAAGCTGAAGACGTAGCGATGTCCGCAGTCAGGGATTTCCTCTGCTATGGTAAATGGATGGATTGATTTGCTCTGGACATAAATTTACTGTTGATGGCAACAGCGTAAAAAATCAAAAGCTAAATTGTTATAAAAAAATAGTAAATCGACTTTTACTACTTTTAAAATCTTCGGACTCTATCGTTATTTTTTTCTTTCAGGCACACACATCAAATGCAAAATGACGAAGACCAATCTTCTCGATCTATCCACAATATCGTGTACTGCAGCCGAGCAGTACATGACATGGATAAAGAAGCGCTGGAAAAAATAATTTCCACCGCCAAGCACCATAACCCCAGATTTGGCATTACTGGTTTATTGGTTTTTGGCAGCGGGATCTTCTTTCAATGGCTGGAAGGTCCCAGAGACAATGTGACCAGTTTGTTTAAGATTATTTCTGTAGATCCTCGCCACTCCCATGTGGTTTTGCTTACAAAAGAAGATGAGTTTCGTGAAAGGCTGTTTCCTAATTGGGATATGGAGCTGGTGGAAGCTGAAGATATCAGCGCTGTTTTGGAGGACGCTATGCATGAGGCCACGGATCCAAAGCAAAAAAATACTTTGTCCAATATGCTGCAGGAACTCAACAAGAGCGCACTAGGCAAACATCCCAACTGATTCTGCAGTGTCATGTCACGGGGCATGGGTTATAGTCAAAAAAGGGCCTTACACGAGTGGCAGTGCCTGTTTCATAACTTCCAGATACCAGAGTGAGGCTGCGGATGACAAAACGCCAAGACCTCAGACCCAGCACAATATTGCCATGAGCCCTACAGCGCACAGGCCTCAAACCTTGCTTGACAAGGTCTGGGGGCGCCACCAAATCACCGAAGTAGTCGGCGAGCATCTGCTTTACAGCGATTACCTCTTGCTCCATGAAGGTGCTCGTCATGCGTTTGATGCCATGTCGGCAACCGGTCGCACCGTGCACAGACCTCATCAGGTGCTGGCCTGCGCCGATCATTACGTGCAGACCCACCACCGAAGCTCGGGCGTGCAGGCCATCGCTGACCTGTCTATCCGCGGAATGCTTGAGCGTTTTGAGCGTAATGCCAAGGCCTATGGCTTGCCGTACTTTGGCTCTTCGCATCCGCAGCAAGGCATCATGCACGTGGTTGCACCAGAGCTTGGCCTGACGCAACCCGGGCTGTTGATTGTGGGCGCGGACTCGCACACCACCACCCACGGCGCTTTTGGCTGCTTGGCATTCGGCGTGGGTGCGTCGGACGCGCTGCATGTGCTGGCGACCCAGTCATTGTGGATGCGCAAACCGAAGATCATGCGCATTTCTGTCGAGGGCGCCCTGTCCCGGCACGTCACTGCCAAGGATTTGGTTCTCACTTTGATCACGCACATCGGTGCAGAGGCTGGTATCGGCCACATCATCGAGTTCGCCGGATCAGCCGTTCGCGCCATGTCGATGGAAGGGCGAATGACCTTGTGCAATATGGCGGTGGAGGCCGGCGCATTGAGCGGCCTGGTGTCGCCCGACCAAATCACCTTTGACTACCTGCATGGCTGCCAATACGCGCCTAAGGACGCTGACTGGGACCAAGCAGTGGCGTATTGGAAAGGCCTGGTCAGTGATGAAGACGCGCACTATGACCACGAAGTCACCATCGATGCGGCATCCATCGCGCCCAGTGTGACCTGGGGCACCCATCTCCACCAAACGGCCGTGATTGATGCCGTGGTGCCTGATCCGCAAAATTTTGCGGTAGGCGAGGCTCGCGATGACGTGGAGTCTTCATTGCAGTACATGGGGCTCACGCCTGGAATACCCTTGACATCGATTGCCATTGACCGGGTGTTCATTGGGTCTTGCACCAATTCGCGTATTGAGGATTTGCGTGCGGCGGCAGCTATTGCGCGCCAGGGCAAAGCTGTGGTGCCGGCCTGGGTGGTGCCCGGCTCCATGACGGTCAAACGGCAGGCTGAGGCCGAGGGCCTGGATCGACTTTTTATAGAGGCCGGCTTTGAGTGGCATGACGCCGGTTGCTCGATGTGTACCGCCATCAACGGCGATCACCTGGCGGAGTGGGAGCGCTGCGCGTCCACCAGCAACCGTAACTTTGTGGGGCGGCAGGGCCGCAATGGCCGTACCCATATTTTGAGCCCCGCCATGGCGGCGGCTGCCGCACTGACCGGTCGTTTGACCGACATCCGATCGTTTGGCTGAACGAGCTATCCAAAGACTACAAAAATGGACCCATTTATCAGCTGGACGGCCATAGCGGCACCCTTAGATATCCCTAGCATCGACACTAACCAAATCTGTCCAACCCGCTTCAATAAAAGAGCCAAGGGCGCGGCGTTTGACACCGTCTTGTTTCACGACCTCCGCTTCACGCCGCAGGGTGCTGAGCAGCCGAACTTCATCCTGAACAAAGACCCCTACCGGCACGCTGGAATTTTTGTGGCGGAGCGTAACTTCGGTTGCGGCTCGTCGCGCGAGAGCGCGGTCTATGCGCTAATGGCATTTGGCATTCGGGCGCTGGTGGCCCCCAGTTTTGGCGAGATTTTTTACACCAACTGCCTCAAAAACAGCGTGTTACCTGTGGTGCTTGACGAAGCGATCTGTGCGCGAATCCGCAAACAATTGCACGACAGCGCAGGCGCTCAAATTACCGTCGATCTTCAGCAACAGGTGGTGCGTGATGCAACTGGCGCAGACCACCCATTTGATATTCACCCTTTGCGCCGGCAATGCCTGCTGGACGGGCTTGACGATGTGTCGCTGACCGAACGCTACGCGGATGCCAGCGCGGCCTTTGAGCGCCAGTACCGCCAGCAGTTTCCATGGCTGACAAAGCCGGGTAACTACCCGCCGGGTTCAAGTTGATGATGTGGGTCGCGTGGGCCACTTGCCGTTGCCTGACCTCCAGCACGACTAGCGCATGGTGGGCTTCAATCTAAAGCCGGAGTCTGCTGATAGCAACGGCGGTGTCGGCCCAAGTGTCAAATCTTGAAGCTAGATCGCTCTTGCTGGTCTAGTTGAGAGACGAGATTTTGCTCCCATTGCAGGTACTGGGTCGCAGCGAGTTTGTTCCCGTTATGCCTGTCATGCACGAAAAACAGGTAGTCCAGACAGTCGGCATTGGCCGGATGGTCGGGTGTTGCGTCAATATTCTTTCCGTAGCGTCCCAACGTAGCTGAATCGGCGATGATGCATCGGCTGCGCTGCAGCTGCGCGGCGCTCAATTCACTGGCTGCAAGGGCGGCAATACCTGGGTTACTGGCCACCAGAACAATGGGCGCTGACGCCTGACCCAGCAGGGCGCTTTGCGCATCGATACAAGCGCGAAGACGGCTACGGGTCGACCAGACCGAGCCCCGGATGTGCCCGGCGCGATACGCCATGCTCGGGCGCAGGTCGATCGTGATGACGGCGCCTTCCAAGGCACAGAATTCGTCGGGCGTGAGCTCGGGCAATAGCCTTGTCTCAAGCTTGTCCTCGTGCAAGGGCTTGATCTCGTGTGCGCTCAAAGCCTCTTCGCTTGCGAGCAAGCATGTCTCGTAGCCCATTTGAGCCAGCCAGCTGCCGATCAAAGGCGAACGAATTCCGTCTGTATCGAAGAGAACAATACGAGCATGGAGGACACCGACGTAAAGATCGGTAGCCTGCACCAGTTGACCCCCTTCGGCATGGAGTGCCCCAGGGGTTGGATTTTTCGCAAACTCTTCCGGTGTTCGAATATCAAAAAAATACGTGCTTCGGGTGGGGTCCACGCGCCAAAGCCTGAACTGATCGGCCGTGATGCGCTTAACCCCCCATGCCTGGGCCAAGTCAGCCGCTTTTTGCCTGACCTTGGCCAAAGGGCCGTCGGCCGCAGAGACTTCCGGATAGAGGCGGTCGCTGTTCAGCTCCAGTGGGAAGTCGTTTAAAAACCAACCCTGGGTACCGTTTTCAAGCGCGAAGACGCGTGGGTGAGTTGTCAAATTGATTAGGGACTGAGCGCCGATGATGCTGCGGGTGCGGCCCGCGCAGTTCACGACAACGGTCGAGCTCGTTTCAGGGGCAAGACGGTGTAGCCGGTAGGCGAGTTCGGCATTGGGGCAGCACACCGCGCCGGGAATTGTCATCTTGGCGTACTCGCTGCGCGGGCGTCCGTCCAGCACGATGATGTCATCGCCACGCTCCATCATGGCGTTCAGATCCTTGGCGGTGATCCTGGGCGTGTGGCATTGGATCTCGACCAGCTCCCCAAAGGTTTTTGAGGGAACGTACACACCCTTGAACAGGGTGTAGCCGGCGGCACGCCAGCCTTGTGTACCGTCCTTGAGCACGCGGACGTTGACGTAGCCCATCGCCTGCAACCGGCTGGCGGCGCGCAGGGCCAGCGTGTCGCCGCTGCCGTCGTCCACGAGCACGATCTGAACAGCCGGATTGGGGAGCAGCCGGCGGGCCTCAAACTCGAGCCGGCTAAAGGCCAAGTTCACCGCATGAAAAGGATGCCCTTCGCCATACTGTCCTTGCTCGCGCACATCCAGCAAGGCCAGTTCCCCCGCATTGGCGAGCTCCTCTTTCAAGGCACTCGCCTCGATGTAGTCGACTGCACGGGTTGGCGGCCACAGGCTCATGCCGCTACTCCCGCCAGGATCAGGATCAGGACCAACGCCGCCATCCGTACGGTCTCGGACAGCAGCATCACTAAAGGGCGCCAGCCAAAAGACCGGAGTTCATTAACGGAAGTTTTCATGCCCGAGCCAGCACGCAGGCTAACCCTAAGCCAGGCAGGAGCAGCCACGCGGCTGATCTCATGCCGGTGGTAGCTTATCGGACCGTCTTGACGCCGGCTTGTTGATACTGATTTCTCAGATCATTTTCAATGGCGGTAATGGTTTTACTAAAAGCGGCGCCGTTCATGTAGCTGTCTTCTAACTGGAAGTCATCAACGTATTTTTTCCATGAAGCAGTCTTGCTCAACTTTGAGAACAGGTCTTCGTAATAAGCCAGCGCATCTTTCGGGAAATCCGGTGGGGCCATCAAGCCGCGGATTTGTGGCGAAGATCCGACGTCGAATCCAGACTGTTTCAAATTCGGCACGTTAGGAAAACCTGAGAGCGGCTTGTCAGAGATTTGAGTCAATACGCGGAGTTTTCCGGCACGAATCTGCTCACCGGCTTCTTGAGGCTCAATCACCATCATGTCGACGTGACCGCCAAGCAAGGCTGCCAGGCGCTCACCGCCGCCTGGAAACGAAACGAATGCCCACCTAGCCCCAGTGCTTTGTTGCAGTGTCTGGCGAATGATGTTGTCGCGCGATGTGACTGAACCACCAGACTGTTTGAGTGTCCCGGGTTTGGCCTTGGCGACCTCAATGAACTCTTTGAGTGTTTTGAAGGGGGAGTCAGAACGCACGGCAATCAGTGCAGGCTCTTGCAACAGAGCAGCGACCGGTGTGAGGTCGTGCAAGGTCACCTTGGCCTCACGGGTGACGAGAGCGTTGGCAATCCAGGCGCTCGAGACCACGCCCAGTGTGTGCGGGTCGCCTTTTTTTTCTGCGATGGCGGCAGCCGCCACTGCGCCATTCCCGCCAGGTCGGTTGAGAACCTGCATGCGAACGGGCAACAAGTTTTCTTTCTCCAGCATTTGGACCATGGCGCGTGCGAGCACGTCATTGCCTCCGCCGGGCGCCGTGTGCACGATCATCTCGATCGGCTTGGTTGGTTTCCACTGGGCATTGGCAGATCCACCAAAACCTGCCATGGCGGCAATGGCAAGTGAACAAATTGTCTTGGATAGTTTCATGGTTGTCTCCGGTTGAGTTGATGAGGTGGGTTCAGGCTTCTTTGTCAATGACCTGAGATCGTACCGAATTAAATTTTTTGATAAGTGGCACGATAAGCAGAAAGGCTGCGATGCTCAGCAGCACCGCAGGAATTGGACGAAACAAAATGGACAAGTCACCTTGGGACATCATCAATGATTGGCGCAATGCTTTTTCCATTGAATCGCCCAACACCAAGCCAAGCACCAATGGGGCCGTCGGAAAGTCAAGCTTACGCATGGCGTAACCAACCAAACCGAAGACCGCCAGCAGGCAGAGCTGAAAAACACTTGAATTGATCGTATAGATGCCCACCATGGACACCCCCAGGATCAAGGGATACATGACATACCCAGGCATCCTTAACAATTGCGCGAACACGGTAACCAAGGGCAGGTTCAGTATGAGCAACACGACATTGCCGATGTACATGCTGGCCACCAGGCCCCAGAACATCGCGGGACTGTCTTCAATGAACATAGGGCCCGGCTTGAATCCCCAAAGTACCAGCGCGGCCAACAAAATGGCGGTCGTGCCGCTGCCAGGAATGCCCAGCGTCAGGAGCGGGACCAATGCACCTGCCGTATCAGCATTGTTAGCACCTTCGGGCGCAGCGACTCCTTCGATGACACCGGTGCCAAATTTTTCTGGATGCTTGGACACCGCTTTTTCAAGGCCGTAGCTAAGAAAGGAGGAAATCGTCGCACCGGCACCGGGGAGAACTCCAATGAAAAACCCGATGATCGAGCCGTTCATAAAAGCAAAACGGCAATCTTTCAAGTCCTGCAGGGTCGGAAACAAATTCTTCAGGCCTTTGGGTACGGGCAACATGTTGAGCGGTTTTTCAGGCTCCATATTGGCCATCACTTCACCCACGGCAAAAATACCGATTGCCACGATAACGAAGTCAATGCCCCCCAGCAATTCAGTCTGGTCAAAGGTAAAGCGCGAGGTGGCCGTAAACAAGTCCGTACCCATTCCGGCGATCCACAGGCCAAACGTCATTGCCAGCAAAGCCTTGGTCAAGGAATCGCCGGCCAACAGTACCACCATCGCCAGGCCAAGCACCATCAACGCAAAATAC
>JBIKPY010000014.1:0-44672 GCA_044357185.1 Polaromonas sp.
AGCCGTGGCCCAGGCGGCCTCGTCGTCAAACACCTTCAGGTCATTGAGCTTGGCCAGCGTCTTGATGACGGGCGCGGCCTTGCGCATGAAGTCTGCGTCACCCAGCACCAGTAGAGGCAAGCGCACGGCAGGCGAGACGTTCATCTCGCCGCGCAGGTTGCGGCAGGCGTCCACCAGCGTTTTGAGTTTGGTGACATGCGCTTCGGCTTGCGTGTCGATTTTTTCGGGCTGCGTGGTCGGGTACTTGGTCTGGCCCACAAAGCGGCCACCCAGGCCGGCCACCGGTGCGACTTTTTGCCAAAGCTCTTCAGTGATGAACGGGATCACCGGGTGCGCCAGACGCAAAATAGCTTCGAGCGTGCGGATCAGCGTGCGGCGCGTGGCGCGTTGTTCGGCCGGGCTGCCGTTTTGAATTTGCACCTTGGCAATTTCCAGGTACCAGTCGCAAAACTCGTCCCAGACAAACTGGTAAATGCTGCCGGCCACGTTGTCCAGCCGGTAGTCGGCAAAGCCCTTGGCCACGTCGGCTTCCACGCGTTGCAGGGTCGACGCAATCCAGCGGTCGGCCTGCGAGAAGACCATGTAATTGTGAAACTCGCCGCCGGGCTGGCATTGCGCCTTGGTGTGCTGTGCCAGGCCGCAGTCCTGGCCTTCGCAGTTCATCAGCACAAAGCGCGTGGCGTTCCAGAGCTTGTTGCAAAAGTTGCGATAACCCTCGCAGCGCTTGGCGTCAAAGTTGATGCTGCGGCCCAGGCTGGCCAGTGAGGCAAAGGTAAAGCGCAGTGCGTCGGCGCCGTAGGCGGGAATGCCGGCGGGGAATTCTTTTTCTGTGTTCTTGCGCACCTGCGGCGCGGTCTCGGGCTTGCGCAGGCCTTGCGAGCGCTTGTCCAGCAGCGGCGCCAGCTCGATGCCGTCGATCAGGTCCACCGGGTCCAGCACATTGCCCTCGGACTTGCTCATTTTTTTGCCCTGCGCATCCTTCACCAAGCCGTGAATGTAGACATGCTTAAAAGGCACCTGACCGGTGAAGTGCGTGGTCATCATGATCATCCGGGCGACCCAGAAAAAGATGATGTCGTAGCCCGTGACCAGTACGCTGGACGGCAGGAAAAGATCCAGCTCTTTTGTTTTCTCAGGCCAGCCCATTGAAGAGAAGGGCACCAAGGCCGACGAATACCAGGTGTCCAGCACGTCGGCGTCGCGCCGCAGTGTTTTGCCCGGGGCTTGCGCTTGAGCGGCGGCTTCGTCGGCGGCCACATAAACCTTGCCGTCTTCGTCGTACCAGGCCGGAATCTGATGGCCCCACCAGAGCTGGCGAGAGATGCACCAGTCCTGGATATTGCCCATCCACTGGTTGTAAGTGTTGACCCATTGCTCGGGAACGAACTTGACCGCACCGCTGTCTACCGCGTCAATCGCTTTTTGTGCGATGGATTTACCGGTCGGGTCTTTGTCGCTGACTTTATTCATCGCTACAAACCACTGGTCAGTGAGCATGGGTTCGATGACCTGGCCGGTGCGGGCGCAGATGGGCAGCATGAGCTTGTGGGGCTTGACTTCGAGCAGCAGGCCGTCTTTTTCTAAGTCGGCCAGCAAGGCTTTACGCGCCTCGAAACGGTCCATGCCCTGGTATTGCACCGGGCCGTTGTGGTTGACCTTGGCGTCCAGAGTAAAGATGGTGATCAGCGGCAGGCCGTGTCGCTGGGCGCAGGCGTAGTCGTTGAAGTCGTGCGCACCGGTGATTTTGACGCAGCCCGAGCCAAAAGCGCGGTCCACAAAGTCGTCCGCGATGATGGGGATTTTGCGGTTGCACAAGGGCAGGTCCACCATTTTTCCCAGCAGGTGGATGTAGCGCTCGTCCTCGGGGTGGATGGCGAGCGCGCCGTCGGCCATCATGGTCTCGGGGCGGGTGGTGGCAATGGTCATGCCTTGGCTCAACACGCCGTCGATCAGTTGCGGCCCGTCGGAGAAGGGGTACAAGATGTAATGCATCTTGCCTTCAGACTCGGTGCTCTCAACTTCCAGGTCGCTCACCGCACTTTGCAAGACCGGGTCCCAGTTGACCAGGCGCTTGCCGCGGTAAATGAGGCCTTGCTCGTATAGCTGCACAAAGGTGGCGGTGACCACCTTGGACATTTTCGGGTCCATGGTGAAGTACTCGTGCTTCCACGACACCGAATCGCCCATGCGACGCATCTGCTGCGTGATGGTGGTGCCGGACTCTTCTTTCCATTCCCAGACTTTGTCGATGAAGGCTGCGCGGCCCAGGTCGTGGCGGGTTTTGCCAACGCCTGCGAGCTTGCGCTCGACCACGATTTGCGTGGCAATGCCCGCATGGTCGGTGCCGGGCACCCACAGCGTGTTCTGGCCCAGCATGCGGTGGTAGCGCGTGAGCGAGTCCATGATGGTCTGGTTGAACGCGTGGCCCATGTGCAGCGTGCCCGTTACGTTGGGCGGCGGCAGCTGAATGGCGAATGAGGGTTTGCTGGCGTCCAGCGTCGGCTCGTACATGCCGCTTTGCTCCCAGGCCGGGCCCCAGTGCGCCTCCAGCGCGGCGGGCTCGAACGATTTGGACAGGGACTGCAGGCCGGGTTGCTCGACGGGCGGGACGGCGTTCTCGGCAAGGGGCTTGGCGGGGGCTTGGCTCATGGGGACTTTGAAATGAAAAACGGCGCCGGCAGGCAGGCCGTTTCGATAGAAGATCGTAAAACCCTGATTTTAACTAAGCGCCAGTCCACGGGCCTGTGCCGGCACCTGCATGACCGTGTGCTTCGCTGTTCAGGGCGGTTTAAGCCGCAGTGGGCTCACGGCCGGCCAATTGGGAATCGTTATCAATGGTGGCGGGGCAATAGCTTTTCACGAAAAGGTGTATTGATTTGTCCAATTAGACGGCAGGCCTGACCGCGGGTATCGTTTGGGTGTCTTTGGAGTTTTTCCAAGGCCAACAAACGACTTTTCATCAACCCCAAGGAGATTTCCATGGCTGCTCTCAAAGGCTCCAAAACGGAAGAAAACCTGAAAGCCGCGTTTGCCGGCGAATCTCAGGCCAACCGCCGTTATTTGTATTTCGCAAACAAAGCTGACGTCGAAGGTCAACCAGACGTGGCAGCGCTGTTCCGCTCTACCGCTGAAGGCGAAACCGGCCACGCTCACGGTCACCTCGAGTGGCTCGAGCAGTGCGGCGACCCAGCTACCGGCATGCCTTTCGGCGGCACCCGTGAAAACCTTGCTTCTGCTGTTGCAGGCGAGACCCACGAGTACACCGACATGTACCCCGGCATGGCCAAGACCGCTCGTGACGAAGGTCATGACGAAGTGGCTGACTGGTTTGAAACCCTGGCCAAGGCTGAGCGTTCACACGCCAACCGTTACGCCAAGGCTTTGGCCGAACTGGTGGATTGATTTCCCCCTGAGCAAACGCTGCCCATAAGGCGGCGACTCGCTTTCTTCTGCGCCCTTGAAAAAGGGCGTAGAGTTTTGTGAAAGGGCTTTATCAAGCCCAACAGCCCAAGAGCCCTTTCACAAATCACTTTAAGAGGCAAGACCATGGCCACAGAAGGCAACCTGCAAGCCCCGACGCGTCACGCGATCGACTGGAAAAACCCGGACTATTACAACGAAGACAAGGTGTTCCATGAAATGGAACGCATCTTTGACATTTGCCACGGCTGCCGCCGTTGTGTCAGCCTGTGCGGCTCTTTCCCCACCTTGTTTGACCTGGTGGACGAAAGTAAGACCGGCGAAGTCGATGGCGTGGACAAAAAAGACTACTGGAAAGTGGTGGACCAGTGTTTCATGTGCGACCTGTGCTACCTCACCAAGTGCCCGTATGTGCCGCCGCACGAGTTCAACCTCGACTTTCCGCACACCATGCTGCAGGCCAAGGCCATCAAGTTCAAAAAAGGTGAAGTCGGCATGGGCGAGAAGTTTCTCGCCTCGACCGACACGCACGGCAAGTTCGCCGGCATACCCATCGTGGTGCAGGCGGTCAATGCCGTCAACAAAACCAAGCCGGCCCGCGCCCTGATGGAAAAAGTACTGGGTGTGGACAAGGACGCCTGGCTGCCTGAACTGGCCACCCAGAAGTTCCGCTCAGGCGCCCCCGAGTCGCCGCCACACCCGGTGCGCGACGGTGCCAAGACGCCCGGCAAGGTGGTGATCTATTCCACCTGCTACGTCAACTACAACGAACCCGGCATCGGCCACGACCTGCTCAAGGTGCTGGACCACAACGAAGTGCCTTACGTGCTGGTTGATAAAGAGCAGTGCTGCGGTATGCCCAAGCTCGAGCTCGGTGACTTGGAGTCTGTCAACAAAAGCAAAGAGGCCAATATTCCGGTGTTGGCCCGCTATGCCAAAGACGGTTACGCCATTCTCAGCGCCGTGCCCAGCTGCACCCTGATGTTCAAGCAGGAAATCCCGCTCATGTACCCTGACGACGCTGATGTTCAGCTGGTCAAAGCGCACATGTGGGACCCGTTTGAATACCTCATGGCCCGCAAGCGCGACGGCTTTTTAAAGATGGAGTTTCCGGTGCCGTTGGGCAAGATCAGCTACCAGATTCCTTGCCATGGCCGGGTACAAAACATCGGCAAGAAAACCGAGGAAATGCTCAAGATGGTGCCCGGCACCAGCGTGCACACGCACGAGCGTTGCTCGGGCCATGCAGGCACCTTTGGTGTGAAGCTGCCTTACCACCAGCAGGCCATGAAGATCGGCAAGCCGCTGTTCAAGGCCATGGCCAATCACAAAGACGGCGGCCTGCCCGACGTCATCAGCTCGGACTGCCCGCTGGGCGGCCACCACATTGCCCAGGGCTTTGAAGTCAACAAGCTGGGCGCGCCGTCTCAAAAACACCCACTCACGCTGATCCGTACGGCCTATGGCCTGAAGTAATCAGCGTCTTAATTTCATTGAAGGAAATCAACATGCAAGTCACCGGAAAAATCACACGCGACAGCCTCATGACGCTCGAGGCCTACAGCAAGTTTCGCAAAGCGCACAAGCAAGAAGTGATGGCGCACCGCCAACTGCGCAGCGTGCACCTGGGCGAGCACATCAACCTGCAGTTTGAAAGCGAGACCAGCATCCGCTACCAGATCCAGGAGATGCTGCGCATCGAAAAAATCTTTGAAGAAGAAGGCATCGAGCAAGAGATCGAGGCCTATGCGCCCCTGATGCCCGATGGCAGCAACTGGAAAGCCACCATGCTGATCGAGTACCCCGACGTCAACGAGCGCAAGCGCGAGCTGGCCCGGTTGATCGGCGTGGAAGACCGCACCTTTGTGGAAGTCGAGGGCCATGCCCGCGTCTACGCGATTGCAGACGAAGACATGGACCGCGAGAACGACGAGAAAACCTCAGCCGTTCACTTTGTGCGCTTTGAACTCACCCCTGCCATGTGCGCTGCCGTCAAGGCCGGTGCCAGCGTCAAAGTGGGCTGCGACCACACCAACTACCCGGCGCATGTGAGCGTGCCGCCCGAGGCCCTGGCCTCGCTGGCCAGCGACCTGCGCTGAAACTGCTGCATCCCCAGCCCAGCCTCAAGCTGTGTTGCGGCTGCCGGGTGGGTTTTTCTTGCGGGTATCTTCGGCTTTTTTAGCGTGAGCCTATGCGCACATCTGCAAAGATGTGCTGCGCTTCACGCGGCATGCAGCGCCAGTATTGCTCTTTGGCCCTCACCTGGCCATCCAGCGCTGCCGCTGCTTCCCAGCCCCAACGGGGTTTGTACAAAAAAGCCCGGGCCATTGCCACCAGGTCCGCGTCGCCGCGCGCCAGCACGGCCTCGGCCTGCTGTGGCTCGGTGATCAGGCCCACCGCAAAGGTGGTCAGGCCCGAGTGCTCACGCACCCGCTTGGCCAAGGGCACCTGGTATTCGGGTACCAGCGTGATTTTTTGCAGTGGCGAGACGCCGCCTGAAGAAATGTGCACAAACTGCGCGCCCGCCGTCTTCAGGCGCAGGGCCAGCTCGGCCGTCTCTTCAATAGTCCAGCCGCCATCGACCCAGTCGGTGCCCGAAATGCGCATGCCCAGGGTGCCACCAAAGGCCTGGCGCACGGCGCTGAACACTTGCAGGGGCATGCGGATGCGGTTGTCAAAAGAGCCGCCGTAACTGTCTTGCCGCTGGTTGCTGATCGGTGATAGGAACTGGTGCATCAGGTAACCGTGCGCGCAATGCAGCTCTATGGCGTCCACGCCCATCGCATCGGCTCTGCGGGCGGCTGCCACAAAGTCTGCAGTGATTTGAGCAATATCTTGCACCGACAGGGCTTGCGGTGCAGGTTCGTGGCTGGCATGCGGCAGTGCGCTGGGGCCAAGGGTTTGCCAGCCGCCATCGGCCGGGGACAGCAGGGCGCCACCTGCCCACGGCAGGGCGCTCGAAGCCTTGCGCCCGGCATGGTTGAGCTGAATACACACCGGCACGGGCGGCGCCAGCCGGCGCGCGCGCGCCAGATGATCGCCCAGCGCCTGCGCAGTGGCATCGTCCCACAGGCCCAGGCAGCCCGGGGTGATACGGCCTTCCGGCGAGACGGCGGTGGCCTCCAGCGTGACCATGGCCGCGCCGCTGTTGAGTAACTGGCCCCAGTGCATCAGGTGCCAGTCATTGGCCTGGCCCATGGTGGAGGCGTATTGGCACATGGGTGCCACCACGATGCGGTTGGCCAGGGTCAACGCTTCCTTGGGTGCGTCAAAAGTTAAGGGGGTGAATAAAGCGCTCAAGTGCTGTTCCAGGTGAATCGGGGTGAAGGCGCGGCGCCGGGGCCTTGCTGCCGGATAATTGCAAAGCCAAAGGATGCCACAGATGTTGTTTTTACTCTCACCCGCCAAATCGCTAGATTACGACACCCCTGCCGGGGCGCTGCCGCACAGCTTGCCCGGGTTTCCGGCTCAGTCGGCTGAACTGATCGGCGTGCTCAAGAAAAAGTCACCCCAGCAGATAGCTGAGCTGATGACTCTGTCAGACAAGCTGGCCGGCCTGAACGTGGCCCGCTACGAAGCCTGGTCACCCAAGTTCAGCGCCAGCAACTCCAAGCAGGCCGTGCTGGCCTTTAACGGCGATGTGTACGAAGGCCTGGACGCTAAAACACTCAAGCCCGCGCAGCTTGAATGGGCGCAAGAGCATGTTTGCATTTTGAGCGGCTTGTACGGCGTGTTGCGCCCGCTCGACTGGATGCAGCCCTACCGGCTCGAGATGGGCACGGCCTTGTCCACCACCAAGGGCAAAAACCTGTACCAGTTCTGGGGCAGCCAAATCGCCGATTACCTCAATGAGCGTGCCGCTGCCGAGGCGGTGTCCGTCATCGTCAACCTGGCCAGCGAAGAGTATTTCAAGGCGGTCGACAAAAAAGCGCTCAAGCCGCGCGTGGTGAACTGCGTGTTTGAAGAGCACAAAGCCGGCAAGTACAAAATCATCAGCTTCATGGCCAAGCGCGCACGCGGGCTGATGGTGCGCTACGCCATTGAAAACAAACTCAGCAGCGTGAAAAAGCTGGAATCCTTTAACCTTGAGGGCTATCAATTCACAGCCGACGTGTCCACGCCGGAGCGTCTGGTGTTCCGCCGTGAGTCCGCGTAAAACCTGAGCCCTGCAACGTGAGTCAAGCCATCAACCCCTTCAGTGAAATCACACCCGCTTTGCGGGCCTGGATGCGCACGCAACAAGCCAGCGGCTTCACGGCAAACGACATCATGCAGGGCCTGGTCGAAGCCGGCTGGAGCGACGCCGTGGTGGCGCAGCTGATGGCGCAGCCTCAGGCCAAGCCGCTTGCCGCCGCAGCCAGCGCGGCCAGAGCGTCCACAGACCAGCGCATGCCCTGGCCCGCCCTGGCGGGTGATCGCCTGGTGCTCGATGCCGGCGACTGCGAAGTACGCGCTTCACTGGTGCTGCGCGAGCCGGCGCTGGTGGTGCTCGATGATTTTTTGAGTGAAGACGAGTGCCGAGCCCTTGTTGAACAAGCCGCGCCGCGCATGACGCGCTCGCGCACCGTAGACGTGCAAACCGGCGGCGAGGCAACCCACCAGAGCCGCACCAGCCAGGGCATGTTTTTTGAGCGCGGTGAAAGCGCACTCATTAGCCGTATTGAGGCGCGCATTGCGCACCTGCTGGACTGGCCTGTGCAAAACGGCGAAGGCCTGCAAGTTCTGCGCTACGAAGCGGGCGCCGAGTACTTGCCGCACTTTGACTACTTTGACCCCGCCGCAGCCGGCACACCCGCCATCTTGGAGCGCGGCGGCCAGCGTGTGGCCACGCTGATCATGTACCTGCACGAACCTGAAGCCGGTGGCGCCACCGTCTTTACCGACGCCGCCCTGAGCGTGCTGCCCAAACGTGGCAGCGCGGTGTTTTTCAGCTACAGCCAGCCCCACCCCGACAGCCTGTCGCTGCACGGCGGTGCCCCGGTGCTGGCCGGTGAAAAATGGATCGCCACCAAGTGGCTACGCGAACGCGCTTTCTTTTAAACATCCTCGCCCCAGCCCATGAACACCCCTGAACAATCCGAACTTGGCAAACCCTCGGCCTACGCCGACCAGTACGACGCCGCTTTGCTGTTCCCGATTGCGCGCGCCGGCAAGCGGCAAGAGATCGGCGTCGGTGCGCAAGCGCCATTTTTTGGCGCCGACATGTGGACCGCCTACGAGCTGAGCTGGCTCAACCTGCGCGGTAAACCGCAAGTAGCGCTGGTGCAAGTGGTGGTGCCCTGCGAGACGCCCAACATCGTGGAAAGCAAGTCTTTCAAACTCTACCTCAACAGTTTTAACAACAGTCGCTTTGCAGACGCCGCCGACGTGCTGGCCCGCCTGCGCACTGACTTGAGCGAAGCCCTGTCACGCGGCGCGGCCTCGGGCGGCGCACCTGCCTCGGTCGGCGTCAAGCTCTTGCTGCCGGATATGTTTGACCGCGAGCCGCTGCAAGAACTCGACGGCCTGAACCTGGACCGGCTCGACATCGAATGCAGCCGCTACACACCCGCGCCGGATTTGTTAAACGCTGCGTTTGACGAAGCGCCCGTGAGCGAAGTGTTGACCAGCCATTTGCTCAAAAGCAATTGCCTGGTGACCGGCCAGCCCGACTGGGGCAGCGTGCAGATCAGTTACAGCGGCCCGCAAATCGAGCAAGAAGGCCTGCTGCAATACCTGGTGAGCTTTCGCAACCACAACGAGTTTCATGAGCAATGCGTCGAGCGCATCTTCATGGACATCTGGACGCGCTGCAAACCCGCCAAGCTGGCGGTGTATGCGCGCTACACGCGGCGCGGCGGGCTGGACATCAACCCCTTTCGTACCAGCTACCCGCAGGCCTTACCGCCGGCGGTGCGCACGGCGCGGCAGTAAGGCTGGCCGCTCAACCGATACGCTGACGCCCCCGGCTAGCCAAGATAAGCTCCCCGTGATACATTGAATGCATGTATTCAAAAAGGAGATTTTGACATGGCGACTTCAATTCGTCTTGCTCCAGAGACCGAGCAAAGGCTTGACTACCTCGCATCTCAGACTGGGCGCACCAAGGCTTTCTACCTGCGCGAAATCATTGAGCAGGGCATCGAAGAAATGGAGGACTACTACCTCGCTGCCGATGTGCTTGAGCGTGTCCGTAAAGGGAAAGAAAAGGTGCATTCCGCTGCTGATTTGAGAAAAGACCTTGGCCTGGGCGATTGAATTCGCCGACACGGCCAAAGGTCAGCTGCGTAAGCTCGACAAACAGACGGCGCTGCGCATCGTTGACTTCATGGATGAGCGCATCGCCGGACTTGAAAACCCACGCAATACGGGCAAGGCATTGACCGGGCCGCACGGTGGATTCTGGCGCTACCGGGTGGGCGATTGCCGAGTGATTTGTGACATTCAGGACGGCGCTTTGCGCGTCCTTGTGGTTCAGGTTGGCAACCGGCGTGAGATTTACCGATAGTGGAGACATCGACCTGTTGGCTTATGTGAAGCGAATGGGGTGCTACCGCATCGCCCATGCGATAGGCAAACAGGCCTGATGTTGCCGCGCTTCGATTCGATAGACCTAAATCGGTGCGCGCTTGCGCACTGTTCGTTTCTCCTTAGTGGCAACGCTGCCCTGGGCAGCAACGTATGAATCCAGTAACCGGCGGATCATGCGCTGGTACTGGGTCTGGTGCTTGGCTGCCTCAGACTTGAAAAACTCCACGCTGCTCTTGCTCAGGGCCAGCGTGACTTTCACGCCATCTTCCCGGAATGCCAGCTCGGCAGGTGACGGCAGAAAATCCGCGACCACCTCAACGTCGCCCATGGGCTCATCCGTGTAAACGATTTTCTTTTTCATAAATTGCCTTTCCTTTACGCCAATATCCTGCCCCAATGATTCGAATGACTTTGCGCCTGTAGGTGAAGCGCACCGTCAAGATGCCGCCACCAGCTTTGCCGATGCAGTAAAAACGCTCTTCGGCTTCACTGTGCGCCAGGTCTTTGGCGATAACGCGATGCGGATCAGCGAATGCCGCCTGCGCGGCCTGGAATGGCACGTGATGCTTGGCTTGGTTTTCAGCATCCTTGTTGTCATCCCATTCGAATTGAGCTGCGGTCATAACTCATAGTAGCATTTAGCCATATAAAAAGCCATACGTTTGTATGGAAAATCTGCTGATTTAAAACAGCTGGTCGGTGTAGGGAGGTGGGGCGTTTTCTTCCACTCCCGCTGGGGCTTGCGCCAGCGCCGCCACATCTTCAGCCTTGGCCAACGTGCCCACGCGCACGCCCAGCAAACGCAGCCGCTGCGCCAGCGGCACCCGCTTGAGCAGCAGGCCGGCGTTGTGGCGAATGGCTTGGGCATCGGCCGTGTAGTGCGTCAGCGTCTGGTCACGCGTGACGCTTTTGAAGTCGTCGTAACGCAGCTTGATGCCGATGGTCTTGCCCACGTAACCCTTGCGCTGCAGGTCTTCGGCCACCTTTTCACACAGCCGGGTGAACACCTCGCCCAGCGCTGCTTTGTCGCGCACCGCGTGCAGGTCACGTTCAAACGTAGTTTCGCGGCTCATGGAGACCGGCTCGCTCTCGGTCACCACCGGCCGGCTGTCGCGGCCCCAGGCGGCTTCGTGCATCCACGCGCCCGTGGCCTGGCCAAAGTTGTCTATCAGCCAGCCGACTTCTTGCGCTGCCAACTCGCCAATGGTGTGAATGTGCAGGCGTTTGAGTTTTTCGTCAGCCTTGGGGCCGATGCCGTTGATCTTGCGGCAGGCCAGCGGCCAGATCAGGCTTTGCAGGTCAGCCTCGTGCACAATGGAAATGCCATTGGGCTTGTTGAACTCGCTGGCCATCTTGGCGATCAGCTTGTTGGGCGCCACGCCCACTGAGCAGCTCAGGCCGGTCTTTTCAGCAATGCTGCGCTGAATCAAGCGCGCCAGTGAGCGCCCGCCTTCACGCTGGCCGCCTGGCACGTCGGTGAAGTCGATGTACACCTCGTCAATGCCCCGGTCTTCGACCAGCGGGGCGACTTCGCGAATGGCGTCTTTGAAAGCGCGTGAGTAGCGGCGCACCTCGTCAAAATCCACCGGCAACACAATCGCGTCGGGGCACAACTTGGCCGCCTTCATCAGCCCCATGGCCGAGCCCACGCCAAACTGCCGCGCCGCATACGTGGCCGTGGTGATGACGCCGCGGCCCACATAGTCCTTGAGGCGCGGAAACTCTTCGAGTGGAATAAAGCGCAGCGCCCGCTCGCCATGCTTGACCAGCAAAGCATCGTCTACAGAGCGACGCCCGCCGCCAATGACCACCGGCAAACCCTTGAGCTGCGGGTAGCGCAGCAACTCGATGGACGCAAAAAAAGCGTCCATGTCGAGGTGGGCAATACGGCGTACGTGTTCAGTGGTCATCGCAAGGCTGAAAGCATAGCCCCACGCAGCCGCCCCGACCCTGTGTTCAGGCCGTCGGAAACGTCCCCGGCAACAAAATGCTTTTGTCCACTGTCTGAATATCGGTGTGCCCGCAAAACGCCATCGTGATGTCTAACTCTTTGTGCAGAATCTGCAGCGCCTTTGTCACGCCGGCTTCGCCCATGGCGCCCAGGCCGTAGACCATGGCGCGGCCGATCAAGGTGCCGCGTGCGCCCAGCGCCCAGGCTTTGAGCACGTCCTGGCCGGAGCGGATGCCGCCGTCCATCCACACTTCAATGTCAGAGCCCACCGCCTCCACGATGGCGGGCAGGGCGTGGATGCTCGACTGCGCGCCGTCCAACTGGCGGCCGCCGTGGTTGCTCACCACAATCGCGTCAGCGCCGCTTTGCACGGCCAGCTTGGCGTCTTCCACGTCTTGAATGCCTTTCAAGATCAGCTTGCCGCCCCATTTTTCTTTGACCCAGGCAATGTCGGCCCACGACAGGCGCGGGTCAAACTGCTCGTTGGTCCAGGCAGACAGCGAGTTCATGTCGCTCACGCCCTTGACGTGGCCGACCAGGTTGCCAAAGGTGTGGCGGCGCGTACCCGCCATGCCTAAGCACCAGCGCGGCTTGGTCATCAGGTTGATGATGTTGGCAAGGGTCGGGCGGGGCGGGGCGGTCAGGCCGTTTTTCAGATCTTTGTGGCGCTGGCCAATCACCTGCAAGTCGAGCGTGAGCACCAGCGCATTGCAGCCGGCCTTGCGCACGCGCTCAATCATGGTGGCCATGGCCTCGCGGTCACGCATCATGTACAGCTGAAACCAGAAGGGCGCCGTGGTGTTGGCGGCAATGTCCTCTATCGAGCAAATGCTCATGGTCGAGAGGATGAACGGAATGCCAAACTTCTCAGCCGCCTTAGCCGCCTTGATCTCACCGTCGGCACACTGCATGCCCGTCAGCCCCACAGGCGCAATCGCCACCGGCATCTTCACGTCCATGCCCACCATCTTGGTGGCCAGGCTGCGGTTTTCCATGTTGACGGCTACACGCTGGCGCAGCTTGATCTTTTGAAAGTCTTCCGAGTTGGCCCGGTAAGTCCCCTCGGTCCACGAGCCCGAATCGGCGTAGTCATAAAACATGCGCGGCACCCGCTTTTCCGCCAGAACGCGCAAGTCTTCAATGTTGGTGATCACGGGCATGGGTCTTGTCTCCAGTTAAGGGCTAGATGCTAACGGCAATGCCGAGTGGGCTGGTTGAGGAAATTTGCAGGGGGAGGGTGGGGCTTGGAAATTTGTTCACGCCGACCTTGTCCGTCAGGCCTGCCCCTATCTCGTCATTCCTTCGAAGGCAGGAATCCATTTCAATCCGAGTATTCCTCCTTGGTACGGCATAAATGACTATAAATATTTATAAAAATAGTACTTTTATATTGATAGTGCACGCCTGCCGCCGACCATTTGACAAGCCCGAATAAAAAAACACTCAACACCGAATTATTTGACTGCCACCAACGACTGAGTATTTTTACAAGTTAAAAATGGGATCCGACCCCAATTTCATGAAAAGTGTCTAGTGAATTGGGGGACTACCACTACAATTTTTTGATGTCATAGTGGCGCGCTGGGCGGCCTCCTGGCAGGCTGAGCGTGAGCCTGAGCTGTGGTGATGGGCGAGGTGGTCAGAGCTGGCGTGGAAGTTCTTCGTCTGAGGGCGGAAAGAACGCAAGTGAACTTACCCAAAGGAGTAAAACACAGTACTCATAATGAAAAGATACTGCCAGATTAGTTTTTTATTGAAAAACTAAAAAAATGAAATACAGATAAATCAAGGAAATTCAAATGAGTAAAAAATTAATATTATTATGTTTATTGCTGATTACAAATAGCTTTGTGTATGCAGAACTAGATGAAGAAAAATTTGGAAAATCAAAGGGATATCCGTTTGCAGTTGGAGTACCGTTTAGAACAATCCCAGAATTTCGAGTTGGAGCTTATACCGGAAAGGGGCTATCAAACTATAAAAATAATAACGGTTGGCTGCAACCGAACGATGCTCCCAAGCCACTTCCAAAAGTTTTTGTTGAATTTAAAACTTTAAAGCCTGACGATATCGTCAAAAAAAATCACATTACAGCCATGATGTTGATTAAAGATGGTCAAATTGTTTATGAGCAATATCAATATGGAAGTACGCCGGATACTAAATTTGATAGTCAATCTATAGCTAAAACCTTTACAGCATTAACAATTGGTGTGGCTATAGACAGAGGAGACATTAAAGAAAAAGACTTGAATGAGAAGATGGGTATATTAGTTCCTGATTTAAAAGACTCCCCCTTAGGGAAAGCGACCTTACGCCAAACTTTACAAATGCAATGTGGTCACAAATTCCATTTCGTTGACAATGGTAATGAGGGAAGTGCTGGTAAATATGCCCTTAAAAAGTTCGGTTCTAAAGAAAACGGTGGCATGCCTTTACCGGAGTATTTTAAAACTATCGAGCCGATTGAGCCGGGTAAAGTTTTTGCTTATGACCCGCACTGTACAGATGTGCTCAGTATGCTCATGACACAACTGACCAATAAACCTTTGGTTAGGTATTTTGAAGAGCATATTTGGAAACATCTTCCAACATCTTCGCAAGCACTTTGGATAAGTGCTAATATAAGCAGGGATTTAACTAGTGCCGCTTCCGGATTTTATGCCACGCTCAATGACTGGTCTTTAATCTCTCAACTTGTGGTTAACGAGGGAGAAATTAACGGGCAAAAATTAATTTCAAAATCATGGATGCAGCGAATGCATACTGATACGGTCGATGTCCCAAAGAGCGAAAGTGTAAATTTTCGCAAGTATGGCTATCAAACTTGGGTGAAAAGTGCAGACAAGGATAGTTGGTTTGCTGGTTTGGGAAATAATGGCCAGAGGTTTTATATTGACCCTAAAACTCGTAGCGTAATGCTTGTTTTTGGACTGACGACTGACCACGTGTCCGATACTGATAAATTATGGGATTGGTTTCGAAAGCGCTCACTCGAGGACTTAAAAAAGGGTATTTGAACGATGATTGTAGAAATGGGGTCAGACACCATTTCTCAACTCCTTCAATGGCAACTTTGACAGCCAGTTGGGTTTTTCGATGACATTGTTTTCATTGATTGCACTTGCAGCGCCCAACCAAACGGAGGTCACAGCTAGCATCACGATCCGCAACCTTGAAGACGAGATCATGCAACGCCTGCGCGTTCGGCCTGCCGAACGCGGCCACACGGTGGAAGAAGAGGTGCGAGACATTCTGCGCCGGGTCACGTCGGAAGGCTCTGCGCCAAGCAACTTCGCCGCCGCAATACGTGCGCTTGTAGCGCCAGCTGACCGGGTTGATCTGGCGCTGCCTGTGCGTGAACCCATGACTTAACCGCCGCAGTTCACTTAAGGCGACGACGCACTGCGCTTACCAAAGCGATAGAAGGCATCCTGGATGAAGATTTCCGCGGCCGCACCTGCCATTTGACAGCGCCGCCGCCAGAGCCTATGCAGCCATCGCGCTCGCCAATGCTGCAGCAGTGGCGACCCGCAACACAACTGATTTTGAAGCTTGCGGCATTACATTGCTGGACCCTTGGGCAAACTCAGGGTGAACGGATGAAGGAATAAACGGGATCTGACCCCAATTCCCTCAACACCCTTTAAGCCCCCGTGCGCAGCATGATTAAATTGAATTGTTGGACTCTCCAATTCAATTAGGGTCCATGATTCCATCTGTGCTCCTACATATCGCCAAGCTCCCTATCAGGACAAATCCATGAACCATCAATCACGCCAGCCGTTTGGCGGTCTCAGCAACTTGCCGACCTGGCGTGGCGTAGTCGCCGGCTGCTGCGCGGTTCTTAGCACGGCTGCCCTCGCGCAGGCCGACGATAGGCCCGGCGGGGCCCCACTTTGGGAGTTGGGCGGCGTCGCGCTGGGCGTGTCGCAGAACGCCTATCCGGGTTCAGATCAGCAGGTCAACAGAGCCCTGGCGCTGCCTTACTTCATCTATCGCGGTGATGTGTTCAGAGCCGACCGTGAGACGGCAGGCATCCGCGCCCTGAAGACTGAGACTTTGGAGCTGGACCTGGGTTTTGCCGGTGCCTTTGGTTCAGGAAGTGACACCATTGAGGCCCGCCAAGGCATGCGCAAGCTGGGCACTTTGGTGGAGCTGGGGCCTCGCCTGAAGTGGGATCTGGGCGCCGGTCCTGCCGGTGGCCGCCAGAGTGCGGTGTTTCCAGTGCGCGCAGTGCTTGACCTTAGTGACCAGGCCGCCCACCGGGGTTGGAGCTTTGAGCCCAAGCTCACCTACTCCAGGCGGTCCGACAGCGGCTGGCGTTACAGCACGTCGGTCAGCGCCATCGTTGCCGACACACGTCTGGCACAAACTTTCTATGAAGTACGCAGCTCGGAAGCCACCGCCATGCGCCCGGCGTATACGGCTCAAAGCGGCTTGGTGTCCTTGCGTTTGGGCACAACGTTTTCGCGCAGCCTGGGAAGGGACTGGAACTTGTTCGGCTTTGCGCGACTGGACAGCGTTGCCGGCGCAGCCAACGAAAGCAGCCCCCTGGTACGCCGATCGACTGGCGCGACAGCAGGCCTGGGCGTGGTCTACACCTGGATGCGGTCAGAACGAGCCGCATTTGATTGAAGAGACCGGGGGGAACGGTAACTAATGCGCCGCCTACATTTTTCCCTGCTCAACCGCTTGCCGTAACAAGGCATTGACTCTGGTTTGCCAGCCTTTGCCGCTGGCGCGCAGTTGGGCTAAGACGTCAGGGTCCACCCGCATGGAAAGCATGGGGCGCTTGATGGCCGCAGTGGGTCTGCCGCGTGCGGGGCGCAGGCGGGCCAGTTCGGTGTCGCTCAGGGGCTGGGCATCGGGGTCGCTCAAAGCGGCGGCGTTGATGGCCGCGTCTTCCGCGCTGGTGGGCAAGATGATTTCGCGGCCGGTGCGGGACTTAATCGTTTTCTGCATAGTGGGTCACCTCTCGAATATTGGCTTTGCGCAAGCTAATGGCGCGCTGTCCCATTCCAAATCAGCCGCCAAGGCCAGCGACAAGCCGTGCTTGGCCTTGTTGGCTGCGTCCTTGGAGGGGTCGAACTCGATGCGCATGCGATTTATTGTATTGACATAAATGGTGTTGTCAATTGCATTTTTTCCGGCTCAGCAGTGAGCGCGCTACTGGTGAGGAAACGGGGCCTGCGAGGGCATGAATCCTTGCTTTCGCGCCTCAATCGACTAAGTCACAGAAATGAAATATTTGCTTGCTACCTTCGAACGTTAAACCAATACGGTCAATTGGCGATAAAAACCAAAAGGTAAATCTTATGAAGCGGGTATCAACTTTCATTCCGGCTGCACTGGCCATCGCTTGTGCGCAAGCCTTTTTGCCTGTGCATGCACAAGGGCAAGCCGAGAATTTCAACCGAATTGCCACCTTTGAAGCATTTCGCAACGTACCCGCAGGCCGCACGGTCAGTAAAAAGTCGGTTGCTGAAATCGTCGCAGCCAGTGAAGACGGCCGCCTTTTGGCCTACACCGATGGCGAGCAACAGGGTATCGGCCTGATTGACATTACCAACCCGGCCAGCCCGCAGCCTGCTGGTTTTATACCGGTTGACGGTGAGCCTACCTCGGTGGTTATCTTGCGCGGCAAAATCATGGCCGCAGTCGATGCCTCCAAGCTGTTTTACCAGCCCGAGGGTCACCTGGTGACTATCGATATCGCCACCCGCAAAGTCATTGAGAAATGCAATCTGCAGGGCCAGCCGGACTCGGTTGCGCTCGACAAAATGGGCCGCAACATCGTGGTGGTCTTGGAAAACCAACGCGACGAAGCACTCAACAAGGGCGCTATTCCCCAGCTGCCTGCTGGCAATGTCACGATTTTGCCGATTAAAAACGGCGTTCCCGACTGCACCGGCGCGCACCCCATCAACCTGACGGGTCTGGCAGCGATCGCCCCCACCGACCCGGAACCCGAGTTTGTCAAAGTCAATGCCAAAGGCATGGCCGTGGTCTCGCTGCAAGAAAACAACCACCTTGTGCTGATTGACGTGGCCAAGCGACAGGTCGTGCGCCACTTCTCTGCGGGCTCGGTCAACTTAAAGCAGGTCGATCTCAAGCGTGACGGCGTCATCAATCCTTCGGAATCCATCACGGGCGTTCTGCGTGAGCCCGATGCGGTGGCATGGCTCGATGACAATCGCTTTGTGACGGCCAACGAGGGCGATTACAAAGGCGGCTCGCGCAGCTTTTCCATCATCAACATTGATGGCAAGGTGGAATTTGACAGTGGCGCCGTGCTGGACCACCTGGCTATCCGTCTGGGCCACTACCCCGAGCGTCGGTCTGCCGCCAAGGGCAATGAGCCCGAGAGCGCAGAAGTGGGCGTGTTTGGCAAAGACCGTCTGATCTTTATCGGCTCCGAGCGATCTTCTCTGATCAGCGTGTGGTTGGACATGGGTCCCGGCAAGGAACCTAAGTTCTTGCAAGCGCTGCCCGCGGGCGCAGGCCCGGAGGGTCTGCTGGCCATTCCTCAGCGCAATCTCCTGGTGGTGGCCTCAGAGACAGACGGCGCGGCACGTGCCTCTGTGTCCATTTACCAGCGCAGCAATGCGCCTGCCAACTACCCCACACTGGTGTCCAAAGACACGCCTGCAGGCACGCCCATCGCCTGGGGCGCCATCTCCGGAACTTCTGCGGATATTCAGCAGCCGGGCCGCTTGTGGGCAGTCACGGACAGCGCCTACTCCACCACCCGCATTTTGCAAATTGATGCCAACGTCACCCCGGCGCTCATCACCAGCGAGATCACTGTCACCAAGGGCGGCAAACCTGCCGGCTTTGATGCGGAAGGCATTGCCCAGCGTGCAGACGGCAGTTTCTGGATCGCATCGGAAGGTGACCCCGCCAAAAAAGATAACACTGCAAAAAACTTGCTCTTACGCGTTTCGCCTAAGGGCGAAGTTGAGGAAGAAATTGAACTGCCAGCCGCACTGGCCAGCCAGGCGGTGCGGTTTGGATTTGAAGGCGTAGCCCGTACTGGCGCCGGCGCAGACGAGGTGGTGTGGATTGCAGTGCAACGCGAATGGAAAAACGATCCTCAGGGTTTCGCCAAAATATTGCGTTACCAACCCGCTAACAAGACCTGGGGCGTGTTGCACTACCCGCTGGACAAAACCACGGCAGCGGACGGCTGGGTTGGTTTGTCTGAGATCACTGCAGTCGGCCCCAATGAATTTGTGGTGATTGAGCGCGACAACCAGTTCGGCGACAAATCACTCAAGACGCTGCGCGCGTTTTCTGTGGCAGGCCTGGTGCCTGCAGCAGTCGGCGCCAGCCAAGTGCCGGTGGTCACCAAGCGCATGGTGCGTGACCTGGTACCTGATCTGCAAAAGCCCCGAGGCATTGTGCTTGACAAGGTTGAGAGTTTTGCAGTCGATGCGGCGGGTAACGCTTTCGCCATTACCGACAACGACGGCGTCGATGGCACCAATGGAGAAACCCAGTTCTTGCGGCTGGGTCGGCTGCCTAATTTGCGTTGAGCTTCGTGCATAGCGGCAATCCGCGAGGCTTGCCGTTGTTAGCAGACTTTTCGCCAATTTTAGTTGAGCGTGGAATTACAGCGCAGCGCAAGCTGCGCTCAACTGCAACTCACAGTACCGCAACCACTCATGGTGGCCGAGCGCACGGTGCTGGGGTCGGACAGGGTTTCGGTGCTGGAGTTAAAGCCCACGTTTTTCAGGTGCTGGGCCAGGCCGGCGTCCATGCTGGCGGTGTGCTGCGGAAACCATTCAACCAGGGCCAGGGCTATGCGCTTGATGATGCCTGCGTCGCCTTTTTCGCTGTGTTCCAACACGGCGTTCATGGTTTCCAGAATGGTGACGTGTTGACCAGCGTGGCAGTTGTCGGCTGCAAAGCCGGTGGCCAGCATCCAGCGTTCTTCTTGCGCGAAATGTTCCACCGTGTGCTCGATGAAGCTGCGGTACAGCGGCAGTTGCTCGTTTGGCGGCGCCGCCAGCAGATGGTTGAGCATGCTCATAAACTCTTCATGCGTGTCGTCCATGCGGGCATCGCCCACAGACAGCACGGCTGTCCACTCAAGCATCATGCCAGCCGCCACCGGTGCCGCTCAATCTGCAACCGTACCTGCGCCGGCGCGGTGCCGCCCAGGGTGTTGCGGGCGTTGAGTGAGCCTTGCAGGCTGAGCGGGCCGAAGACGTCTTGCTCGATGCGGCTGTCAAACTTTTGCAGTGTGGCCAGTGGCAGTTCAGACAAGTCCACGCCTTGAGCCTGTGCGGTTTTGACAGCGTGGGCGACCACTTCGTGGGCGTCGCGGAAAGGCAGGCCTTTTTTGACCAAATAGTCGGCGAGATCCGTGGCAGTGGCGTAGCCTTTTTTGACGGCGGCTTCCATGGCCAGTGCGTTGACGGTGATGCCGCCTTCTTTTTGGCCGGTGGCGGGGTTGAGCTGGCCGCCGACCATTTCGCTGAAGATGCGAAGGGTGTCTTTGAGCGTGTCCACGGTGTCAAACAGGGGCTCTTTGTCCTCCTGGTTGTCTTTGTTGTAGGCCAGGGGTTGGCCTTTCATGAGGGTGATCAGACCCACCAAATGGCCGACCACGCGGCCGGTCTTGCCGCGGGCGAGTTCGGGCACGTCGGGGTTTTTCTTTTGCGGCATGATGGACGAGCCGGTGGTGAATCGGTCGGCAATGCGCACAAAGCCAAAGTTCTGGCTCATCCACAAAATGAGCTCTTCGCTCAAGCGGCTGATGTGCACCATGCACAGGCTGGCGGCGGCGGTGAACTCGATGGCGAAGTCGCGGTCGCTGACGGCGTCCAGGCTGTTTTGGCAGACTTGCGGCTGGCCGTGTGCGTCCACCATGCCCAGCGTGCGGGCTACGCGTTCGCGGTCCAGCGGGTAGGTGGTGCCGGCCAGCGCGGCAGCGCCCAGCGGCAGGCGGTTGGTGCGGCGGCGCACGTCGTGCAGGCGTTCGGCGTCACGCGCAAACATTTCGACATAAGCCAGCAGGTGGTGCGCAAAGCTCACAGGCTGGGCCACTTGCAGGTGGGTGAAGCCGGGCATGATGACTTCAACGTTCTGTTCGGCCACGTCCACCAGTGACTTTTGCAGGTCAACCAGCAAATCGATGATGAGGTCCATCTCGCCGCGCAGCCACAGGCGCACGTCGGTGGCGACCTGGTCGTTTCTGGAGCGGCCGGTGTGCAGGCGCTTGCCGGCGTCGCCGACCAGCTGGGTCAGGCGCGCTTCGATGTTGAGGTGAACGTCTTCCAGGTCGAGCTTCCACTCAAAGGCCCCGGACTCGATCTCGGCGGTGATCTGCGCCATGCCGCGCTGGATGTCGGCATGGTCGGCCGCGCCGATGATGCCTTGCGCCGCCAGCATCTCGGCATGCGCCAGACTGCCTGTGATGTCGGCCTGCCACAGGCGCTTGTCAAAAAAAACGCTGGCGGTGTAGCGCTTGACCAGCTCGCTCATGGGCTCTGAAAACAGCGCCGACCAGGCCTGGGACTTTGTGTCGAGTTGGTTTGTCATATAAGCCAGATTTTATCGGGGTGAAGGGGCAGGGCTCAGCGTGGGCTGCACCTTTTAGCTTGGCAGCCGCGCGGAAGTCGATATTGGCTGTACCGGGTTAACAAAGCTTGCATGCTAGCATTCGCTCAACACAACGTTTACGAGGCAGTTTCGCGTGACCGCAGATACTTCAACAAGCAAAAAAACGGCGCTTAAAGTCGTCATCGCCACCCGTGAAAGCCGGTTGGCCATGTGGCAGGCTGAACACGTACAAGCCTTGCTGCAAACGCAGCTGGGCTGGCAGGTCGAGTTGCTGGGCATGACGACCCAGGGCGACCAGATTTTGGACCGCTCACTGAGCAAGGTCGGCGGCAAGGGCTTGTTTGTCAAAGAGCTTGAAACCGCGCTGGCCGACGGCCGTGCCGACATCGCCGTGCATTCGCTCAAAGACGTGCCGATGGACCTGCCCCAGGGTTTTGCGCTGGCCTGCGTGATGGAGCGCGAAGACCCGCGTGATGCCTTTGTGTCTAACACCTATGCCAGCCTGGCCGCGCTGCCGCAGGGCGCCGTGGTCGGCACCTCCAGCCTGCGCCGGTTGGTGCTGCTGAAGTCTTTGCGACCTGACTTGCGCATTGAGCCTTTGCGCGGCAACCTGGACACGCGGCTGCGCAAGCTCGACGAAGGCCAGTACGACGCCATCGTGCTGGCTGCGGCCGGACTCAAGCGCCTGGGTATGCAAAGCCGTATTCGTGCCACTTTTGAGCCTGATGCCATGCTGCCGGCCGCCGGCCAGGGCGCGCTGGGCATTGAGGTGCGGGCCGACCGCCAGGACTTGCTGGACGGCCTGGCGCAGTTGGCGCACATGCCCACCTGGCTGGCCGTGACGGCCGAGCGCACTGTTTCGCGTGCCATGGGCGGCAGTTGCTCCATGCCTTTGGCCGCATTCACGACCGGCCCGCAACATGCCGGCATGCGGCTCGAAGCCGCCTGGGGTGACCCGGAAGCGGCTTCGCCACTGGTGCGTGCGCAGCAGCAGTCGCCGGTGCGCGACTTCTCAGAGGCTGAGACTTTGGGCGAGCAAGTGGCCGCGATGCTGCGCGCTGGGGGCGCCGTCTGGGCCTCAAATGCCAGCGCCTGACTCTGCGTCGCCGCAACACCTTGCCCCGCTTGCGCTGCGGGGTCAACGCATCATCGTGACCCGCCCCTCACCGGATGCAGAGCGCTGGGTGGCGCAGCTGCGCGAGCGGGGCCTGCATGCTGAAGCTTTGCCCTTGCTCGAAATCACCGGCGCTGACGATCCGGCCCCCCTTCAAGCAGCGTGGAGCCGGCTCAGCGACTTTGCCGCTTTGATGTTTGTCAGCGGCAATGCGGTCAAGCATTTTTTTGCAGCCAGACCTGCATACGCAACTGCGTTGCCGGAGCAGCTTCGCTTGATGGCACCCGGCCCCGGCACAGCCCGGGTGTTGCAGGCGCAGGGGGTGCCGCTGGCGCAAATCGACACGCCCGCGAAGGAAGCCAGCCAGTTTGACTCTGAGGCCCTGTGGCAAGTGGTGGGTGCGCGCGCATGGGCCGGGCGGCGAGTGTTGATGGTGCGGGGTCAGAGCGGGGCGGCGGTGGATGCCGCAGCGCCGGGCCGGCAATGGCTGACGGCGCAGTTTCAAGCCGCCGGGGCCGTGGTGGATTTTGTGGTGGTCTACCAGCGCCGCGTACCGCACTTCAGCGCAGAGCAGTTGCAGCGCATGCAAGACAGCCGGCATGACGGCTCGATGTGGTTGTTGAGCAGTGCCGAGGGGCTGGACAGTCTGCCGAGGCTGCCGACGGGCGACTGGTCGCAGGCGCGTGCCATTGCCACGCACCCGCGCATTGCCGAAGCGGCGCGCGCTGCGGGCTGGGGTGTTGTTATCGAGTCACGGCCGTCGGTGGACGATATCGTTGCATCGATAGAATCATTGAATCCATGAGCAACATTTCCTCCCCCACAGACCCTGCAGCTGCGCCCATGAGCAGCCCTGAAACGCCTGTGGTGAAAGAAGAGCCCTCTGTGGCAGTTTGGCGTTCGCGGCCCTGGGCCTTAGGGGTCTTGCTGCTGGCGGTGCTGGCCGCAGTCGGTGCCCTGTTGTCGTGGCAAAAAATAAATCATATTCAGGAAGAGCTGGCCAGACGCAGCACCGATACGGGTGCGCAGGCCATGGAGGCGCGCACGCTGGCGCGCCAGTCGCAAGAGGCTACGCGCGAGCTGTCTGCGCGTTTGTTGGCCGCTGAAACCCGCCTCAATGAAGTCAGTTTGCAGCGCACCCAGCTTGAAGAGCTGATGCGCAGCCTGTCTCGCTCGCGTGATGACAATCTGGTGATTGACCTGGAAGCCGGCCTGCGCTTGGCCCAGCAACAAGCCCTGCTCACCGGCAGCGCCGAGCCCCTGCTGGCGGCCCTGAAGGCGGCCGAGCTGCGCCTGGTGCGCGCAGCCCAGCCGCGTTTGAGCCCGGTGCAGCGCGCCATGGCCACGGACGCTGAGCGCATCCGAAGCGCTTCGCTGACAGATGTGCCGGCGCTGCTGGTCAAGCTCGACGAATTGGTTCGCCTGATTGATGATTTACCGATGGCCAACCAACTGCCGGGCGACAGCGCAGTGGCGGCCTCAACGGCGGCAGTGGATACCCCTAAGGCTGCGGCTGCAAAGCCTGGGAACGTAGCGCCTGATGCGTCTTTTTGGAGCTCGCTCAACACCCGCGCGCTGAGCGATTGGTTGGCACGCACGCTGCAGGGCCTGCGTGCTGAAGCCTCCAGCCTGTTGCGCGTGAGCCGCATTGACCAGCCCGAAGCGGCGCTGCTGGCGCCTGATCAGGCTTACTTTTTACGCGAAAACATCAAGCTCAAACTTCTCAATGCGCGGCTGGCCTTGTTGTCGCGCCAGACCGATGCAGCGCGTTCAGACCTGGCCGGCGTGCAGACCAGCTTGCAGCGGTATTTCGACGGTTCATCACGCAAGACACAGGCCGCAACGACTGCTTTGCAGCAGGTGCAGGCCCAGCTGCGCAGCGGTGAGTTGCCGCGCCTGACGGAAACCCTGGCCGCCCTGGCCACGGCAGCGGCCGGCCGCTGAGCTCCATGCGCGCAGCCTTCTGGTTCATTGCCCTGTTCGGCGTCGCCGTGGCAGTGGCCTTGTTTGCCGGCGACAACGATGCTGTGGTGTCGCTTTTCTGGGCACCGCACCGGGTCGATATTTCTCTGAACCTGATGGTGCTCTTGCTGTTTGCGGCTTTTGCGCTGCTGCACTTTGCGCTCAAGGCCTTGAGCGTGATTGCTTCTTTGCCGGTGCAGGCGCGGCGCTGGCGCGCACAGCAAAAAGAGCGCGCCATGTACGCCGCCTTGATGGAGGCGCTGGCGCATTTGCTGGCCGGGCGCTTCATACGTTCCTCACGCTCGGCCGAAAACGCCTTGTCGCAAGAAAAAAGCCTGAGCCAGCTGATTGCTGATGTGGGTATCGACTCGGGGCATCACAGCAGCCGGTCTATGCAATTGCGCTCGCTGGCCCATCTGCTGGTGGCGGAAAGCGCGCAGTTTTTGCAAAACCGGCCGGTGCGTGACCAACACCTGGCAATGGCGCTGGAGGCCAGCAGCCATCGCGCTTTGTTGGCAACGCAAGAAGGTATTCAGCTGCGTGCTGTGCGCTGGGCGCTGGACGACCGTGACCCTTTGATGGCGCTGGAGTGGCTGGCCAAGTTGCCTGTGGGCGCAGGCCGCCGCACGCTCGCCTTGCGCCTGCGTTTGCGCGCTGCGCGCTTGGCCGGCCAGACGGAGTTGGCCATGGAAACTGCACGTTTGCTGGCCAAGCACCGGGCTTTTTCTGCGCCTGCAGCGCAAAGCATCGTGCGCGGTCTGGCCATTGAGTTACTCAATGGCGCCCACGAACCCGACAAGCTGCACAAAGTCTGGCTGACTCTGGACGCCAGTGAGCGGGCCATGCCGGATGTGGCCGTGCATGCTGCTTCCCGCCTGATGTCGCTGCAGGGCCAGGCCTCTTTGGCACGCCAGTGGTTGGCTGAAGTGTGGACCCCGGTGATGCAGCCGCGCTCCGAATCGGGTGATGCGCTGCGAGTGAAATTTATTTTGGCTTTGGAAGCCAGCTTGGACGCAACCGACGCGCAATGGCTGGCGCGCATTGAGAACGCTGTGATGGCGCGCCCCGGGGACGCCAATGTGGAGTATCTGGCCGGCATGGCTTGCTTCCAACGACAGCTGTGGGGCAAGGCCCAGCAATTGCTGGCGCATGCTTCTTTGACTTTGCAAGACGCGACGCTTAAGCGCAAGGTTTGGCTGTCGCTGGCGGCGCTGGCCGAGCAGCGAAATGACGCAGAAGCGGCGCAGCTGGCTTATCGTCGGGCTGCACAGCTTTAAGCTGCCCCATGAAAAAAGGCGACTCTGTGAGTCGCCTTTTTCTTTACCCGCCTGCGGCCAATGGGCCCCGGGCGGTGGTGCGCAGACTTATTTGTCCTTGCGTGGCGTGCCTTCTTCAAAAGGCAGGCTCATGTTGCGCAGGTCGCGTTGCGTCTCGACCAGCACCAGGGGGCTGGCTTCAAGCACCACTGCCGGCGGGCGCTCGCGGGGCACATGCACAGGGCGTGGCTCAGCGGCCATCGCGGCCTGGATTTGAGTGATCTTGGCGGTGTCCGAGTTGACCCACTGCAAACCCGAGGCGCTGGCCACCTGTGCCAGGTCCTGCAAGGGCAGGTCATAAGACGCTACCTGGGGCAGGGCGCGGGCTGGTGCTGCTGGCGCAGGCGCAGGCGCTGGGGCAGCCACTGGAGCTGGCGCAGGCGTTGGCAGGGCCGTTGCAGGCACTGGCGCAGAGGCCTCAGTTGTGACCGGGGCGCTGAAGTTCAGCTCTGCCGTCACCGGCAGGCGCTGCGCATCGCTGCCGTCGGCAGCGGCGGGCGCTGAATCGGCGTTGGCATCAGTGCGGTCACCGCGCTCGCGGCGGTCACGGCCGTAGCGGTCACGGCTGCGACGTTCACGTGGTGCGCGTTCCTGGTTGCCGTCTTCACCGGCGGTTTGCTCGTTGCCCGGCTCTGTCGGGCCGCTCTGGCCTTCAAGTCGTTCAGCCGTTTGCGGTGCACGGCCATCGGCAAAGGCGGCATTGCTGTCTTCTGCGCCGGGTGCGCCGTCACGGCGATCGTTACGGCGGCCACCGCGTTCGCGGCGACCTTCACCACGGGGCTCGCGTGGCTGGCGTTCTTCACGCGCGGCATCAGGGCCCGTGGTGTCATCGCGCGACGCAGCGGCCATGGCGGCCTGGTTGGCCAGTGCAAGTTCTTCCTGGGCAGCATCGCGTGGCGCGCCGTTGCGCTCAGCACTTCGGTCGCCGCGCTCACGACGTGGACGCTCACCGCGACCCTGGCCTTCACCGCGTGGCTGCTCTTGACGGCCACCTTCAGTGCGGCCTTCGCCCGGTGCGCGCTCTGGGCGGGCCTCGGTGCTGCGTTCGCGGCGGGGTTCACGCGGCTCGCGTGCTTCACGTGGCTCGCGCGCTTCACCGCGGTCTGCGCCACGATCGCCACCGCGTTCGCTGCGGGCACCGCGCTCACCGCGGCCGCCACGGCGGCCGTCACGGCCACCGCGCTCGGTGCGCTCGCCGCGTTCACCACGCTCGTCGCGACGGCCATCGCCGCGCTCGTCTTTTCTTGGCTCCTGGGCCGGGCTGGCTGGCGCAGTCTCGCTGCCAAACAGGCCTTTGAGCCAACCAAAGAAGCCTTTTTCAGCCGCAGGCGCTACAGCCGGCGTGCGGGCTGCAGGCGCGCGTTGCCGGTTGGCAGCAGGTGCAACGGGCTCTGGTTTGGGCGCTGCGATGGGGGCTGGCATATCCGGCAAAACACCCTTGATGACGGGTTCTTGCTTGTTGTGCTTTTCCTGGCTGCGGCGTGTCACCAGGGTCGGGTCTTCAATTTCTTCAGCGAGTTTGTAGCTCGCCTCGATGTTGTCCAGACGCGGGTCGTCGTGTTTGAGACGCTCGAGCTTGTAGTTCGGCGTTTCCAGAGTTTTGTTGGGCACCAGCAGCACGTTGATGCGCTGCTTCATTTCAATCTTGGCGATCTCCGAACGCTTTTCGTTCAGCAGGAAAGAGGCAACATCGACGGGCACCTGGCACAGCACAGAGGCGGTGCTGTCCTTCATGGACTCTTCCTGGATGATGCGCAAAATTTGAAGTGCCGAGCTTTCGGTATCGCGGATGTGGCCGGAACCACCGCAACGCGGGCAGGGGATGGATGCACCTTCTGACAACGCAGGCCGTAACCGTTGCCGGCTCATCTCCATCAGGCCGAATTTGCTGATGGTGCCGAACTGCACGCGGGCGCGGTCTTGGCGCAGCGCGTCGCGCAGGCGGTTTTCGACGTCGCGCCGGTTGCGGCTTTCTTCCATGTCAATGAAGTCGATGACGATCAGGCCGCCCAGGTCGCGCAAGCGCATCTGGCGGGCCACTTCGTCAGCAGCTTCGAGGTTGGTGCGGGTGGCAGTTTCTTCGATGTCGCCGCCCTTGATGGCGCGGGCCGAGTTAACGTCCACAGAGACCAAAGCCTCGGTGTGGTCGATCACGATGGCGCCGCCCGAAGGCAGTTGCACGGTGCGGGCATAGGCCGACTCGATCTGGTGCTCGATCTGGAAGCGGCTGAACAGCGGCGCATCGTCGCGGTAGCGTTTGACACGGTGCTCATGCTCGGGCATGACGTGCGCCATGAACTGCTTGGCTTGTTCGTAGACGTCGTCGGTGTCAAACAGGATGTCGCCGATGTCGCTGTTGAAGTAGTCGCGGATGGCGCGGATGACCAGGCTCGATTCCTGGTAAATGAGGAACGCGCCTTTGCCGCTTTTGCCGGCGCCTTCGATGGCGGTCCACAGCTTGATCAGATAGTTCAAGTCCCACTGCAGCTCGGGCGCGCTGCGGCCGATGCCGGCAGTGCGCGCGATGATGCTGGAGCCGGAGGGGTATTCCAGCTGGTCCATGGCTTCTTTGAGTTCAGCCCGGTCATCGCCTTCAATGCGCCGGCTGACGCCGCCGCCGCGCGGGTTGTTGGGCATGAGCACCACATAACGACCGGCCAGGCTGACGAAGGTGGTCAGGGCCGCGCCCTTGTTGCCACGTTCTTCTTTTTCGACCTGGACCATCATTTCCTGGCCCTCGCGGATCACGTCGTTGATGCGGGCCTGGTTGACCGGCACGCCGGCGGCGAAGTAGTTGCGCGAGATTTCTTTGAAAGGCAGAAAACCGTGTCGGTCTTCGCCGTAATCGACAAAGCAGGCTTCCAGCGAAGGCTCGACGCGGGTGACAACGGCCTTGTAGATGTTGCCCTTGCGCTGCTCGCGCCCTTCAATTTCAATCTCGTAGTCGAGGAGTTTTTGTCCGTCAACAATGGCCAGCCGGCGTTCTTCAGCCTGGGTGGCATTAATCAGCATCCGTTTCATCGGAGTTCCTTATCGTTCCTGTGCGTCAAGCCTGAGCTTGCGCACCCAACAGCCCCAATTGGGCTAACGATGCCGAAAGCAGACGCGATGCGAACGGGGGGAATTGCCGAAAGAGCCTTGCACGTGCTCGGACTGAATGCTCAAAAAAGAGCGCTCAGGCGAGGCGTTGGGGCGTAGGCGCGTGGATGGGATGAGTCGCTGCCAGGCGGGTATTTGCTATTTCAAAAATAGCAAGGCGTGTCCATGTGACAAGGGTTGCGGGAATGGCTATGCACGACAGCGGGGCCCAGAGGCGCCGCAGGCATAAGAAAACCAGTCCAACCAGAGTTGTCACTAAGAGGCTACCCGTCATAAGGATTGATCTCATCAAGATCCGCACACAGCCCTTGAGGCTGTGTACTTTGTATTCCGTCGTTGTGTTCGCAAAACGTCGACTTTCGCACTGTGACTACCTATCGCGGGGTGCCTGGCACCCTGGCTTTGCAGGCAAAACAGTCATTGGCATCGACCTTCCAGCGCGGCACTGCGGCATGCAAAGACTTGTGGTGGACTAAACTGCCAGACAAATCAACTACTTACAGCGCAACGCTAGTGAAACACATTATAGGGTCAGGAACAGCCAGGGCCAAACAACAGGCCAAAGCGCCTTTGACCAGGCCTTTTGTTGCTGCCGGCCCGCTGGTCCGGCCGGCAGCAGCGCCCATGCCCGCACTGGCGCAGGCGCATTTGCCGGCTGCTGCTGCCCAGGCCAGTCTGGTGACTGTCACAGAGGACTACGGCGGCCAACGGCTGGACAATTTTTTGATCCGCCAGCTCAAGGGCGTGCCCAAAACCCATGTGTACCGCATCATCCGCAGTGGCGAGGTGCGCATCAACAAAGGCAGGGCGCAGGCCGACACCCGGCTGGAGGCTGGCGATGTGGTGCGTCTGCCGCCGGTGCGAACTTCGGAGCGCGCCGATCAAAAAGCCCAGGCGATGGCCGTGGAGATTGCCCGTCATGGCGCTGCGTCCAGCGTTGGTGGTCTGGCGCCTTCGCGTGAATTCCCCATTCTTTTTGAGGACGAGCATGTGCTGGCCATCGACAAGCCGGCCGGCGTGGCGGTGCATGGTGGCAGCGGTGTGGCCTATGGCGTGATCGAGCAAATGCGCATGGCCCGCCCCGGCCATGATTTTCTGGAGCTGGTGCACCGGCTGGACCGGGAAACCAGCGGCGTGCTCTTGATTGCCAAAAAACGCATGGCCCTGAAAATTCTGCAGGAGCAGTTTCGTGAGCGCGAAACCGACAAGGTGTACCTGGCGCTGGTGGCCGGTCAATGGCCGCCTAAATTGAAGGTGCTGGACAAGCCGCTGCAAAAATACCTGTTGCCTGACGGCGAGCGCCGCGTGCGGGTGGTGGCCAAGGAGCACCCGGACGCCATGCGCGCGGTCACGCTGGTCAAGGTGCGCGGCTCGCTGCCGGCGTCTGCAGAGCAGCCGCTGGGCGACTTCAGCTTGCTGGAAGTCACCATCAAGACCGGCCGAACGCACCAGATTCGGGTGCATCTGGCCACCGAAGGCCACCCGATTGCGGGTGACGACAAATACGGTGACTTTGAACTCAATAAAAACCTGCAAAAGCAGCCCGCAGGGCACGCGCTCAAGCGCATGTTTTTGCACGCCTGGCGCTTGAAATTCACACACCCTTCCAACGGCAAGCGCATCACGCTGCTGGCCGAGCTTCCCGCTGAACTTGACACACTGGTGGCCCATGTCCCGACCCCTGAACTTTGACCTGATCGCCTTTGATTGGGATGGCACCTTGTTTGATTCGACGCAGATCATCGTGCGCAGCATTCAGTTGGCGGTGGCCGACGTGGGCGGCACCGTGCCCAGCAACGAGGCCGCTTCTTACGTGATCGGCCTGGGTTTGATGGAGGCGCTGGCCCATGCCGCACCCGATGTGCCCCAGGCGCGCTATCCCGAGCTGGGCAAGCGTTACCGCCACCATTACGCGGTGCACCAAAATGACATCACTTTGTTTGAGGGGGTGGTGCCTCTCTTGCTTGATTTAAAAGAGCGCGGACATTTGCTGACAGTGGCCACCGGCAAGTCGCGCCGCGGGCTGGACGAGGCCTTGCAGGCCGTCGAACTCAAAGGCTGCTTTGACAGCTCACGCACTGCCGACGAAACAGCGGGCAAGCCGCATCCGCGCATGCTCCATGAGTTGATGTCGGAGTTTGGCGTGAAGCCCGAGCGCACACTGATGATTGGCGACACCACACATGATCTGCAAATGGCGCTCAATGCCGGTTGTGCCAGCGTGGGCGTGAGCTACGGCGCGCACGAACCGACTGCCTTTGAACCGCTCAAGCCGCGAGTGGTGGCGCATTCGGTGCAGGAACTCCAACGCTGGTTGCTCGACCATGCCTGAATCCAACACGCCCCAGCCTTTGTGCAACTCGGCCGACCTGGTGGAGGGCGGCTTGGCGGTGCCCTTTGATGTGGTTTACGCCGGCCAGACCTGCCGCGCTTTTGCCATTCGTTTTGAGGGTCAGCCACAGGCTTATCTGAACCGCTGCACCCATGTGGCGATGGAGCTCGACTGGCAGCCCAACCAGGTTTTTGACGACCGCGGGCAGTGGCTGCTGTGCGCCAGCCATGGCGCCGCTTACCACCCCGAAACCGGCGAATGCGCGGGCGGCCCGTGCCGCGGCGGCCTGGTCAAGATTGAAGTTTCCGAACACGCCGCTGTGGTCTCTTGGCACCCGGCCTACAACCTTGCGCCACTTAAGTTTTAAGATGGCGGCCCCAACTGGACACATATGAACGACAACAACAACCCCGAGCGCACCGAACCCGTCCAATCCCCCGGCCCTGACGCGCCCGTGACCCCGCCCCTGGCCGCTTCGTCTGCCGTCGCTGACAAAGCGCCTGCCCTGGAAGCGGGCTGGGAGCGTGCCACCTTGGAAAAGCTGGCTTTTGCCGCACTCGAGGAGCAAAAATCTACGCGCCGCTGGAAAACTTTTGTGCGCCTGGCTTGGCTTGGATTTTTCATTGCCTTGGTGTGGTTGGCTATGCACCGTGGCTCAGCCCCAAGCAGTGTGAGTTCCCCGCACACGGCGTTGGTAGAGATTCGCGGCGAAATTTCTGAAGGCAGTGACGCCAGTGCCGAGTTTGTTAACTCAGCTTTGCGCGCCGCCTTTGAGGACGAAGGCGCACGCGCCGTGGTTTTACTGATCAACTCACCTGGCGGCAGCCCGGTGCAGGCCGGCATGATGAATGACGAAATCTTGCGTCTCAAAGCCAAGCATAAGAAGCCGGTGTACGCCGTGGTTGAAGAAACCTGTGCATCGGCTGCTTATTACATCGCCGTGGCGGCCGACGAGATTTACGTGGACAAGGCCAGCATTGTGGGCAGCATCGGCGTGCTGATGGATGGCTTTGGTTTCACCGGCCTGATGGACAAGCTCGGCGTGGAGCGTCGCTTGCTGACCGCGGGTGACAACAAGGGTTTTCTCGATCCTTTTAGCAACCAGAGTGAGCGCCAGCGCGCTTATGCGCAGACCATGCTCAATCAGATTCACCAGCAGTTCATCACGGTGGTGAAAAACGGCCGTGGTGACCGGCTCAAGGAAACGCCGGAGATGTTCAGCGGCTTGTTCTGGAGCGGTCAGCAAGCGGTTTCGCTGGGGCTGGCAGACCAGTTCGGTTCGCTTGAATTTGTTGCACGCGAGGTCGTCAAGACCGAAGACATCATCGACTACACGCGCCGCGAAAACGTGGCCGAACGCCTGGTCAAGCGTTTTGGTGCAGCGCTGGGTGAGGGCGCCATGAAGGCCGCTCTGCGCAGCGCCCCGGCGATTCGCTAAAGTCGGCAGGCCTTAGCGCCCGATGCAAAACACCGTGGGCAGGCCCAGCGGTGGCGCCGGTTTCTCATCACGCCGGCTTTTCCAGGCGCTGACCAGCGCGCTGCGTGACCAGGCTGCCTCCAGCGTGAGGCCGCAGCTCAGCGCAAGCCGCGTGTTGCCATTCATGGTTTGCAGCAAAGCGCCCAGCAAGGCTGTGTTGCGATAGGGCGTTTCAATGAAAATTTGCGTTTGCCCTGTTTTCAGGGCCAGCGATTCGAGCTCGCGGATGCGCTGCGTGCGTTCACCCGCGTCTTGCGGCAAGTAGCCGACAAAGGCAAAGTTCTGTCCGTTCAGGCCGCTGGAGGCCAGCGCCAGCATCAGTGACATCGGCCCTGTGAGCGGCACCACCTGCACGCCCAGGTCATGCGCGGCGCGCACCACCGAGGAGCCCGGGTCGGCAATCGCCGGCATGCCGGCTTCACTCACCAGGCCCATGTCCTGGCCTTGCAGGGCGGGCTGCAAGAGCGGACGGGCGTCGAACTGGCCGCCGTGATCACCTTTTTTATGCACCTCGCGCGGCAACTCCTGAATCTGCAGGGTCTGAATGGTCTGGGCCAGCGGGTGCAGCTCGTTGACCCGCTTGAGGTAAGCGCGCGTGCTGCGGGCGTTTTCGCACACCCAAAAGCCCAGCCGGGCGGCCACTTCGAGCGTGCCTTGCGGCATGACTAGTTGCAGGGGCGCAGTGGTTTCGCAGCCGAAGTCCAGCGGTGCGGGCACCAGGTACAGTTTTCCGTGAGTGCTCATGTGGCGGCTTTCACGCCGAGAAGGCGGATACCGGCGGCTTCTATCAGGCGGCAGGTGCGAATCAGCGGCAGCCCGACCAGCGCGGTGGGGTCGTCGCTGTCAATGCTTTCGAGCAGGGCGATGCCCAGGCCTTCGCTTTTGGCGCTGCCAGCGCAGTCGTAGGGTTGCTCGGCGCGCAGGTAGTTTTCAATGGCCTCGTCGCTGAGTTGGCGAAAGCGCACTTTGACGGCGGCCAGCGACGCTTGTTCAAAGCCGCTGGCCCGGCAGACCACCGCCACCGCGGTTTGAAAGATCACTGTGCGCCCGCGCATCTGGCGCAGCTGGGCCACGGCGCGCTCGTGCGTGCCTGGTTTGCCCAGCGGCAGGCCGTCCAGGTCGGCCACCTGGTCGGAGCCGATCACCACGGCCTCGGGAAAGGCGGCGGCCACTGCACGCGCCTTGGCCAGCGCCAGTCGCTGCGCCAGTGCGGCCGGGGCTTCGCCGGGCTGCGGTGTCTCGTCAACGTCGGGTGCAGCCACGGCAAATGGAATGCGCAGCCGTTGCAGCAGTTCCTGGCGGTAGCGCGAGGTCGAGCCTAAAACAAGTGCGCGTTGCGCTGGCACGCCGGTCTCGGCGGGGGCTGGGGTGGAGGGCGTCATGCCCCGATTCTCTTACACTGATCCGCATGTCCAGAAATTTCCAGCCCCAGCGGCTGAACCTTCAAGCTTTGGCCCAAGACGGCCAGCCGTGGTCTGAAGTCACGCCCCTCAATGACTTGCAGCGCCTGGCCGACGAAGCCCAAGACCTTGGCCCGGAGGCAGTCGTTGCATGGCAGGTGCGTGCAGAGTTGCGTCCGCAGTCCGGCGCCGAAGACCAGGTCTGGCTGCACTTGTCTGCCCATACCTCTGTGCCCCTGACTTGCCAGCGCTGCATGGCGGCGGTGAGCACAGCGCTTGAAGTTGAGCAGTGGTATCGCTTTGTGGAGTCCGAAGAAGTGGCCATGGCCGAGGACGACGAGTCCGAGGAAGACCTGCTGGTGATGCTGCCGCAGTTTGACTTGCTGACGCTGATCGAAGACGAGTTGCTGATGGCGCTGCCGCTGGTGCCCATGCATGAAAGCTGCCCGGTCACGCCGGTTTTCAGCGCGGGTGACCCGGCGGTCGAGGCCGAGCAGGCCAAGCCGAACCCGTTTGCGGTGCTTAGCCAGCTCAAGAAAAACTGAGGATTTCAGCCGGGCGCTACGCCAGGCTGTCCAAACAGCCCCGAAGGCGCTATAATCGTGGGCTTCGCGTACTGTTGCATCGCCAGACCGGCCATGACTTTGCTGTTCATGGTTTTTTCAAGTCAGGCCCGCTGTAGTGCGTAATTACCAACCCTACACCCCCTCAGGAGCGGATCATGGCCGTCCAACAGAACAAAAAATCACCTTCCAAGCGCGGTATGCACCGCTCGCACAATGCCTTGAATGTTCCCGGCATTGCCGTTGAGTCCACCACGGGCGAGACCCATTTGCGTCACCACATCAGCCCTACCGGCTTTTACCGTGGCCGTAAGGTGCTTAAAACCAAGTCCGAAGCGTAATTCACGCATAGACAAGCGAGCCCGCACTCATACTGCGGGCTTTTGTTTTGTTGCTTAAGCTCTTTTTGACAGTTTCTGTCACCCCATGATCAGGATCGCTGTTGATGCCATGGGCGGGGACTTCGGCCCCTCGGTGACCGTGCCGGCCAGTCTGGCATTTTTGAGCTCGCATTCTGATGCCGGCATCCTTTTGACAGGTTTGCCCGCCAGCCTCTCTGCTCACCCCCGTTTTGCCCAGTTGCAGGCGCATCCGCGTTGCCAGATTGTTCCGGCCACTGAAGTGGTGACCATGGATGACCCGCTAGAGGTCGCCCTGCGGCGCAAAAAAGACTCTTCCATGCGGGTGTCCGTTCAGCAGGTCAAGGATGGTGCGGCCGACGTCGCTGTGTCTGCCGGTAACACAGGCGCCCTGATGGCTATTTCGCGTTATGTCCTTAAAACGGTCGATGGCATTGACCGTCCGGCCATCGCCACCCAGCTGCCTAATGCCAAAGGCGGCGCCACCACAGTCTTGGACCTGGGCGCCAACGTCGACTGCAGTGAGCATCACTTGCTGCAGTTTGCCGTCATGGGCTCGGCCCTGGTGGCCGCCATTTCCAATGTGCCAGCCCCCAGCGTCGGACTGTTGAATATTGGCGAGGAAGTTATTAAAGGAAGCGAAGTCATTAAAAAAGCCGGCGAATTGCTGCGAACTGCCGCTAAAAGTGGCGATTTAAACTTTTTTGGCAATGTCGAGGGCAATGATATTTTCAAAGGAACCACGGACATCGTTGTTTGCGACGGCTTTGTGGGCAATGTGGCGCTAAAAGCCAGCGAGGGCCTTGCGGCCATGATAGGCGGCTTCATGAAGGCCGAGTTTTCTCGCAATATCTTCACGAAAATTGCTGCTTTCATGTCTTATCCGGTGCTATCTGCATTTAAAAAGCGTGTTGACCACCGTCGCTATAACGGTGCAGCGCTGTTGGGCTTGCGTGGCCTGGTCTTTAAAAGTCACGGTTCGGCAGATGCTTTTGCCTTTGAACGCGCACTCAATCGCGCTTATGATGCAGCCGCTAACAACCTGCTGGGAAAAGTGAAGGAACGCATTGCCCATGCGGCACCTTTGCTGGCGCATGTGGCCGCTGTTTCCCAGATTGAAGCCGCTGCGACGGCAGCCCCTGAAGAGTCTTCTACTTTGCCGCAAGCCCCTGTTCATTGACGATCTTTCGTCCCTCATGTGAGCCCTGAATGAGTCGTTTTTCCCGAATCACTGGCACGGGCAGCTACCTGCCACCGCGCCGTCTGAGCAACGCCGAACTGGTCGCCGAACTGGCTGCCAAAGGCGTTGAGACCTCCGACGACTGGATCGTTGAGCGCACCGGCATCCGGGCGCGGCATTTTGCCGAGGCCGATGTTGGCGTCAGCGACCTGGCGCTGCACGCCTGCCGCAAGGCCATCGAGGCGGCCGGCTGCCAGGCCGCTGACATCGACCTGATCATTGTGGCGACGTCCACGCCGGACATGGTGTTTCCGTCTTCAGCCTGCATTTTGCAAAACAAGCTGGGTGTGGCCGGTTGCCCGGCTTTTGATGTGCAGGCGGTTTGCAGCGGCTTTGTCTATGCCCTGACTTTGGCTGATGCCCTGATCAAGACGGGCAGCGCCAGCCGGGCCTTGGTCGTGGGCGCCGAAGTTTTCTCGCGCATTCTGGACTTTTCAGACCGCACCACCTGCGTGTTGTTTGGTGACGGCGCCGGCGCTGTGGTGCTGGAGGCCTCGGATGAGCCCGGTATTTGGGCCACAGACCTGCATGCCGATGGCAAACATGTCGATATTTTGTGCGTTCCCGGACATGTTTCGGGCGGCAAGGCGTCTGGCAGCCCCTTGCTGACCATGGACGGACAAGCAGTTTTCAAGCTGGCAGTTGGCGTGCTTGAAGACGCCGCCCGTGCGGTGCTGGCCAAGGCCGGCAAAACCGAGGCTGATGTCGACTGGCTGATTCCGCACCAGGCCAATATCCGCATCATGCAAAGCACCGCCAAAAAGCTCAAGCTGTCGATGGACAAAGTGGTGGTGACGGTGGACCAGCATGGCAACACCTCGGCCGCTTCGATTCCGCTGGCGCTGGACTCGGCCGTGCGCAGCGGCAAAATTAAAAAAGGCGACACGCTCATGCTCGAAGGCGTGGGCGGCGGCTTCACCTGGGGCGCTGTGCTGCTCGACTACTGAGCGGGTTGCGGCGCTTACTTCGATTACCTCAACGCTTGTTTAACGGAGTCTCGTTTTTGAAGCCATTTGCTTTTATCTTTCCAGGCCAAGGTTCGCAGTCGGTTGGCATGCTGGACGCTTGGGGCGCACACCCCTTGGTGGCGCAAACACTCGCAGAAGCTTCTGACGCCTTGGGCGAAGACCTGGGGCAACTCATTCGTGAAGGCCCCAAAGAAGCCCTGGCCCTGACCACCAACACCCAGCCCGTGATGCTGGTAGCCGCCGTTGCCGCTTACCGCGTCTGGCTGGCCGAGACCGGCGCCCCTCCTGCTGCGGTCGCCGGCCATTCATTGGGTGAGTATTCGGCCCTGGTGGCGGCCGGTGTTTTGACTTTGCGTCAGGCCACGCCACTGGTGCGCTTTCGGGCGCAAGCCATGCAAGATGCGGTACCTGTGGGCGTGGGTGCCATGGCGGCCATTCTCGGCATGCCGGCCGACAAAGTTATCGAAGGTTGCGCAGAAGCCGTGCGCAGTTTCGGGCCGGGTTCGGCCGAAGTGGTCGAGGCTGTGAATTTCAATGACCCGGGTCAAACCGTGATTGCCGGCAGCAAGGCCGCCGTTGACAAGGCTTGCGAAGTGCTTAAAGCCAATGGCGCCAAACGCGCTTTGCCTTTGGCGGTTTCTGCGCCATTTCACTCGAGTCTGATGAAGCCTGCTGCAGATAAGTTGCGCGAAAAACTCGCTTCCTTGACTCTGGCTGCGCCGCAGATTCCGGTGGTTAACAACATTGATGTGGCCGTTGAGTCTGACCTGGACCGGCTGCGCGATGCACTGTACCGGCAGGCTTTTGGCCCCGTGCGCTGGGTCGAGTGCGTGCTGGCAATGAAAGCGCGCGGTCTGCACACCCTGATCGAATGCGGCCCCGGCAAAGTGCTGGCCGGCATGGTCAAGCGCATAGACGCCGACCTGACGGGCGCAGCGCTGTTCGATCCTGCCAGCCTGGCCGAAGTTAAATCACTCTTGATGAGCAAAGCATGACGGACATCCAAATACAAGGCCAGCTGGCGCTGGTGACAGGGGCTTCGCGCGGCATTGGCGCGGCCATTGCAATCGAGCTGGCACGCCGGGGCATGAAGGTCATCGGCACCGCCACCACGGATGAGGGTGCCGCCCATATTTCAAACACGCTCGCCGCCTATCCGGGCTGCGCCGGCAAAAACCTCAACGTCACCGATGCGGCCGGCATTGAAGCGCTGATCGACAGCCTGGTCAAAGAACACGGCGGCATTCAGGTTCTGGTCAACAACGCGGGCATTACCCGCGACATGCTGGCCATGCGGTTAAAAGACGAAGACTGGGATGCTGTGCTCGACACCAACCTTAAAGCGGTGTTTCGCATGAGCCGCGGCGTTATGCGCACCATGATGAAACAACGCTACGGCCGCATCATCAGCATCACTTCGGTGGTGGGCGCATCCGGTAACCCCGGGCAGGCCAACTACGCCGCCGCCAAGGCCGGCGTGGCCGGCATGACGCGGGCGTTGGCCCGTGAGTTGGGCTCGCGAGGCATCACCGTCAACTGCATTGCCCCGGGTTTCATTGAAACCGACATGACCGCCGGTTTGCCCGAAGAACAGCAAAAAGCACTGTTAGGTCAGATCCCGCTGGGGCACCTAGGTAAACCACAAGACATCGCGCATGCAGTGGCTTTTATAGCAAGCCCCCAAGCCGGCTACATCACCGGACAAGAAATTCATGTCAACGGCGGCATGTACATGTGAAACCTTTTGATGTAAAAACTGAGTTTTAAGCCGGTTCTCATCCGTCCGGCTGGTCTGAAGGGAGGGTGCTCTCTAAGCGGCTAAAATCACGGATTAATTCACAACCCTTAGAGGGAACTATGAGCGATATCGAAGCACGTGTTAAGAAAATTATTGCCGAGCAACTTGGCGTTGAAGAAGGCCAAGTCACCAGCGAGAAATCGTTTGTGGCCGACTTGGGCGCAGACTCACTTGACACAGTGGAACTGGTAATGGCACTCGAAGACGAGTTTGGCATTGAGATCCCTGACGAGGACGCAGAGAAAATCACCACCGTGCAAAACGCGATTGATTACGCCAACACCCATCACAAAGCCTGATCAGGCTTTTCCCCAACCTACTCAAAGGCCGTTCGCGGCCTTTTGAGTTTTTCTCCAGGATTTGCGAATGAGCCGTCGCCGCGTCGTAGTGACAGGTCTGGGTTGTATCAGCCCCGTGGGTAACACGGTGGCTGAGAATTGGGCCAACCTTCTGGCCGGGCAATCAGGCATCGGGCTGATTACCAAGTTTGATGCCAGCGCTTTCTCCTGCAAGATAGCGGGTGAAGTCAAAGCCTTTCAGATCGGCGACTACATCGCTGAAAAAGAAGGCCGGCACATGGACACCTTCATCCATTACGGCATGGCTGCAGCTTGTCAGGCCGTGGCTGACAGCGGTTTGCCGATTGGCGAATTACTGACTGAAGAGCAGGCCGTGCGCATTGGTTGCGTCATCGGTTCGGGCATTGGCGGCCTGCCGCTGATTGAAGAGACCAAAGTTGAGCTGGTTGCCAGGGGGCCCAGGCGCATCACGCCATTTTTTGTGCCCGGCTCCATCATCAACATGATCTCCGGACATGTTTCGATGAAGTTCGGCTTCAAGGGCCCGAACATTGCCATCGTCACAGCCTGCACCACCGGCCTGCATTGCATTGGTGAAGCCGGCCGCATGATCGAATACGGCGACGCCGATGTGATGATTGCCGGTGGCTCAGAAGCCACTGTGTCACCGCTGGGTGTAGGCGGCTTTGCTGCCATGCGCGCGCTGTCCACCCGCAACGACGACCCGCAAACCGCCAGCCGTCCCTGGGACAAAGACCGCGACGGCTTTGTGCTGGGCGAGGGCGCCGGCGTGATGGTGCTCGAAGAATACGAACACGCCAAAGCGCGTGGTGCCCGGATTTATGGCGAGCTTGCCGGTTTCGGCATGAGTGCTGACGCCGGCCACATGACTGCGCCCAGCATGGACGGCCCGCGCCGCGCTATGTTGAGTGCACTGGCCAACGCCAAAGTCAATGTTGATCAGGTTCAGTACCTCAACGCACACGGCACCTCCACCCCTTTGGGTGACATCAATGAAACCCAGGCCATCAAAGCTGCTTTCGGCGAGCATTCCCGGCGCATGGTGGTGAGTTCGACCAAGTCCATGACGGGTCACTTGCTCGGTGGTGCGGGCGGTATCGAGTCGGTCTACACCGTGCTGGCGCTGCATCATCAGAAAGTCCCGCCGACCATCAACATCTTCAACCAGGACCCGGAGTGTGGCCTGGACTACTGTGCCAACACGGCGCGTGATGTGAAGATGGATGTGGCGGTGAAAAACAATTTCGGTTTTGGCGGAACCAACGGCTCTCTGGTTTTTAAGCGGATTTAAACCGGCGCCTGCGGTGAGCCTGCACAACGCTCCATCGGTGAGTTATCCCTTGGGGCGTTCGCGTTTTCTGGGGTTTTTTTTGCTTTTCGGATGGTTGCTGGCTGCCGGGGTGACCCTTTGGTGGTGGCGCAGTGCACCGCCGGGCGACTGGCGGCCGCTGCTGGGAGTGCTGTGCTGCCTGCTGGCTGGTTTTGTGATGAGCGCCGGCTGGCTGCGTTCGCCGGTTGGCCAGTTGCAGTGGGACGGGACAAACTGGTACTGGGAGAGCGAGGTCTACCAGGCCAGCGCTGAGCTCAATGCCCCTGTGGTGGCGCTCGATTTGCAGTCGGCCGTACTGCTGCGACTGGACAATCCGGCAGGTGCTGTGTGGTGGTTGTGGGCCGAGCACGCGGCCTTGCCTGAGCGCTGGCTGGACATGCGCCGTGCCGTGTATGCCCCGCGAAGGCCGCTTCATTTGCAGGTTTCTGATGCGGCGCAGTGACAGGCTGTTCAGCTTGCCGCTAAAGTAGCAAACTCAGTGGCGGTCTCAGTGGCACAAATTTCCGGCGCTATCTTGAAGCTGTTCGCTGGCGACCCCACATGGTAAAAATCCGCTTTCCTTTTTTGTTTTTTTCTAAGAGCCCACGATGCTTCAAATGAATCGAATCAACTTGCGCGCTTTGGCCTTGAACGCCCTAGTGACATTGAGCCTGGGTGCTGCCATCTTGGCGCCGCAACCGGCTTTGGCACAAGCCCGTGCGCTGCCTGATTTCACCGACCTGGTCGATCAGGTCGGGCCGTCGGTCGTCAATATCCGAACGCTCGAAAAAGCCAAACCGGCCAGTGCATCCGGCGGCGGCAATGAGGAGCAAATGCTCGAGTTCTTCCGCCGCTTCGGTATTCCAGTGCCGCCCAACATGCCGCGCTCACCCCGGCCGGACCGCGGTCAGCCTGATGAAGACCAGCCGCGTGGCGTCGGCTCGGGCTTTGTTTTGTCCAGCGACGGCTTTGTGATGACCAATGCGCATGTGGTCGATGGCGCGGACGAGGTCATCGTCACGCTGCCCGACAAGCGCGAATTCAAGGCCAGGATCATCGGGGCTGACAAGCGCTCAGACGTGGCTGTTGTGAAAATTGAAGCCAGTGGCCTGACGGCCGTCAAAATCGGTGACGCCAACCGCATGCGCGTGGGCGAGTGGGTCATGGCCATCGGCTCACCTTTCGGCCTGGAAAACACTGTCACAGCAGGCATCGTCAGCGCCAAGCAGCGCGACACCGGCGACTACCTGCCTTTCATCCAGACCGACGTGGCCATCAACCCCGGCAATTCGGGCGGCCCGCTCATCAATATGCGCGGTGAGGTGATCGGCATCAACAGCCAGATTTACTCTCGCTCGGGCGGCTTCCAGGGCATTTCTTTTGCCATTCCTATCGACGAAGCTATTCGTGTGTCTGATCAGCTGCGCAGTACTGGCCGTGTCACGCGCGGGCGCATTGGGGTGCAAATTGAGCAGGTCAGCAAAGAAATTGCCGAATCCATCGGCCTGGGCCGGCCGCAAGGCGCTTTGGTTCGGGGTGTGGAAGCGGGTGCGCCCGCCGACAAAGCCGGCATAGAAGCTGGCGACATCATCACCCGTTTCGACGGCAAGGTCATCGAAAAATCGTCCGATTTGCCGCGGCTCGTGGGCAACGTCAAGCCCGGTACGCGCTCACCCATCACGGTGTTTCGTCGTGGCGCTTCTCGCGATCTGATGGTGACCATCGCCGAGATTGAACCTGAAAAACCCGCACGCCGTGCTGCTGCGCCCGAAGCCAAGCCCCCGGTAGCGGGCCCCGCCCAGGCCATTGGTCTGGTGGTGGCAGAGCTCAATGACACGCAAAAGAAGGATTTGAAGCTGCGCGGCGGTGTGCGCGTCGAGTCGGTCGAAGGCGCTGCGGCCCGTGCCGGTCTGCGCGAGGGCGACGTGATCGTGGCCATTGCCAATGCCGAGGTGCTCAGCGTCAAGGATTTTGAGCAGTCGCTGGCCAAAATAGACAAAACCAAGACCGTCAATGTGCTGTTCCGCCGTGGTGAGCTGGCGCAATACGCCTTGATTCGTCCCGGCCGCTGAGCGCGCCATAGCCTTTGAAGTCCTGTGGGCTTCAAGGCTACGGAGGGTTTTTGGGGGTGGTCAGAAAATTTTTATTTTATTTTTCCAGCCTCATTCCTTTGTCCGTAGGCACTAACTTGTATTTAAGTTATTCATTGCGCGAATAGTTCTTCAATGAATTTGGATAGAATGAGGGCTTAACTCGGTTTATTTTGCTATATAGATCGTTTCTGAGTGGTGCTTGTGCACATGTTTTAAGCAATTTATGTGTGATCCACAGATCGCCCACAAGTTGTTCAGAGTTGCACAAAAGGAATTGTGAATAAGTTGTGTATAAGTTTCTTGTTGCTGGTCTGCAACGACTCGGTTTGGGCTTTTTTGAGGCTATGCAGCACCGGCTTTTTGCCTACAATGAAGTTCCAACTATCGCAGTTGCCATAGATTGTTGGTTCAGGGCGCGTCGCAAATCGACGCGCCCTTTTTTATGTCTGTTGCGAACCCGGCCTCTGGTCTTCGCAATAATTTCAAGTACTTAGGCGTTTGCTTTGATGAATCACATCAGAAATTTTTCGATCATTGCCCACATCGATCACGGTAAGTCCACGCTGGCAGACCGGATCATCCAGCGCTGCGGAGGTTTGCAAGACCGCGAGATGAGCGCCCAAGTCCTGGACTCGATGGATTTAGAAAAAGAGCGTGGGATAACCATCAAAGCGCAGACCGCTGCACTGCGTTACCAGGCTGCTGACGGCCAGGTCTACAACCTCAATCTGATCGATACACCCGGCCATGTCGACTTCTCTTACGAAGTCAGCCGCTCGCTGTCTGCCTGCGAAGGCGCGCTGCTCGTTGTGGATGCCAGCCAGGGTGTGGAAGCGCAGACAGTGGCCAACTGCTACACCGCGCTGGACCTGGGTGTGACTGTCGTGCCGGTACTCAACAAAATGGATTTGCCCCAGGCCGACCCTGAGAACGCCAAGCTCGAAATTGAAGATGTGATTGGCATTGACGCCACCGACGCAATTCCGTGCAGCGCCAAGACCGGCATGGGCATCGACGAAATCCTAGAGGCAGTCGTTAACCGCATCCCAGCGCCTAAGGGAAACCCGGATGCGCCGCTGCGCGCCATGATCATCGACAGCTGGTATGACGCCTATGTGGGCGTGGTCATGCTGGTGCGTGTGGTGGACGGGCGTCTGGCCAAGGGCGACCGCATCAAACTGATGGCCACCGAAGCGCTCTACAACGCTGAGCAGCTGGGCGTTTTCACGCCGCACACCGAGCCGCGCCAGGCGCTGGAGGCGGGTGAAGTAGGCTTTGTGATTGCCGGCATCAAGGAGTTGCAGGCGGCCAAAGTGGGCGACACCGTCACCATGATCAAGCCCGGCACCGGGGGTGCGGCCTTTGCCGCCACCCAGGCGCTGCCCGGTTTCAAGGAAATCCAGCCCCAGGTGTTTGCCGGTCTGTATCCGTCAGAGGCTAGCGAATACGAATCGCTGCGCGACGCGCTGGAAAAGCTCAAGCTCAACGACGCCTCGCTGCACTACGAACCTGAAGTCAGCCAGGCCTTGGGCTTTGGTTTTCGCTGCGGCTTTCTGGGTTTGTTGCACATGGAGATCGTGCAGGAGCGCCTGGAGCGCGAGTTTGACCAGGATCTGATCACCACCGCGCCCAGCGTGGTCTACGAAGTGCTTTTGCCCGGGGGCGAAGTGCTGATGGTGGAAAACCCGTCCAAGATTCCGGATGCCGGGCGCATTCAGGAGATTCGCGAACCCATCGTCACCGTGCATCTTTATATGCCGCAAGACTATGTGGGCGCCGTCATGACGCTGGCCAACCAGAAGCGCGGTATCCAGCTGAACATGGCTTACCACGGCAAACAGGTCATGCTGACCTACGACATGCCGCTGGGC
>JBIKPY010000111.1:0-4747 GCA_044357185.1 Polaromonas sp.
TACGCCATCGCGCTTGGCCTTGTCAATGCTTTTGCCCCTGAAGCTGCCAGGCAGTTGCATGATGTACCGCTGTCGCTGGTGGCCATTTGCCTGTCGGTTTATATGCTGGCCAGCGCTGCCGGCATGGCGAGCGGCGGTTTTTTAGCGGTCAATCCCGCACGCTCTGAAAAAGTGGTGGTGACCGGCTTTACCCTGGCGGTCACCTTGAGTTTATGGCTGGCGCTCGGTCAGGTACCGGCTGCCGCTGTACCGGTGCTGTTTGGCCTGATGGGTTTTGTCTCAGGCCTGGCTGCGCCGTCGCGCGATCTGTTGATCAAAAGCGCCACCCCTGCTAACGCCTCAGGGCGGGTCTATGGCGTGGTTTATTCAGGTCTGGACATCGGTCAAGCTGTTTCCCCCTTGATGTTCGGGTGGATGATGGACAGTGGGCATTTCCAGTGGGTATTACTTGGACTGGCGCTGATGCAAGGCTTGCTGGTGTGCAGCGCTTTGAGTATTCAGCGGGTGCGTCGCGATCCGCCGGCCTTGGGTGGTGCCTGAACCCAAGGGCCTGAGACGGCGGCACAATATCGCCTATGAAGACACAAATTGCCGGACACCTGCTTGTTGACTGCCTGATTGCCCAGGGCGTGACCCATGCCTTTGGTGTGCCGGGCGAGAGTTATCTGGCCGTTCTGGACGGCATGCATGCCCGGCGCGGGCAAATTGAATTTGTCACCTGCCGCCAAGAAGGTGGGGCGGCCTTCATGGCCGAGGCCCACGGCAAGCTGACCGGGCGCCCAGGCGTTTGCATGGTGACCCGCGGCCCTGGGGCCACCAATGCCTCAATCGGCGTGCACACGGCCTTTCAGGACTCCACACCCATGGTGCTGCTGGTGGGCGATGTCGCCAGCGACTGCCGCGACCGCGAGGCCTTTCAGGAGGTCGATTACGCCAGTTTCTTCGGACCCAGCACCAAGGGCTTTGCAAAGCGTGTGGAGCGCATTGACGAGGCTGATCGGATTCCGGAGTACATGGCCCGCGCCTTTGCCACTGCCATGAACGGGCGCCCCGGCCCGGTGGTGCTGGTGTTGCCTGAGGACATGCTCACCCAGATGACCGCAGCGCAGGCGCTGCCGCGCATTGAAGCCGTCCAGGCCTGGAGCGACCCGGGTTCCTTGCGTACGCTGCGCGAAATGCTGCTGGCCTCTGAACGGCCGCTGGTGATTGCCGGCGGTGGTGGCTGGACACCGCAATCTGCCCAGGCCTTGCAGCGCTTTGCCGAGAACTGGCGGTTGCCGGTCGGTAATGCCTTTCGTTTTCAGGACACCTTTGACAACCACCACCCGCTGTATGCCGGGGATGTCGGTATTGGCCTGAACCCCAAGCTGGCTGCCCGCGTCAAGGCCAGCGACCTGATCATTGCCATCGGCCCGCGTTTGGGCGAAATGACCACCGGCAACTACACCCTGATCGAGGCACCGCGTCCGCAGCAAAAGCTGGTGCATATTCATGCCAGCGCTGAAGAGCTCAACCGCGTGTTCCAGGCCGACCTGGCCATCAACGCCACCATGAATGCTGCTGCGCGCTCTTTGGAGGTGCTCAGCGCCCCCGTGTCGGTGCCCTGGGAGGCGTGGAGCGCTTCAGCCAACGCAGACTACCTGGGCAATCTCGTGCCGCAAGCCCTGCCGGGTGAGATCGACATGCCAGCCATCGTCGGCTTGTTGCAAAAGCATTTGCCTGAAGATGCCGTGCTGACCAATGGTGCAGGCAACTTTGCCAGCTGGGTTCATCGCTTTTTTAAGCACCACGGCCTGGTCAAGGGACATAAAACACAGTTGGCGCCCACCGTGGGGGCTATGGGCTATGGGGTGCCGGCCGGTATTGCTGCGGCCATCACCACCGGGCGTGTGGCTTTGACCATGGCCGGTGACGGCGATTTTTTAATGAACGGTCAGGAGTTGGCTACGGCTGTGCAGCACGGCGCCAAGAGCATCATTGTTTTGCTCAATAACGGCATGTACGGCACCATCCGCATGCACCAGGAGCGCGCTTATCCAGAGCATGAAAGTGGCTCAGGCCTGAAAAATCCGGACTTTGTGGCACTGGCCCGCGCTTATGGCTACGCTGGTGTGCGAATCACCCGAACCGCCGAGTTTGAGGCTGAGCTGCTGGCAGCGCTGTCGCGCCCGGAGGGAACTGTGATTGAGGTGATGCTGGACCCTGAGGTGATCACCACGCGCGGCACTTTGTCAGCCATCACACAAAACGCCAAAGCCGCCCGGACCTGACATTTGCTAGCCCTTTTTTGAGACAAAAAAAGGCCGGTTAAAACCGGCCTTTTTCATGATCAGCCGAGGCTGATTATTTGACGTGCTTACCGATCAGGCCAGCCATCTCGAACATCGAGACTTGAGGCTTGCCGAACACAGCCTTGAGCTTGTCGTCCGCATTGATCATGCGCTTGTTGACTTTGTCTTGCAGGCCTTTGGCTTTGATGTAAACCCAGAGCTTGCTGACAATTTCAGTGCGTGGCAAAGGCTTGTCGCCCACCACTGCTGCCAGAGCTGCGCTCAGGGTCAGTGGCTTCATGAACGCTGCATTGGGCGTGCGCTTTTTCGCAGGAGCCTTTTTGACGGCGGCCTTCTTAGCAGGTGCTTTTTTCGCAGCTACTTTTTTGGCAGGGGCTTTCTTAGCAGCGACCTTTTTAGCAGGTGCTTTTTTCGCTGGGGCTGCTTTCTTCGCAGCTACTTTCTTTGCCGGAGCAGCCTTTTTTGCTGGCGCTTTTTTTGCCGGTGCTTTTTTTGCAGTTGCCATGATTGATTTTCCTTCTAGAAGTTGATTAATCACCAATGAAATTAACTAGTTCTCATTGGCAAAGCGGATCCTACTGGAGAAAACGGCTTTTTCACAGGAGAATTTTATTTTTTCACTGGTTTTTTTACAGTTTTTCCTCTGAAAAGCGAAATTACACGCAAAAATTCAGGCAGTGGCCATGGAATTGACCAGTGCCTGCCCGCCGCCGAAGCTGCTTTGAACAGGTGCTTGGCCGCCTAATGAGACGCGAATAGCGCAGTATTTGAACTCCGGAATCTTGGCAAACGGGTCCAGCGCAGCGTTGGTAAGTTTGTTGATGGCCGCTTCGTAATAGCAAAAAGGCACGAACACAGCGCCGCGCGGCGAGCTCTCGTCGGCGCGGGCGTAAAGCGAGACTGTTCCGCGCCTTGATTCAATCGTCACCACATCGCCGGGTTTGCCGCCCATGTCCGCCAGGTCCAGCGGGTGAATCATAGCAACCGGGTCGGGCTCAAGAGCGTCCAGCACAGTGGCGCGGCGCGTCATGCTGCCGGTGTGCCAGTGCTCGAGTTGCCGGCCGGTGATCAAGACCATGGGATAGTCGGTATCGGGACGCTCGTTGGCCGGGATGATGTCGGCCGGCACAAACCGGGCGCGTCCTGTTTCACGCGGAAAACTGTCCACGAAGACCACCGATTGACCCGGGTCACCTTCGTTGATGCAAGGGTAAGTGACAGCGTGCTCGCGGTCCAGCCGTTCCCAGGTGATGCCGCCAATGCTTGGCATGGTGTGGCGCATCTCATCAAAGACTTCACTCACATGCTGGTACTGCCAGTCCAAACCGAGTCGCTGGCCGATCTGCTGAATGATCCACAGGTCTTGACGGGCTTCTCCGGGTGGCTTGATGGCCTGACGACCCATTTGCACCAAGCGGTCGGTGTTGGTGAAACTGCCGTCTTTTTCTGGGAAGGCGCTGGCCGGCAGTATGACGTCAGCCAGGTAAGCGGTCTCTGTCAAAAATATGTCCTGCACCACCAGGTGATCCAGTGCGGCCAGGGACTCGCGCGCATGGTTGGCATCGGGGTCTGACATGGCCGGGTTTTCGCCTTGCACATACATGCCGCGAATCACGCCTTTTTTAATGGCATGCATCACCTCGACCACCGTCAGCCCGGGTTTTTCGTCGAGTGTTCCGGCCGGCAGTTTCCAGGCTTTTTCAAACTTGGCGCGCACCGCCGGATTTGAGACGTGTTGGTAGTCAGGCAACATCATGGGGATCAAGCCTGCATCTGATGCGCCTTGTACGTTGTTTTGTCCACGCAAGGGGTGCAATCCGGTGCCGGGGCGGCCGATCTGGCCGGTCATCAGGGACAGCGCTATCAGGCAGCGCGCGTTGTCGGTGCCGTGCACGTGTTGCGACACACCCATGCCCCAAAGGATCATTGAACTTTTGGATTTGGCGTAAAGACGCGCCACATAGCGCAAGGTGTCGGCGTCAATGCCGCAGATGGGTGCCATCAATTCCGGTGTGTAGCCTTGCACATTCTGTCGCAACTCCTCGTAGCCTATGGTGCGGCTGGCGATGAAAGCCTCGTCAACCAGACCCTCGGTGACGATGACATTCATCAAGGCGTTCAGCAAGGGTACGTCGGTGTCAGGCTTGAACTGCAAATGCCGGTGCGCCATGCGCGTGAGGTCCGAGCGGCGCGGGTCCAATACCAGCAGCTTGCTGCCATTTTTAACGGCGTTCTTGATCCAGGTGGCAGCTACCGGATGATTAACCGTGGGGTTGGCGCCAATGATGACGATCACCTCGGCTTTGCTGACATCCATGACGGGGTTTGATACGGCGCCTGAGCCTATGCCTTCAAGCAGGGCCACCACGGATGAGGCGTGGCATAAGCGCGTGCAGTGGTCTACGTTGTTGCTGCCAAAACCGGTGCGTACCAATTTCTGGAACAAATAAGCCTCT
>JBIKPY010000112.1:0-4725 GCA_044357185.1 Polaromonas sp.
CGCGCAGCGCGAGGCGGTGCATGTGGCCGTGCTGCTGGCGCGGCAACTGGGCGCTGCTCAGCCCTGAAACAGCAGACGCTGCTCAGCGCGAAACGCCCAGCAGCTGCTCCAACAATTGAGGGTTTTGCTGCAGCGCTTGCGCACTGCCCGCATGCGCCACGCTGCCCCGGTCCAACACCACGGCGTGGTCAGAAATGGCCAGCACCGCCTGTGGATGCTGCTCGACGATGATGGCCGACAGGCCCTCTTCGCGCGTGATACGGCGTAACGCCCGCAGCAGCTCTTCGACAATGATGGGCGCTAGGCCTTCGAGCGGCTCGTCGAGCAGCAAGAGACGCGGGTTGAGCACCAGCGCGCGACCCACCGCCAGCATTTGCTGCTCACCGCCTGAGAGTTGCGTGCCCAGATTGCCTTTGCGCTCGGCCAGTCGCTCGAACATGGTGTAAACGCTGTCCGGCGTCCACTTGCCGGGGCGGGCGATGGCGGTGAGGTTTTCGTGCACTGTGAGCGACTTGAAGATGTTGCGCTCTTGCGGCACCCAGCCGATACCGGCGGCAGCACGTTCGTAAGGGGCCAGCGTGTGCAGGGCGCGGCCGCCCAGCATGATGCTGCCGCCGTGCTGGCGCGTGGCACCGGCCAGGGTGTTGATCAGAGTGGTTTTGCCGGTGCCATTACGCCCTAGCAGGGCCAGTGTTTGGCCTTCGTCCAGGCTCAGTGAGACACCACTGAGCACCACCGCCTGGCCGTAGCCGGCGCTTAAATTGTCTACGCGCAGCAACTCGCTCATGCGCCGGCTCCTTCACCATGACCCAGGTACACGGCCTTGACCCGCGGGTCGGCAGCGATCTCTTGCGGCGTGCCTTCGGTCAGCACAGCGCCGTTGACCAGCACCGTCATGCGCGTGGCAAAGCTGAAGACCATGTCCATGTCATGCTCGATCAGCAGCACTGACACATCGGCGGGCAAAGCGGCCACGGTTTGCAGCAGCTCTTCGCGCTCGCCGGCCGGCACGCCGGCCACCGGCTCGTCCAGCAGCAAGACGCGCGGCTCGCAGGCCAGGGCAATGGCGATTTCCAGCAGACGGCGTTTGCCGTAGGCCAGCTCGCGCGTGCGCTGGTTCATCACCTCGGCCAGATGGAATTTGGTGAGCAACTCTTCACAGCGCTGCGCCACTTGTTGGCTGTGCCCGAGCGAAGGCCACCAGCGGCGCCCCAGGCCCGAGCGCTGCGAGACCACCAGCGCCAAGGTCTGCAAGGGGGTCATGCTGTCAAACAGCTGGTTGATCTGGAAGGTGCGCACCATGCCGCGGCCGACACGCTCATTGGGCGCCAGCGTGCTGATGTCCTCGCCTTCCAGCACGATGCGACCGGCAGTCGGCTGCAACACGCCGGTAAGCAGGTTGATGAAGGTGGTTTTGCCGGCGCCATTGGGCCCGATCAGCGCGTGGCGTGCGCCCTTTTTCAAGTCTAGGTTAACGCAATTGGTCGCCACAATGCCGCCAAAGCGCATCTCCAGCCCCTGGGCGGACAACACGGTTTCACCCGTACTGGCTGCCGTGGCGGCCTGGTGGTTCAGGGCTGCGCTCATGATTGACCCTTACGGCCTGTGCCCAGCCAGATCCAGGGGCGGATCAGGCGGTCACGACCGACCAGCACCAGCACCACCAGGAAAAGACCGATCCAGAACATCCAGTACTGCGGCGTGATGGACGACAGGAAATCCTGCATCAGTTTGAAAACGATGGCGCCGGCCACGCCGCCATACAACCAGCCGGTGCCGCCTATCACCAGAATCAAGAGAACATCGGCAGAACGGTGGAACTCAAACAGGTCCAGCGATGCAAAGCCGGTGGTCTGGGTCATCAGCGCACCGGCCGCACCTGCCGCTGCAGCGGCCAGCGTGTAGGCTAGCGTGAGGCGCGCATTGACCGGAATGCCGATAGACATGGCGCGCAGCCGGTTGTCGCGGATGGCCATCAGCGTGGCGCCCAGCGGTGACTGCGTCACGCGCCTGAGCAGCACAAAGAAAACCAGCAGCACGCTCAGAGAATAGTAAGCGGCAGTCTGGCCCGACAAGTCAAACTCGAAGCGGCCCAGGATGGGCCCCATCACCACGCCCTGCAAACCATCGGCGCCGCCTGTCAGCCAATCGAGCTTGTTGGCCAATTCCATAAGAATCAATCCCAGGCCCAGCGTGACCATCAGGCGCGTGAGGTCGCTGCCGCGCAGAATCGTCAGCGATGCAATCAAGCCCAGCAGCGTGGCCGCCGCAATGCCGACCGCCAGGCCGACCATCGGGTCGGGCATGACGTGTTTGGCAAACAGCGCCGCCGCGTAGCCACCCAGGCCGAAGAAGGCCGCGTGGCCCAGCGAGACGATGCCGGTGTAACCCAGGATGATGTCCAAAGAAATGGCAAACAGCGCCACGATGGCGATCTCATTGATGATCAGGGCATGGCTGGGCGTGAGCACCGGCGCCGCAAAGGCCAGCAGCCAAAATACCACCTCCAGCGGTTTGATGCGGCTTTGCTGCAAAAGCGAAGCTTGTGCGCCCAAAGTCTGCATGTCACTTACCCGCCTTGCGCACAAAGAGGCCTTGCGGGCGCCAGATCAGGATGGCGATCATCAGGCTGTACACAATGAAAGCACCCAGCTTGGGTATGTAGTATTTGCCAGCTACATCGGCAATGCCCAGCAGCAGCGCGGCGAGCAAAGGGCCGGTGATGGACGAGGTGCCACCCACCGCCACCACGATCAGAAAATACACCATGAACTTGAGGGGAAAGGTCGGGTCCAGCCCCAGCACCTCGGCGCCCAGCGCACCGCCCAGACCGGCCAGGCCGGAGCCCACCGCAAAGGTGGATAAAAACACCAGGTTCACATTGATGCCCAGACCGGCGGCCACGCGCTGGTCATCGACAGAGGCGCGCAGACGGCTGCCAAAACGGGTTTTCGTCAGCACATACTGCAGGGCCACCGTGAGCGCCGCGCAAACGGCAATGATGAACAGCCGGTAATGCCCCATGCCGAGCATGAAGGCATCGCTGCCGATCTCGGTACGGCCCTTGAGCCAGACCGGCAGGTGAATGTTTTGCTGGGACGAGCCCAGAAAATAGTCCACGCTGGCCACCGCCATGAACACCAGCCCGATGGAAAAAAGCACCTGGTCAAGGTGCGGTTTGTTGTACATGGGCCGGTAGAGCGTGCGCTCGAGCAGTGCGCCCATCAGGGCTGCACCCAGAAAAGCCAGTGGCAGGCACACCAGAAAAGGCACGCCCATGCGCTGCATCAGCAACACAGTGATGTAGCCGCCGGCCATGGCAAAAGCGCCGTGCGCCAGGTTGATGAAATTCATCAGCCCCATGGTCACCGCCAACCCCACGGCCAGAATGAACAGCAGCATGCCGTAGGCAACACCGTCAAAAAGAATCGTCAGCATGACAAATTGAGCTCAGAAAAAAGCCATGCACAGTTTGTAGAAAAACTGCACATGGCTACAGGAAGCGCCAATAATTTACCGGGTCTTGCCCGGGTCTTTGACGTCCTTGATCACATCAAATTCGACGTTGTACAACTGACCGTCTTTTCTTTCGACCTTGCGCAGGTACACGTTTTGCACGACATCACGGGTTTGCGCGTCAATGAAGATCGGGCCGCGCGGGCTCTCAAAAATCTGCCCTTTCATGGCGGCCAGCAGGGCGTCGCCCGAAGGCGTTGCCTTGCCGGTGGTCTTGGCGGTTCGCAGAGCTTCGTAGATCACGCGCATGCCGTCATAGCCACCCACAGCCATGAAGTTCGGGCGCATGCCTTTGTTGGCTTTGCCGAAGGCTTCTACAAATTTTTTGTTGGTAGCCGAAGGATGCGCTGCCGAGTAGTGGTGCGAAGACACCACGCCCAGGGCGCCGTCACCCATGTCGTTCAACTGGTCGTCATCGGTCACGTCGCCCGTGGCGATGAGCTTGATGCCGGCCTTGTCCAAGCCGCGCTCGAGAAACTGCTTCATGACCGCCGCACCCGCGCCGGAGGGCACAAACACAAACAAGGCATCAGGCTTGCTGTCGCGCACTTTTTGCAGGAAAGGAGCGAAGTCCGGGTTGCGCATGGGCACGCGCAGCGACTCAGTGACCTGACCGCCGTTGAAGGTCAGGCGCTCTTTGAAAAATTTCTCAGCGTCGATGCCCGGGCCGTAATCCGAGACCAGGCTCACCACTTTCTTGATGCCGTTTTTGGGTGCCCAGTCAGCCAATGCGACGGAAACCTGCGGCAGCGTGAAGCTGGTACGAACGATATAAGGCGAAGCCTCGGTGATGCTGGAGGTGGCGGCGGCCATCACCACCAGCGGTGTTTTGGACTGCGTGGCGATCGGTGCGGTGGCCAGGGCCGACGGCGTGATGCCAAAGCCGGCCAGCACATTGACCTTGTCGTTGACCACCAGCTCCTGGGCCAGGCGGCGCGTGGTGTCAGGCAGTGAGGTGTCGTCTTTGACGATCAGCTGGATCTTCTTGCCGGCCACAGTGTCGCCGTTTTGCACCATGTAAAGACGCGCAGCCGCTTCGATCTGGCGGCCGGTGCTGGCTTGCTGACCGGTCATGGGCAGGATCAAGCCAATCTTGAAGGTGTTGTCTTGCGCCAGTGCCGGCAGCGCAGCGGCAAAGGTGGCGGCGGCCAGGGCAGCGGCTGTGAATTGACGTCTTTTCATGGGGTCTCCTGTTTATTAAATTGAAAT
>JBIKPY010000069.1:0-14845 GCA_044357185.1 Polaromonas sp.
CCAAGCTTCGAGGTTGGCCATCAAAGGCTTGAGGGCCTCCTGGGAAGCGGCCGGGTTGAACTTGGCGGCGTTTTCCTTGAAGGTTTTGGTGATGGCGTCGAAAGAAGTGTTGTTGAACATGGCAGACCTTTAAAAATTTTGTTGCGGTGCAGCAATCTTAAAGGCCAAACCATGAAAGGCAAGGCTTCAGGGGCGCCCAAACCCCTCTTTAGTGAGCCCTCACTAGGAGGCTTCACAAGGCCAAATGAACACCCCCTGAGGCGCAGCGGGGGCTGTCAATCTTTCTTAAAGCCAATGCTTTTGACGATAGCCTGCAATTGCTCGCGTTCGCTGCGCAGCGTGCGCGACATCTCTGCGGGCGTGGACAGGATGGGGTCAATGCCGCCGTTGACCAGCTTCTCGCGCAGCGGTCCGCTTTTGGCTGCCTGGGCAAAGGTGCGCGAAATTTTGTCGGTGATGTCGGCCGGCAGATTGGCCGGACCGGCCACACCGTACCAGCTGGTGATGTTGACCGTCGGGAAACCCAGCTCGGCAAAAGTGGGCACGTCCGGCAGCATGCTCGAACGCGTGGCTGTGGTCACACCCAAGGCCTTGAGGCGGCCCGACTTAATGTGCGGCAACACCGCCGCTGGCGTGGCAAAAGACAGTTGCACCACATTGGCCAGCAGGTCAATGACCGCAGGGCCGCTGCCTTTGTAGGGCACATGCAGCACCTCAATGCCAGCTTTGTTCAGAAAAACTTCCATGGCCAGGTGCGTCAGACCGCCACTGCCGCCTGAGGAGTAATTGAGTGCCTTGGGCTGCGCTTTGGCCTTGGCGATCAGCTGCTGAACATTGCTGACCTGCGCGTCGGTGTGCGCCACCAGCAACAGCGGCGTGGTGGCCAGCATGGCGATGGGCGTGAAGTCTTTGTTGGCTTCGAAGCTGTATTTCTGCAGCAGCGTCGCGTCAATGAACTGCGACACACTGAAAAACAGCAGCGTGTAGCCGTCAGCAGCCGAGCCGGCCACAAAGTCCAGGCCCAGCATGCCGGCGGCTCCAGAGCGGTTTTCCACTACCAGCGACTGCTTCCAATTTTCAGAAGCAATCTGCGCGAAGACGCGGCCGGCAAAGTCGGTGCCGGCGCCGGTGGATGTGGGCACCACCCAGCGAACAGGTTTATTGGGGTAGGTGGCGGCTGTTTGGGCCCAGGACAGTCCAGGCGTGAGGGTGGCCAGCGAAGAGGCACAAGTGAGCAATGCAGAGCGGCGGTTCATGGGCGTCATAGTCGGGGTCCTTTTTTCAGCGATGTGAAGGAAAACTTACCGCATCTTATGCTGAAATGCAGGGCTATCTTCATATTGACCACCCATCCCGAAGGACGATCCCATGAGCCCAGACAACGTGCGTGCAGCCTGGCGAGAACTGACCCGAACCCGCCAATTGGTGCGCGTTCCCGGGGTGTATGACGGTTTGTCTGCGCGCATCGCACAACAGGTGGGTTTCAGCGCGGTGGCGTTTTCGGGGAACGCGGTGTCTGCCAGCTTGCTGGGCATGCCCGATGTCGGCATGCTGGGCATGAGCGAAAACCTCGAGCATGTGGGGCGCATTGCGCGCCAGCTCGATATACCGGTGATCTGCGACGCCGACACCGGTTACGGCGGTGTGCTCAATGTGGTGCGCACCGTGCAGGAGTTTGAGGCTGCCGGCATTGCCGCCATCCACATTGAAGACCAGGTCACGCCCAAGCGCTGCGGCCTGTTGCCCCAGGGCATCCCGGTGGTCAGCCAGGAAGAACACGCCCAAAAAATCCGCGCGGCTGTGCAAGCGCGGCGCAGCCCCGATTTCTGGATCATTGCCCGCACCGACGCCAAGTCCATGCACGGCCTAGAGGACGCCGCCCGTCGGGGTCGCGCTTATGTGCAAGCCGGTGCTGACGCTGTCCTGGTAATGGGCGCCAACACCCCGGAAGAATTGCGCTACGTGGCCGGCGTGGTCGGTGCGCCGCTGGTCACCGTAATCCAGGAGTCAGCGCCCAGCAACCAACTGACAGACGCCGTGCTGCAAGAAGTCGGCTGTGTGTTGGCCCTGCACGCGGGCACCACCCGCTACGCCGCGGTACAGGCTATGCATGAGGTGCTGAGCACACTGCATCGCGACCAACATACCCACGCGGTGAATCACCGCATGGCCAGCTTTGAGCAGTACAACCAGGCGCTCGGTTTGCCCGCCTGGCTGGCGCTCGAGGCCGAGCTTCTCAAGCCAATGGACAGCAAAAACTAAGTTCTGCGATGACACACACACTGTTTGACAAAATTTGGGCGCTCCACCATGTGGACACGCGCGCCGACGGCAAGCACTTGCTTTACATGGACCGCCACGCGGTGCATGAGCTGCACGCACCGCACGCCTTTGGCCTGCTGGACGAGAGCGAACGCAGCGTGCGCCGTACCGACTTGACGATGGTGGTGCAAGACCACACCGTGCCCACGCGGCCCGGCGTGATCCGGGTCTCACCGCATATTCAGGCCACGCTGCTGGCGGGCTCGCGCCACGGCGTGAAGGTGCTCGATGTGAACGACCCTGAGCACGGCATCGTGCACGTGGTCACGCCCGAGCTGGGCATCGCCCTGCCCGGCCTGACCCTGGCCTGCCCCGACAGCCACGCTTCGACCGTCGGGGCTATTGGCTGCCTGGCCTTTGGCTGCGGCACCACCGAGCTGGTGCATGTGCTCAGCACCCAGGTGATGGCCATGGAAAAGCCCAGGCAAATGCGCATCTGGCTGGACGGCAGCTTGTCTGACTGGGTGAACGCCAAAGATGTGGCGCTGGCCCTGATACGCCGCATGGGCGTGAGCGCTGCTCGCGGCACGGCAGTGGAATACTGCGGCCCGGTGGTCCAGGCCATGAACATCGAATCGCGCATGACGCTGTGCAATATGACCATTGAGTGGGGCGGCCGCACCTGCCTGATTGCGCCCGACGAGAAAACCATAGCCTGGTGCAAGGGACGGCGCGGCGCACCCCAAGGACAGGCCTGGGACGAGGCGCTCGCTTGGTGGCAGACCCTGCACTCTGATGCCGACGCCGTGTTTGACGAAGAGCACCATCTGGACTGCACCGACTTGTCACCGCAACTCACCTGGGGCACCGACCCCGCACAAGCCATTGGTATCAACGAAGCCGTGCCGCAACCGATGGCCCTCGGTGCATCGGCGCAAGAAAGGGCCGCTCGCGCCTTGGCCTACATGGCGGTGAAGGCCGGGCAATCTCTGGACGGCTTGACGATTGACAGAGTCTTCATAGGCTCTTGCTCCAACGCCCGTTTGCCAGACCTGCGCACTGCGGCCCGCGTGGTGCAAGGGCGCCAGGTCGCTGCCGGTGTGCAAGCCCTGGTGGTGCCGGGCTCCAGCACCATCAAAAGGCAGGCCGAAGCCGAAGGTCTGGACCAGATATTCCTGCAAGCCGGCTTTGAGTGGCACGAGGCCGGCTGCTCCATGTGCGCGGGCGCCAATGGCGACATCGGCTCACCGGGCCAGCGCTGCGTGGCCACTTCCAACCGCAATTTTGAAAACCGCCAGGGCCGCGATGTCCGCACCCACCTGGCCAGCCCGGCGATGGCAGCGGCCGCTGCGATTGCCGGCCACTTGACGGACGTCAGGCGCTTGATGGAGACACCGGCATGAAACGCGAACCCCTCATTGAAGTGCACGGCGTCGCCGCTCCTTTGCTGCGCGACGACGTAGACACCGACCAGATCATCCCGTCGGCCTACCTCAAAGACATGAACGCCGACATGGCGCAAGGCTTGCTGGCTTACATGCGGCGCACGCCCGACGGCCAGGTGAACCACGACTTTGTACTCGAGCGCCCGGCCTTCAAAGCGGCACCCATCTTGATTGTGGGCAGCAACTTCGGCTGCGGCAGCTCTCGAGAACATGCGGTGTGGGCGATCAAAGCTTTTGGCATCCGCTGCGTGATCGGCGTGGCCATGGCAGACTTCTTCAGAGAAAACTGCGTGAACAACGGCGTGCTGCCCATTTCACTGGCATTGCCCGCGTGGAGCGAACTGTCTCAATGGGCAGTGGCGGCAGACGGCCAACAAGCACTGCACGTGAGCCTGGCCGAAGGCAAGATCAAGACCGACGCCGGCCAGCAGTGGCATTTTGAGATAGCCTCCCACGCCCGCACCCTGTTGATGGAAGGCCTGGACGACATCGGCCTGACACTCAAACACATCAGCGCCATCGAAGCCTGGGAAGCGCGGACCGCCAGTCAGCGGCCCTTTTTGCAAAGCTGCCCGGCGATCAGCACTTGAGGCGCCGCGGCCTCAGACTTTTTTGGCTTTAGGCACCTTGATCTTGAACAGCTTAGCGGCGTTGCCGCCGGTGATCAGGTCACGGTCATCTTTGTTCAGTTTTTTCACCGCAGAAACCAGACCCAGCGGGTCCACTTCTGCCATGTCGTAGGGATAGTCGGTTCCCAGCATCACATGGTCGGCACCAAAACGTTCAATCATGTTGCGCAGCATGCCGGGGTCAAAAGTGATGGTGTCGAAATAAAACTTTTCCAGGTAAGTCGAAGGCTTGCGCTTGATGACTGTGCGGCCGTCAGGACGCGCACCCCAGACGTGGTCCATCCTGGCCCAGTAATGCGTCAGGTAGCCGCCGGCATGGGCCAGCAACACCTTTAACTTCGGGTTGCGCTCCATGACGCCGTCAAAGATCAGGTGACTGACCGCAATAGTGGTGTCCAGGGGGTTGCCGATCACGTTGTTGAAATAGTGGTTTTCCAGGCGGCTGGCTTCGGTAAAGCCGTTCGGATGAATGAACAAGGGCACGCCCAGTTCACTGACACGGCTGAAAAACTTCTCCAGCTTGAGCGAAGGATCGGTGAGGTTTTTGCCGTTGACATGGGTGTTGATCTCAATACCGCGCAGACCCAGCTTCTGGACGGCGTAATTGAGCTCTTTGACAGCCAGGCCGGCGTCTTGCAGGGGCACAGTACCCAAAGCGATCAAGCGGTCAGGGTGGGTGGCCGCCAGCTTGGCCATGCCTTCATTGACGTCGCGTGCCAGCTCGGCACCAAAGGCAGGCTCTGCAAAATAATAGTACTGGAATGGGGCCGGAGAGACGGCTTGAATGTCCACGCCCATGCGGTCCATGTCTTGAATACGCACAGACACGTCAGAGAGCATGGGTGCGCGGTCACGCATCTGCTTGGCATTGGTTTCACGCGTTAATTGGTTGGCGAAAATATGCCCGACCTCTTGCTCAATCGGTTTTAAAACTGAAGCTTTCTGGCCGACCGTCGGATTGAAGTAATGGCAGTGCACGTCCACATTGAGGTGCCCGTCTTTGCGGTTTGCCAGCTTCTTGGTAGCCAGTGAGGTGAACATGCCAGCGGCGCCCTTGGCCTGTTTGCCATGCTGGTGATAAGGGTGCTTGCAGGTGGGCGCGCAAGTAAAAATCATGAAGAGGTCTCCGTTGGCTGAGTTAAGAATTGAGTTTAATACGGGCCGGCAGCTGGCGCGTCTGAAGGCCGACCTTAGCGCTGTGCTTGTTGTGAAGCGAGAAAAATACCAGGCAAGATGAGCCCCGCACCGATGACATGGTGAAAGCCCATCGACTCACCGAGTACCAACCAAGCTGCCAAGCCACCATACAAAGGGCTCAGGTAAAGACTGGTGGCCACCCGGCTGGCGCCCAGCACTTTCTGACAAAACCCGTAGGCCCAGTAAGCTCCAACGCCCGGAACCAGGCCAGCAAGAAGCACCAGAAAACTGGCTTGCGCGCTCAATGGCGGGGTGTCTGCCTGCAGCCATTCCCAAACTGCAAAAGGCAAAAGCACCAGAATTCCACCCATGCAAATGGCCGCCAACCGGGCAGTAGCGCTCAGCGGGCTGGCCCACTTTTTTTGCAGCAACGCATAGCCGGCCCATGAGATCATGGCCAACACAATCCAGACGTCCCCTACAGTCCATTGCACTTGGGCCAGTGACATCCACTGGCCTTTGACCACCACGTGGCACACACCCAAGAGGGCGAGGGCCACGCCCAAGCCCTGCCGCCAGGAAAACCGCTCGCCCAGCCAAAGCACCGCACCCAGCGCAATCAGCACCGGAGAAGCGGCATAGATCAGCGCAATGTTCATTGCAGAGGTGGTCTTGGCACCCTGATAAACCCAGGCGCCGCAAACCAGCATGCCCAAAGTGCCCAGCGCCAGGTATTGCCAGCCCAGCTGCAAGATACTGCGGCGCAAGCGCCAGAGTTCGTTGCGGGCGATGAAGCTCAAAATAAATCCGGCCAAACTCCAGCGCCCCAAAGCGAGCATGTGCGGCTCAACAACCCCGGGCGCGCTACGGGCAACGAGGTAGTTAACGGACCAGAGGGCGGGCGTGAGCCATAAGAGAGTCAGCGCCAGACGTTGTCGCGACTCGGGTGTTGCTAGGGAAATCATTGGGTCCCATTGTGCAGGAGGGTTTGATTGATAGAAGCGTTCGCAAAGTTATCATCCGGCATAGTAAAAAAAACGCCCCTGACGCCCACCAACACCTGATGCACATCATGAAGAGTTACGACGAACGTATCAGACCATTTGGGGACCGGGAAATTGAAGCCGCTAAACAGCCTGCATCTTGGGTACGGCCGGGCCTTGTCATGGCCACATTCCAAGTGATCGGACTTCTTTTGTTGACATGTGTCGACGCGTTCGCACATGCAGTGACCCAGGGCGACAAGGGCTACATCCAGGAAATATCTGGCGTACACCTCTTGCCCTTCACCTACCTGGGCGCAAAGCACATGATGACCGGCTACGACCACATCCTGTTTTTGTTGGGGGTCATCTTTTTTCTCTACAAGCTCAAGCACATCGCGGTGTACGTCAGCCTATTTGCCATCGGTCACTCGACCACAATGGTATTGGGCGTCTACTACAACATCGGGATCAACAGCTACCTGATCGACGCGGTGATTGGCTTTTCGGTCGTCTACAAGGCACTCGACAACCTCGGGGCCTTTCAGCGCTGGTTCAGGGTGCAGCCCAACACCAAAGCGGCCACCCTGGTCTTCGGTCTGATCCACGGCTTTGGTCTGGCCACCAAGATCCAGACGTACGAAGTCTCACCAGATGGACTGCTACCCAACTTGCTGGCCTTCAATGTCGGTGTGGAGATTGGTCAACTGCTGGCTTTGGCCGTCATCTTGATCGGCATGAGCTACTGGCGCCGCACCGCGGGCTTTGTGCGTCACGCCTACAGCGCTAACGTGGTCATGATGTCGGCCGGGTTCACCCTGGTGGGCATGCAACTGACGGGCTACTTTGTCTCCCAATAAATTTGTGACTGATGAATATGTACAACCATGAAATGCCATCCCCCGCTGAGCAGCCTTCTACACGGCAGCTTATTCGCTCCACCCTCATCGCAGCCGTGTCCGCTTTGGTGCTGCTCTTGACCGTGGTCCTGCCGTCAGAGTACGGCGTAGACCCCTCGGGTATCGGTCGCGTCCTGGGCCTTACCGAAATGGGAGAGATAAAGACCCGTCTTGCAAGGGAAGCCGCCAAGGATGCGACTGCGACACAGACTCCGCATTCCGAACCGGCGCCTGAGAAAGCCGCAGCATCCAATGCAGGCGCGTCAAGCGGCCCGGCATGGCGCGACGAAATGACTTTCACACTCACCCCGGGCGAAGGGACAGAGATCAAGCTCAAAATGAAGGAAGGAGACAAAGCTCAGTACGCGTGGAGTGTGCAAGGGGGTGTTGTGAACTTTGACACGCACGGGGATGGGCCCCGTCGCTCGGTGAGCTACGAAAAAGGCCGCCGTGTAGCCAATGAAGAGGGCGAACTGATCGCAGCCTTCACAGGCAATCACGGCTGGTTCTGGCGCAACCGGGGCGAGGCCAATGTGACGGTGCTGCTAAGAACCGGCGGGGTTTACAGCGATATCAAGCGGGTGAAGTAACTGGATTTTGGGCGGCTTTCGGCATTTCATCCCAGCCATTTTTGGCCGGGCCGGTGCTTTGAACTCCATTACTCAACTTGCACAACTGAGCCTGTCAAGAGCGAAGCGCTATCGTGCGCATCGTCTCAAAATTTCAGCGTCAGACATGCAAGGACTTGGCGGGCACAGGTAAATCCAAGCGCAAAAAGGCTTCTGGCGGCGCATCATTTTTTTCCATCAGTTTGCTGATCTGTGCCATCAAGCGTTCCTCGACTGCCGCATCGCGGATGGGTTGCAACTGGGCCGGATCGGAGTCCAGATCAAACAGCACCGTCGTAGTGTCCTCGTAGCCGCTTCCCTGCCCCGTGTGTCCCACCGGTTGGCCCTTTGCATTGCGCCGCGCCGGAACTTTAAGTAGAGGCACGCCTTGGGTGAAGTTAAAACCGCGCGCCAGCTCGGCCTGGGCCAGGTCGGCCACAGCAAACATGGACTTCAGGTGCATAGGCATCAAGGTGTACTCATATAAATCCTGACGCGTCATGTCCTGCGGGTAGCGAAAATAGGTGTAGCGCCCGTCGGTGATATTGGTGGCCGCACCAAACATGCCGTAAATAGCCGCTTCACGCAGCGGCATGTCTTGCTCTAGCAAAGGCATCAGGGAGTGGCCTTCGACCGTGGCCGGCGGCTTCATGCCGTGCAAATCGAGCAAGGTGGGCATCAAGTCAGTGGTTTGGGTTAAGGCCTGGCGGCGCTGGCCGGCTTGGGCTGCAAAAGCCGGATGCGCAATCACCAGCGGGATATGCGCGATTTCGTTAAAAAATGGCATGCGGTTTTTGCCCCACCAGTCATGCTCGGCGAGTAAAAAACCATGGTCCGTGCTCAGAACCACCGTGGTGTCCTTCCACATGTCGTAGCGGTCCATGTAGTCGAGCAAGCGGCCAAAGTATTCGTCGCACATGCTCAGCAAGGCGGCGTAATTGGCGCGCAACTCCTGCACCTCTAAGGCGGTTTCTTCATGGCGCTTGTAACGCGGCCAGTCCAGGATAGGCCCGGTGTAGCCGGTGGGATAGCGCTCGCGAAAACGCGCCGGGGCAGCAAATGGCTCATGCGGGTCAAAGCATTCCAGATGCAGCAGCCAGTTGTCTGCATCCCGGTTGGCATCCAGAAAATCAAAACCGGCCTTGAAGGTGCGCGGGCAACAATAGTCGGCCTCATTTTTCATGTACTCGCGGTTCACCATGGTTTGCAAGCGGCCATCGTTCGGGCCTTCGGGCTGCTGCATGGGGTGGTACATCTGCTTAAAGCGCTCTAAAGGCGGCTGCACCATGGCCTTCCATTTATCCCACTCCTGCCCGCGTATGAATTCCCAGGACGAATACCGGTTGTGGTAGGTGGCACCACCGTCCTCCCAGTAGTGGTAATGATCCGAAATCAGGTGTGTGTAAGTGCCCTGGGTGCGAAGCAGTTCGCAGAAGGACTGGTCAAAAGGCTCGAGTGCGCCCCAGCTGCGATGCAAGAAATTCAGGCGCCCGGTATGCAGATCTCGCCGGGCCGGCATGCATGGCAGGCTGCCCACGTAGTGATTGTCAAATGTCACCGCACGCTGCGCAAAACGCTTGAACTGCGGCGTGGCCACGGCACTGCCGCCATAGCACTCCAAGGCGTTACGCACCAGGGAGTCAAACAGTACAAATATGGTCTTCATGCATGCCCTTGTTGATCGGCTCTGTCCTACGCTGCCAGTGCGGGCTCGGCGCCTAAAGACGACCCGAAAAGCCATGTTACTATAGATAGAACTATCGGATTTTTAATGCAGAGTTCGACCCATCCCATCTTTCCGGACAGTCCGGTACCGCTTTATTCCCAGCTGGCCGACCTCTTGCGTCAGCGTGTGATGCGCGGCATGTGGGGGCCGGGTACTAAGGTGCCTTCTCTGGAAGCCATGGTGGCCGAATTCAAGGTGGCGCGCGTCACCGTGCGCCAAGCTATCGATATCCTCACGCGTGAAGGCCTCTTACTGCCCCAACGCGGACGCGGCACCTTTGTCACCGATCAAGTGCGCACAGAACGCTCGCTCACACTGGAAACATCTTTGCGCGGCCTGGCAGACGCCTACCGCAACGACAAGCCCGAACTCACTTTGCTGGAAGAAGCCGGGGTGCAACCCCCGCTCACCGCAATGGATGGCAAAGCAGCACCCGCCTACCACTACATGCGCCGGGTGCATTCGCGCAACGGCCAGGCCTATTGCGCGGCGTCCATCTTTATCGACCAGCGCGTGTTCCGGCAGGCGCCCAAGCGCTTTCGCCAGGAAACCGTGGTGCCGGTGATGATGGACTTGCCCAAATTGAACATCGCTGCAGCCCGCCAGACCCTGAGGATATCGACTGCCGACGTAGAACTCGCCCAACTGATTCAGGTGCCGGTGGGTTCGCCGGTCGCTGAAGTGCGGCGCATTGTGCAGTCTGGCGACGGCACGGTGCTGTACCTCGGGCAAATTACCTACCGCGGCGATTTCATCCAATTTGAAATGCAGCTAACGCTCTAAATTTTTGTCTCTCCACTTCAAGGCCACTGCCATGCAAATCACACGCTTTCCCCGCCGCCATGTCATGCGCGCACTGTGGGTCGCGACCGCCACGCTCACCGTATTGTTGACTTCAGCGCAAGCTCAAAACTACCCCAACAAACCGGTGCGCGTGATCGTTCCTTGGCCGGCCGGTGGCCTGGTCGATGTGGCGGCCCGCCAACTGAGCAACCGCATGCAAACCATGATGGGCCAACCCTTTGTTGTGGAAAACAAGCTGGGTGCAGGCGGCAATATTGGTGCCGACCAGGTGGCCAAAGCCAGCGCCGACGGCTACAGCCTGCTGTTCACCACCAGCGCCCTGACCATGAATACCGCCATGCGCTCGCCGATGCCTTTTGATGCTGTCAAAGACTTCGAGCGCGTGGCCATGGTGGCCTATGGCCCGCTGGTTCTGGTGGTGCAACCGAGCAGCAACATCACTTCTTTGCAGGATTTAATCAATACCGCGCGAAGCAAACCGGGCAGGCTGAGCTATGCCTCTGCAGGGATAGGCTCACCGGCGCACCTGACTGGCGAGCTCTTGAAATCGCGTCTGAATTTATTCGTAGTGCATATCCCCTACACCGGCGCACCAGCAGCCATCACAGACCAAATCGCCGGACGCATTGATTACCAGTTTGCCAATGCGGCAGTTGCCCTGCCGCAAATCAAAGCCGGCAAACTGCGTGCGCTGGCGGTGACCAGCCAGCAGCGCATGCCCAGCATTCCTCAAATACCCACCATGGCAGAGGCAGGCATGAAAGATTTTGAGGTGGACCAATGGCTGGGGCTGTTAGCGCCCAAAGGTACACCGCCTGCAGTCGTGGACAAGCTGGTCAGTGAAGTCAATAAAGTGCTGCTGTTAGACGACTTCGGGCAGGCCCTGGCCAATGCCGGCATGAACAGTGCCAAGCCCGGCAAGCCCGAAACATTTGATGCGTTTTTTAAGCAAGAGTTGACGCAATGGACCAAAGTGGTCAAGGATGCCGGCATCAAACTTGAATAAATCCACATCAGGCATTGATCCCATGAATCAGGCGCAACCCAATATTTTGCTGGTCATGGCAGACCAGTTGGCTGTGCAGACCTTGCCCTTTCACGGGCACCCCTTGGTCAAGACCCCGCACTTGAGCGCACTGGCTGCGCGGGGGGTGGTGTTTGACAGCGCCTATTGCAATTTCCCGATTTGTGCGCCGTCTCGCGTGTCCATGCTGAGCGGGCGCTTGCCGCATTCCCTGGGTGCTTATGACAATGCATCCGAATTCGCATCGGCAACGCCGACCATAGCCCACTACCTGCGCCAAGCGGGTTACCGCACCATTTTGTGCGGCAAGATGCATTTCATTGGGGCAGATCAGTTGCATGGTTTTGACGAACGCCTGACCACCGATATTTACCCGGCCGACTTTGCATGGACGCCAGACTGGCTCAAAGGCCCCGGCTTCAGGCCAACCGGCGTGAGTATGCGCCCGGTTCTGGAAGCAGGACCCTGCGTGCGCAGCATGCAAATCGACTACGACGACGAGGTTGAATACAAGGGTGCGCAATGCCTGTACGACCTGGCGCGCTCGCCGCGGGACAAACCTTTTTTTCTGACCGTCTCTTACACCCATCCGCACCCGCCCTTCGTTGCCCCGCAGCGCTTTTGGGACTTGTACCGGGAAGAGGAAATCGACGCGCCACGAGTGCCGCCTATTGCTTATGACGACTTAGACGTGCACAGCCAGTGGCTCTATGTGGCGCATGCGCAAGACCTGTACAGCGTGTCCGAAGCGCAAGTGCGCCGCGCGCGCCACGCCTACTACGGCATGGTCAGTTATGTGGATGAAAAAATCGGCCGCATCCTGAACGTACTCAAAGAAACTGGCCTGGAGGACAACACCGTCGTGGTGTTTTGCGGCGACCACGGTGAAATGCTGGGTGAGCGCGGCATGTGGTTCAAGCAATGCTTTTTCGAATCATCGGTGCGTGTGCCGCTGATTGTCTCCATGCCTGACCGCTTTGCGCCAGCCAGGGTGGCTGACCATGTCTCGCTGGTGGACCTGTTGCCCACGTTCAGGGACCTGGCCCATCACGGGCAGCCGCCACCCGCGGTAGGCCCCTTGCACGGGCAAAGCCTGATGGGCTTGCTGCATGGCGAGACAGAAGACCAGCGCTGCGTGGTGTCCGAATACAGCTCCGAAGGCGTGATGGCACCCTCGCGCATGGTGCGCATGGGCCCATGGAAATACATCTTCACGCATGGCCTGGCACCCTTGATGTTCAACCTTGAAACAGACCCGGATGAACTCCACAACCTGGCAGGGCAAAGTCCTTATGCACAGACCGAGGAGCGTCTGTACAACCGACTGGTGCAAGACTGGGACCCGGCCGACACGCACGCGCGCATCCTGGCAAGCCAACGAGAACGTCTGTTTTTGGCGGAAGTGGCCGGCAAGTCCGAAGCAACACCCAACTGGGCCTACCAACCATTTGTAGATGAAAGCCAGCGCTTTATTCGCGGCTCAGGGGCCGCCGGGCCGACCACAGTCAAAGCGCGGGCGCGCTTTCCTTTCGTCGAGCCGGTACAACCCGACATTCAAACAACACAGGGCAGTGAAAAGAAGAACAAATGACAAGCAAAAATTCGATCACTGCACCAGCCCAGCCCTGCCTTAAAGTAAACCGGCTTGCGAAATGAACTTGGGGTTCAGGTAGGCTTCCAGTGCCTCTGTGCCGCCTTCAGATCCGTAGCCTGAATCTTTAACGCCACCAAAAGGTGTTTCGGGCATACCCAAGCCCAGGTGGTTGATGCTGACCATGCCGGCCTGTAAAGCACCGCCGATTTGTTGCGCGGTACGAGCAGATCGGGTCCAGGCATAGGACGCAAGACCTGCGGGCAAGCGGTTGGCTTCGCGCACTGCATCGTCAAAAGTGGCAAAAGGATTGATCAAAGCCATGGGGCCGAAGGGCTCTTCAACCATGGCGTGTGCGTGGTGAGGCACTTCCGTCAACACAGTGGGCTCCCAGAAATTACCCGCACCCTTCACAGGCTTGCCGCCCAAGAGAAGTTGCGCATGCTGCGCGCAGGCATCGTCCGTCAGGCTTTGCATGGCATGGACGCGGCGCGGATTTGCCAGCGGTCCCATGTTGCTGGCGGCATCCAGTCCATTACCCACTTTGAGCTGGCGTGTGTGCTCTAGAAATTGCGCTACGAAGTCGCGGTACACACCCTCTTGCACCAAAAACCGGGTGGGCGACACGCAGACCTGACCGGCATTGCGAAACTTGCTGGCCACCATGGTCTTGGCAGCCAAAGCGATGTCTGCATCGTCGAACACAATCACCGGCGCGTGACCGCCTAATTCCATGGTCATGCGCTTCATGTGCAAACCGGCCATTGATGCCAGTTGCTTGCCTACCGCGGTAGAGCCGGTAAAAGAGATTTTGCGAATTACCGGATGCGCAATCAGGTACGAAGAAATTTGTGCCGGGTCACCATAAATCAGATTGATCACGCCAGCGGGCACACCGGCATCAATGAAGGTAGTGATCAGGGCTGCGGGGGAAGCAGGCGTTTCCTCAGGGGCCTTGACCACAATAGAGCAACCTGCAGCCAGCGCGGCAGCGAGCTTGCGCACGATTTGATTGATCGGAAAGTTCCAGGGCGTGAATGCTGCAACAGGACCCACCGGCTCTTTGACCACCAGTTGGTAAACATCATGTTGGCGCGCTGGGATGACGCGGCCATAGGCGCGCCGTCCTTCTTCAGCAAACCAGTCGATGGTGTCGGCCCCGGCCATCACCTCCAGCCTTGCCTCGGCCAGCGGTTTACCCTGCTCCATGGTCATCAACCGGGCGACAGCGTCTACCCGGTCACGCAGCAACTGCGCGGCCTTACGCATGGTCTTGTAACGCTCAAACGCGCTGGTTCGGCGCCAAACTTCAAAGCCCCGCTCCGCGGCATCAGCGGCCTGGGCTATATCGTCCAAGTCAGCGCATGCCAGTTGCGCCAACACCTCGCCGGTGGCAGGGTTGCGCACCGGCAGACTGCGGCCAGAGGAACCTGCGCGCCATTGGCCGTCTATGTAGAGTTGTGTGTCAGGGTAATCGCTCATATTTTCTCTCGGGTTTTGAAAAGTGCGTATCAGGGGGATAAGCGCATCAAGTTGAAGCATGAACGGGGGCACGGCGTTGGGCATCTTCAAGCACCATCGCTGCACCTTTTTCACCGATCATGATGGCTGCCGCATTCGTATTGGTGGACACCAGGCGCGGCATCACAGAAGCATCAATCACGCGCAAGCCATCCACGCCGCGCACGCGCAGGCGCTCGTCCACGACGGCCTGTTGATCTGCACCCATGCGGCAAG
>JBIKPY010000070.1:0-14828 GCA_044357185.1 Polaromonas sp.
CACGCTGGCGACAATCAGGTCAATCACCACGAAAGGGATGTAGATCAGAAAGCCGATCGTGAAAGCGCTTTTGAGCTCGGAAGTGATGAAGGCCGGAACCAAGGTGGTAAATGGCACGGTGTCAGGGCTCAGCGGCTCGCCTTTGCGGGCAATTTGCATGAACAGCGCAATGTCGTCGCTGCGGGTCTGCGCCATCATGAACTTGCGTATCGGGGCTTCAGCGGCGGCCAGTGCCTTGTTGAAGTCCATGCCGTTTTGCAGATAAGGCACCAGTGCGTTTTGGTAAACGTCGGTGAGCACCGGCTGCATGATGAAAAGTGTGAGAAACAGTGACAAACCGACCAGCACGGTGTTGGGCGGCGTTGAACCGGTGCCCAGCGCCTGGCGCAGCAGCGACATGACAATGATGATGCGCACAAAGGACGTCATCATGAGCAGCAGCGACGGCAGCACCGCCAGCGTGGTCATGAGGGCCAGCAGTTGCAGCGTCAGGCTGTACTGCGTGCCGCCCTTGCCGCCCGTCACATTGACCATGGGCAGGCCCTGGGACCAGGCTGCCAGCGGCAAAGCCAGCAACAAAAAGATGGCCAAGGGCCGCCAGAAATTAAGCTTCATGGGTGACTTTCTCGTCACCCGACGCGGGCCAATTGCCCAGGGCTGTGATTTGAGCAGGCGAAATACCAACCAGGACTTCGCGGCTGCCAACGAGCACCAAGGCGACTTTTTGACGCGGGCCCACGCTGACAGCTTCAATGACCTGGAGTTGCCTTGGCATACCGTTTGGGCGCACGCCAGTTTGCATGCGTTTGAGCGCCCAGAGCAGGCCGCCCAAAAGGCAGAGCACCAGGATCAAGCTGCCGGCAAAGCGCAGCATGTCGACAGCTGAAAGTCCGCTGGCCATGGTCAGAGATTCTTCATGCGTTCAGACGCCGGCACGACGCGCGTCAGGCGGATGCCGTAGCGGTCATTGACCAGCACGACTTCGCCCTGGGCAACCACGGTCTTGTTGACCAGCAGGTCCAGCGGTTCGCCTGCAATGTGGTCTAACTCGACCACACTGCCCTGCGTCAAGCGCATCAGGTCGCGAATTTTGATCATGGCACGCCCGACTTCCACGGACAAAGTGACCGTGATGTTTTGCAGCACGTCCGCATTGATTTTGGAGTCGGAGGCGCCCGAGTTGTCGGCCGCGGTTTTGTCAAGTGGTGAGTCGGTCATATCGGGTTCCTGAGTGTCATTGCATGCCGGGGATCACGGCGCGTTCAATTTGCACGGCAGTCTGGGTGCCCAGGGCACCAATTTGCACGTCAAAAGCGGGAACGTCGTTGATAGAAAGCCGGGCCAGTTCGGGCTTCTTGAAGTACAGCACGTCGCCGGGCTGCAGGTTTTCGATGGTCGCCAAATTGCTCTCAAAAGAGCTCAGCAACACGCGCATTTCCAGGTCGGCACTGTCCACAGCGCTGCCCAGGTCGTCGCGCCACTGGTTGTCGGACTCTTCGTTGCCGTCGCCGGTTTGCACGCGGCTGCGCAGCAGGTCACGCACAGGCTTGAGGGATGAATAAGGGTAGACCAGATCGACGAAACCATGGGCTTTGGGGCCGCTTTCGGATTCGAAACGGGTCAAAATGACCAGGTCGTTTTCGTCGGCAATCTGGGCAAACTGGGGGTTGATCTCGGAGCTGACCAACTCGAAATCAATGTCCATCAGGGGTGACCAGGCCTCTTTGAGTGAACGAAAGAACACGTCCAGGATCATGTTGATGATGCGGGTTTCAGTGGGCGTGAACAGACGGCCTGCCGGCAACTGGCCAACGCCTACGCCGAAGCCGCCAAAAAAACTGTCCAGCGAGCTGAAGACAACCACCGGGTCGATGACGACCATGGAATAGCCGCGCAAAGGGTTCATCCGAATCACGTTGACGGACAGCGGCGCCTTGAGGTCTTGCAGGTATTCACCAAAGCGCATGATCTTCACACGGGTGGGTGTGACACGCGGGCTGCTGCGCAGCATTTCGAGCAGACCCAGGCGAAACAGGCGCACAAAGCGCTCGTTGATCATGTCAACCGAAGCGACATTGACGCCCAGGCTGCTGTCTTCACTGGCCAGGTCGTGCTTGCGCACGCGCGCAGCCGTGTTGTAGCCGGTGTCTACAGGAATGGTGCCGTCATTGACGCCTTCGGCAAGGGCCGAAAGCTCTTCGGGGCTCAGCAAGTTGGTGGCCATGGTCTCTTTGAAATAAACGGTTCAGTGTCAGTCAGGGGCGCTGTTGGGGCGCTTTACTGCACGATGAAGGAGGTGAAATACACGTCCTCAATGCCACCGAAGTCTTCGTACTTTTCGAGCAAGGAGTTCATGGCGTCGCGCAGGCGAACGGCCAACTCTTTGCGGAAATCGGGCTTGCTCAGGTCAGCGTCGACGGTCTGGCGCATCACGTCCATCATGACGGAGCGCAGGGCGAACTCGTGCTTTTTGACGTTGTCAAAAACGCGCTCGTCGTAGCGGGTCATCACCGCCACTTGAATCGACATCACTTTGCGTGAGCCGGTCAGGTTGGTCAGAAATTCACGCTCGAGCTGCAGGTAGCTGAAATCAAAGCGCGTGAGTTCGGGGGATTTTTTGGTCAGCTTGCCGGGCGGGCCGTCTTTTTTGCCGTCCTTTTTGCCGTCCTTGTTGCCGTCTTTTCCGGCCTCACCCTTGCCGTCGGCCGCAGCCTCGGCAGCTTCTTGCTGCAACAGCAATTGTTCGGCAGTGAGCTCTGGCTTGGGCTTGAATGCGCCCGTAAAGAACATGGTACCCAGCACCGCGGCCACCAGCAGCAGCAGCACGGCCACTATCCCCACGATGATCAGGAGTATCGGCTTTTTTGCCGCCGGTTCTGTTTCTACAACTTCTTCAGCCATGTGTCACCTCTTTTAATCGGTTCCAGTTTTTCTGCATCCAGCCCACAAGGGCTTACTCCGGGTCTTGGCTTTAAGCCAGCATATCCCAGTCACTACCGGCCCCCCCCCGACGCCCACCTGCGGAGGGCACCAGCTGGACCGCCTGAGCGCCCTGCCCCTGCTCTTCGTCGCCCTGCTGAGCCTTGGCTTTAGAAGGGTTTTGGTAGGGTGTCGGATTTCCGCCAGATTGACGCGCAGAATCACCGTTCACCCAGACATTAGCAACTGCCGTGCCTGATTGAGACAAGCTCTCCCTGAGCTTGGGCAGCCCTTGTGCAATCAGCTCGCGTGTGAGGGGGTTGTCGGTGCGGAAAACCGCGTCCAGACCGCCGGCACGCATGTCCAGTTCCATGTCAATTCGACCCAGGCTGACCGGGTCCATGCGCATTTGAACTTTCCACTCACCGCGTTCGATCTGGGACTGCAGGCGCTGAGCCAGGGCCTGACCCAGGCGGTCTGCGAGCTGCTGGTAATGCTCCAGGCGCTGACCGGCCTGGCTGGCCACCGGGCTGGCGGTGCCGGACTGGCTCAGCTGAGAGCTCGTAGAGCGTGCGCCCTCGCCAAGGGGTGCCAGGGAGGACGGAGACCGTTCACCGGGGTCTGCGTCTAAGACTTCAGCTTCGGCGGCGACCAGTGTGCCGTCCGCTTTGAAAAATTCGCTCAGGTCCAGCCGGCTTTGAACAGCGGCAGTCGAGACGCTGGCCAGCGCATTGGCCGTCAAACCGCCCCAGGCCACAGCCTGGCCGGTGCCGCTCATGGTGGCCAGGCGCCGCGTCAAGGCCGTGATGGCCTCACGCGGCAGCATCAATTGAAGGCGCAGGGCGTCCGAATCGGTGTCATTGATATCAGTAGCGCTGGCAGTTTGCGCCAAAGGAGCAGCCAGACCCTGGCCCTGGGGCTTGCTGATCTGCCAGCTCAACTCGCTCAGGCCTTTGACTGTCAAGGTGGCGGCTTCTGCGTCTGGATTGGGGTTTGTACCGGCCAAAGCAGCCGGAACCAGGGTATGGCTTGTCAATGGGTTGAGGATGGATGTGGGCAAGGGGTTCACGTGCAGGGCGGCAGGCACCAGCAACGCATTTATTGCGCTCAATTCGGCCGGCGGGCTGGCTTGGACAGCGGTGTCGCCAAACAAAGCGGCCAAAGTGGTCTCGTCCAGGCCCTGGGTTCGGGCAAAGGCCACCAGGCTGCCGGTGTCCGGCACCGGGGTGGAGGGGGTGATCAATTCCAGCTGGGAACTCAATGGCACGGCCAGCAGGCCGGCCTGCGCCAGGCCGTCAGCGGCAAGGTCTTGCCGCCCGGGCTGGGCCAGCAGACTGCCTAAAAGATTGGCAAAGTCTGCGCCCTGAAGGCTGGTCGCCGGCGTTGAAGCGGCTGCAGCAGACAGTCCTGTCGGGGCGGACGGGGCGGTAAGCGTGAGAGAAGTGAGGTTTGCGTCCATGTGGTTTTCGCGTCGTGGCTTTGGGTATCAGGTCACCCGGACATCGGGCACCTGTACTTCCTAAGCAAAAAGCGTGACCGGAGAGGTTTTGCCACCAGGGCAGAAAACAGGCTGGCGGACCGGTTACTGCCCTGCCCTGTCGGTTTAGCGTGGCACAGAGTTTGCATTGAAGTACCGATATTAACGAATTACACGTATTTTTACGAGTACCGCCCCATGACCACACTGACACTGTCAAGTATCCGACAGAACCTGAGCAGCTTTAACTTCTCCGGACTGAGCATTCCGGCGTTGGTGCTGCTCATCATGGCCATGCTGGTTCTGCCGCTGCCGCCCTGGCTGCTGGATATTTTGTTCACTTTCAACATTGCTTCTAGCCTGTTGATCATCATGATCGCCATCGGCACCCGCAAGCCGCTGGAGTTTTCGTCTTTTCCATCAGTTTTGTTGTTTGCAACGATGTTGCGGCTGGCCCTGAACGTGGCTTCTACCCGGGTTGTGCTGGTCAGCGGCCATGAGGGCGAGGAGGCTGCCGGCAAGGTGGTGGCGGCTTTCGGTCATATTGTGATTGGCGGCAACTACGTGGTGGGTTTCATCATTTTCGCCATTTTGATGATCATCAACTTCATTGTGGTGACCAAGGGTGCCGGCCGGGTGTCAGAGGTGAATGCACGTTTCACCCTGGACGCCATGCCCGGTAAACAAATGTCCATTGACGCTGACTTGAACGCCGGCGTGATTGACCAGGAAACTGCCAAAAAACGGCGCGAAGAGCTGTCACAAGAGTCTGACTTCTTCGGCTCCATGGACGGTGCATCTAAGTTTGTCAGCGGTGACGCGATCGCCGGCCTATTGATTCTGGTGATCAGTCTGGTCGGTGGCCTGGCCATCGGTATTGGCCAACACGGCTTGTCGCTCAGCGAGGCCGGTCGCATTTACACCCTGCTGACCATCGGTGACGGCCTGGTCGCGCAGATTCCGGCTTTGTTCTTGTCGCTGGCAACCGCCATCATCGTGACACGGGTTACCACCTCCGAGTCGATGACCGAGCAGGCCTCGAGCCAGTTGTCGAACCCCTCGGCCTTGTTTATTTCGTCCGGCATTCTGGCTATTTTGGGCATGGTGCCCGGCATGCCGCATTTTGTGTTTTTGTTGCTGGCCAGCGCCTGTGCGGCTGTCGGCTACATGATTATGCGGCGCAACAGTCAGCCGTCTGCCGGCCAAGCCGGCCCGGGCGGTACCACCACCGCAGAAGGCGGCGCCCTGGACGAACCGAAAGAGCTGGACTGGGATGACGTTGACCAGGTGGACCTGATCGGCCTGGAAATCGGCTACGGCCTGATCCCGCTGGTCAACCCGGAGGCCGGCGGTCAATTGATGGCGCGCGTCAAGGGCGTGCGTAAAAAACTGTCCGTGGAACTTGGCTTTTTGATTCAGCCTGTGCGTATTCGCGACGCGCTGAACATTGACCCTGATTCTTACCATATTGTGCTCAAAGGGGTGATTCGCGGCAAAGGCGAAATCAAGGTCGGCCGTGAAATGGCCATCAACCCCGGCCAGGTGTACGGCTCGCTGGAAGGCATTGCCTGCAAAGAGCCGGCCTTTGGTCTGGATGCGGTCTGGATTGACCCGTCTCAGCGTGACCACGCGCGCACGCTCGGTTACACGGTGGTGGACGCCAGCACGGCTGTGGCCACCCATTTGAACAAGGTGCTACGCGACAACGCCGCCGACCTGCTCAGCCATGATGAAGTGCAGCAGCTGCTGGACAAGCTGGCAACCAAATCGCCCAAGCTGGTGGAAGACCTGGTACCGGGCAAGCTGTCACTGGGCGTGGTCACCCGCACACTGCAAAACGTGTTGGGCGAGTCGGTGTCTATCCGCGACATGCGCACCATCGTTGAGGCGCTGTCCGAGGCCTGCACCCGCACGCAAGACCCGGATCAGCTGACCTCCATCATCCGTCCCAAGCTCGGTCGCATGATCGTGCAGGGCCTGGTGGACGACAAAAACAGCCTGTCCGTGATCACCCTGGACCCGGGACTGGAACAGTTGCTGCACAACGTGCTGCAGCAAACCGGCCCGAACCAGAACATGGTGCTCGAGCCGGGCCTGTCTGAGCGGCTTTTCAGCGCGCTGCGCTCCGGTGCGCGTTCGGTTGAAGAACAGGGCCACCCGGCCGTGTTGGTGGTGTCCCCGGCGATTCGCCCCTGGATGTCCAAGGCCGTTCGCTTCAGGGTCACTGACCTGACGATTCTGTCTTACAGCGAAATTCCGGAAGACCAGATGGTCAAAGTCATTCACACGGTGCACGCCGAGAACAACTCGTAAGCAGCGTCATTCAGCCATCCCAGCAACTCAACTCTGTCAAACGCCATGCAACTCAAGCGAATACTTGCCCGCGACACCCGCACCGCCACTGACAAGGCCATTTCCCTTTACGGGGACGATGTCCTGATCATCTCCAACCACACGGTCAACGGCCAGACTGAGTTGGTGGTGGCGCTGGACCTGCCTAGCGTCGAAGCCGCCACCAACGCACTGCCCTTGGGCATGGTGGAGCCCGTGGCTATTTCGCTGATAGATCAACAGCCCGTGGCCACTGCCAGCACGCCGGCAGCGGCGAATGCGCAATCAGCAGAACCACTGAATTTCATGGACACCCTGCGCCAGGCCGAATGGAAGCCGGCGGCCAGCACGGCGCATGCCGCACCCGTCCAAAGCCAGCACGAAGATGCCCGCGACTACCTGCGTGGCCGCGAAATCGTCGACCTGGTACGCGACGAGCTGGCCTCGCTGCGCCGTGAGTTTCGATTGGGTCAGCAAACCGCCGGCTGGCAAAGCAATTTGCAATTTGCCCCTGAAGTCCAGGCTCTGGCCAAAGCCATGGCGCAAGCACCTATTCCCCAGGAATTGCGTGCGCTGATGCTGGACACACTGAAAGACCACGCTTTGCCGGAGCAGGCCATGGAGGCCATTGCCGAGCAATTGAGCCACACCTTGGAGCGCCCTGCTGCGGCCCTGCCCGACCGGGGCGTGCACCTGGTGGCCGGCCCTTCGGGCGCAGGTAAAACGCTGATGACGGCGCGCATGGCGCGCCATGCCGAGCAATTGCACGGCGCACACCAGGTGGCTTTGATCAGCTACCAGGACATGCGCGCCGGTGCCTGGAGCCAGATTCAAATGCTGTCCTCGCAGCTTGGCATTGATTGCTTTCGCGCCGGCGATGCCGCCACCCTGACGCTTCTGCTCAACGAACTGAGCACACGCCGGCTGGTGCTCATTGACACCCCGGGTGTACAGATGAAAGAACGCGTTGCCGAAGTCCTGTCGGTACAGCCGGATTGCCAGTGCCATGCCGTGATACCGGCAGACGCCTCCAGCGCCACCTTGCACAAAGTAGCCGGCGCCAACACGGTGTGGCACAGCGTTTTGCTCAGTAAGTTGGATGAATGCTCACAGCCTTGGCCTTTGCTGAATTTTTTAAGCAATAATTCGATGTCTTTGGCAGGCGCCAGCGATGGCGCAGGTGCAGGGGATCTGGTGCACAATTTTTCAGTAAGGCAGCTGGTGTCGCTGGGTTTGGCTCAGTTGGATGCAGACCTTCCCGACCAGCTTCCTGATGCGCATGCTGCTTTGGCAGCTTACCTGGCACCGCAAGAATTCCAAAGATCGTTTGCCTGAAAGATTTCATGAACAAGCTCTCCCGAACGCAGGTTATCGGCATCGCCAGCGGCAAGGGTGGTGTCGGCAAAACCACCGTGTCCGTGAACCTCGCGGTTGCACTGCAGCTGATGGGCGAGCGCGTGATGCTGCTGGACGCCGATTTGGGCCTGGCCAATGCCCAGATTGCCCTGGGCTGCCGCTGCGACTACAACCTGAGTCACTTTCTGAGCGGCGAAAAAACCCTGCAAGAGATCGTGATCACCACCCGGGCCGGTGTGCGCCTGGTGCCGGGCGCTTCGGGCATGCAGGAAATGGCCGCACTCGGCGAGCTGCAAGCCGCCAGCATTGTGCAAGCCTTCAGTGAACTCGAAGACGACATTGACTACCTGATCGTCGATATGGCGGCGGGCATTTCGCCTGCGGTGCTGGCCTTCATGGGTGCCTGCCCGCGCCGCTTTATTGTGGTTCGCGATGACCCCTCCTCGATTGCTGACGCCTACGGCACCATCAAAGTCCTTATCCAGGACCATGGTCTTGATGAAATCTACCTGGTGCCTAACGGCATGCATAGCCAACAAGAAGGCCAGGTGCTGTTTGAACGAATCAACCAGGTGTGCGCAAGGTTTCTGAACCACAGCGTCAAGTACCTGGGAACGATTGAGCACGACGAACTGATTTTGGCAGCCCTTAAAAAATACCAATCGGTGCTTGAATTTGCCCCCGGTAGCTCCGGCGCACGCGACTTCCGGCGTCTGGCCGAAGCGGCCCGTCAGCTTGAGCCTGTTGAGCAGGCCTCTGGTGGTCTGGAGTTTTTTGTAGAGAGGATGGTCCAGCGGACCTGACGGCATGGCTCCTCAAACCCGTATGTACGAAGACGTACAGAACAACCACGAAGCGCTGGTCATGGCGCATCTTGGTATGGTCAAGCGCGTGGCGCTGCACCTGAAGGTGCGCATTCCACCCTTTATGGAGCTCGATGAGTTGATCCAAGTGGGCATGATCGGCCTACTCGAAGCCGCCAGGGCCTACAACCCGGGAAAAGGCATCGAATTTGAGGGCTTTGCCCACAGCCGTGTGCGTGGCGCCATTCTGGATGAAGTGCGCCGGCTTTCATTTTTGCCCCGCTCTGCGGTGGCCTTCAACAAAAGCCACAGCAAAGCCACCGATGAGTTGGCTTCCGAGCTCGGACGCATACCGACTGAGGCGGAACTGGCAGAACACGTCGGCAAAGACTTAGAAGCCTTTCAAAAAGAGCGCGGCCAGGCCAAGCGTTTTGAGACCTATTCGATGGAGGTCATGAACGACGAGGTCATGAACATCGCCGATGACAGTTCGCAGCAGCCGGATGCCATCGTTGAACATGCCCAGTTCATGGGCGCGGTGGCAGGCGCCATCGGAGAATTGGCCGAACGCGACCAATTGCTAATGAATTTGTACTACGTTGAAGAGCTCAACCTCAAAGAAATCGGTGATGTGCTGGGCGTGACCGAGTCCCGCGTCAGCCAGTTGCTCAGCGCAGTGGTCAAAAAACTGCGTGTCACGCTGAAAGTGGCTGAACCGGCCAGCACCAAGGCACGCAAGCCCGGCTGACAGCCTTCTTCAGGTTCAAATGACCTTACGGTCATCACTGCGACTTGCTTTTTTAGCGGTTTTTCACTCTTTTGAGCCTTTTGGCCCGATGTGACAGTCTGCTGCCCTCAAGTTTTCTGCCGGGGTTCCGATACTTGCTGTGTCCACAGTCAGTAACTTAGGAGCCCCAAGACATGCGAGTTCATTTCAAAGCCATGGAAAGCTACGGCGCCGGCAGCACTGCCAGCCAAGCTGTTGTAGCCGACAAAGTTGAACTGATCCAAATGCTGTTTGACGGCCTCATTGAGAGCCTGATGACGGCCAAGGGCCATATTGAGCACGGCGCGATTGTTGAAAAAGGCAAAAGCCTGGCCCGTGCCAACCGCATTTTGTTTGGCCTGCAAGGCGCTCTTGATTTTGAAAAGGGCGGCGACCTGGCCAACAACCTCAATGAGCTTTACAGCTACGTCACGCGCCGCCTGTTGCACATCAACCTGCACAACGACCTGCAAGCCCTTGCCGAAGTGCATGGTTTGATGAACGAGATTCGCCAGGCCTGGCGTGATGTGCCTGCTTTGCTGCCCCAACGCACCAGCCTGACTGCCCATTAAAACGGGGTTTTTCCCGAATAGCGCAGTGATTTAATCGATTGCGGCGTTACAGTAGAGCTTGGTACGGGCCAAGTTGTCGTTTAGCGGCAAACGCGTGTGCCGCGGTCAACTTGAATGGAGAAAGTCAATGATCAGTGCTATTGGTCTGGTGGTCTTGTTTGTCTGTGTGTTCGGTGGCTTCATCATGGCCGGCGGCAGCATGGCGCCCATCATCAAGGCAGCACCCATTGAGACATTCATCATTGGCGGCGCCGCCATTGCCGCCATGTTGATCGGCAACAGCATGGACACTGTCAAAGGCGCTCTGGGCGGCCTTGGCAAGGTCTTCAAAGGCCCTAAATACAAAAAAGACGACTACCTGAACACCATCTTCGTGGTCTCCAAGATCATGAAAACGCTTAAAAGCGAAGGGGCGGTAGCGCTTGAAGCGCACATCGAGAACCCGGAAGCCAGCGCCATCTTTGCTGAATACCCGGCCCTGCTCAAAGACCACGATCTGCTGCACCTGATCACGGACACGGTTCGGTTACTGGTCGTTTCGTCCAGCAACCTCAGCGCATACGCTGTCGAAGAAGTGATGGAGCAGTCCATCAAGACCCACCACCACGGCGCCCTCAAGCCCGCAGAGGCTCTGACCTCCATGGCCGGCGCCCTGCCTGCGCTGGGCATTGTGGCCTGCGTGCTGGGTGTGGTGAAGACCATGGGCGCGATTGACCAGCCACCCGCTATTTTGGGCGGGTTGATCGGCGGCGCTTTGGTGGGTACCTTTTTGGGCGTGTTCTTCGCTTACGGCCTGGTCGAGCCTATGGCCGGCCGCCTGAAACAGATCATTGACGACGAAGGCGAAATTTACAAAGTCGTCAAACAAATCATCATCGGCACCATGCACGGCCATCCCATGCCTTTGATCATTGAAGCAGCGCGGGTCGGCATCAGCCACCACAACCAGCCTAGCTTCGCTGAAGTTTTTGACGGGCTGCGCGGTAAATAAGTATGGCCGAGGAAGCTGCCGACAAAGCTGGGGAAACACCGGCGCCAGCCCCGGCTGAACCGACAGAGGCTATTTTGGCTGCGGCCATGGAGTTGCTCAAAGGCAAAGACGCCAGCGACCCAGAAGCGATGCAAGCCGCCATCAAAGAGGCGACCGCTGCCGCAGAGGCCGCAGCCGCGGCTGACAAACCGGCTGAAGAAGAGGCGGCGCCGGCAGCACTGGCACCCGTCATAGTGGTTAAAAAAGTCATGGACGACGGCCATGGCGGCGCCCACGGCGGCGCCTGGAAGATCGCCCTGGCCGACATGATGACGGCCATGATGGCCTTCTTTTTGCTCATGTGGCTGCTGGGCGCGGCCAACGCTGACCAGCGTAAAAGTATTGCGGATTACTTCAAGCCGACTTCGCACAGCAACATCACCATGAGCAACCTGGCCGGCTCTAACGGCATTCTGGGCGGACGCTCCATCATTGACCCGGACGGCTTTCCGTTTTCTGCCAAACAAACCGCCGCCATGGAACGCCTGACCCCCCGCTCTGAAGGCGGTCCGACCGAAAACGACCCCTCGCCCAACAGCACCGAACGGGCCAACCCGGACGTGGTGAGCGAAGCCGAGAAAAAGCAAATTATTGAAGAAGCCGACAAGGCCGCTTTTGACAAGCTCGAAAAAGAAATGAAAGAGCGACTCGAGCAAAACCCCAAGCTGCAAAACCTGAAAGAGCAAGTCAAGTTTGTTCGCGAGAAAGACGGTTTGCGCATCGAGATCATCGACAAGGCGGACTTTGCGATGTTTGCCCTGGGCACCACCCGCTTGCTGCCGCGTGCTCAGACACTGTTGGACGAAGTCGCCAAGTCACTGGGCTCCATGCCCAACAAGGTGGCCGTGCGGGGGCACACCGACAGCGTGGCCTTTGCCAATACTGAAAACCGCAACAACTGGTCGCTGTCTGCAGAGCGCGCTGAAGCCACACGCCAGCTGGTTGAAAAAAGCGGCGTCAAAAGCAACCGATTTGCACGCATTGAAGGGGTGGCCGACACCGCCCCCTACAACCCGAACGACCCGCTTGATGCCCGCAACCGCCGCATCAGCATCACGGTTTTGTTCCGGGACAATTAAACAAGCACCGACCCTACATAAAAACAAGTCCCTCAGTTGACGGAAGTATCCCTATGAGATCCACAGGAATTTCCAGGTGAGACCTGGCTACCGAGCTGATTAAAGCAACGTCGGCTGCTGCGCTTGAGACTTTCGCCGCTGCGTCACCTTGCAGACGAATGGAACTCAGCCACACCCTGCCCAGATCTGCCGCAGACCCACCAATTGTTCCAAGTGTATTTTCTGAGGCGCCTTGTAATGCGTTGGTAAAGGCGTTCACTGCGACGATCCGACTTTGCGCTGGCACTTGGTAAGTGGATGGCACGTTGGTTGCGCCGAGATAGGAAACAAACATTACCCAGGGTAATGCAGAGCGCGTGACCACGCCAGCGCTTACAGCCATCGCCCAAGCATCTTGTTCAAATGTCAGAGCTGGCGTTCCGAAGATATTTAGAAAAGTTTTGTTAGCAACGGATTGCAGCGAATCAACGCTGGAGAAAGCACCATCATTCAAAGCGGTACTGTAAAACGCATCCAGTAGCGCGCCTGAGGGACCATTGGCTACAACTGTAGCGGTTAAATTTCGCCAATCAAACGAAACCCCCCGACCGAAATAAACAACAGAGAGTTGGTCTGCTATCGAAACTCCAATCGGATCAAGAGATGTTGGAGAAACTACTGTTTTGTCGGAGAATCGCAAGGATTCAATATTGGCGACCTGATCTATTCCATCGCGGTTTGCAACGCTGTCAGAAATCGAGTACTTGACGCCAGATTTTTGGATGAAATACTCCGATCTTTGACCATTAAAGACGGCCTCATCACGACCCAAGCCACCGTCTAAGTCGTCATTACCACCATTACCCTTCATAACGTTGTTGTTTGAATTACCCACTATTCGGTCTGCTCCTGTACCGCCAGCAGCATTCTCGAAATCGCCGTAATACCAACGAACGCTTTCCAAATCATTCCCTGAAGCCATCCGAGCAGCATCGCTGGTGCTCACCGATATGCCAACGGGATAAGAAGCGCCAACGATGGTGGCGCCCATGTGCAGATAGGAACCAGAGGTATAGTTTTGAAGATCAATCGTATCGTTACCGCCGGTATCGAAATATGTACGGTGTGAATTAACAAGACCTTGCGAGCCTGGCGTAATGATGTCGTTGCTTGATCCAGTGGTCCCACCTCCAACCCCATACGCTTCCTGGAGCGCGATGACATCCAAAATCATAGGATTTTGCGCAAAATAGGCTTGTCCACCACTTGCAAGTGTCTGGTGATAAGACGTGATCGTGAAATAGCTTTTGTCCATATCAGCGATGCGATTGAGCGTGAAACCAAGGTTCTGGAACCCCACAAAAGCCGTTTGAGAAAAATTGGTGCTCAGGACTCGGGTGCCGTTTGGCAGCTCTGCGATGTGCGGGTGTGCCATTCCCAGCGAATGACCGATCTCATGCAAAAGCGTAAAACCTGCACTGCCTGTACTACCGAGCGACAGAACTGTAGCTCCAGTCAGGTCCCCCAGATTCATCGAGTTGAGAACGATGTCACCGGCAGCACCGGTATATTTAAAGGATTCAATGTCACCAAAATCAGAGAACACGCCCGAAACGCCGGCGATTGCTCCCAGATTCGAACGATGAACAAATGAAATATTAATGTCAGAATTAGTTCCGACCTGTGCAGGATTTAAATTTGAATAACTTAAAGTGGGCTCAAAGGATATACCGGCGATTTGAGAAAATGCAGCAGCGATAGCGTTGACGTCAGCGATCTGGGAGGCTGTCCAAGGACGGATTGCCGAAGGGAGTTGGGTATAAACATAATCGCTGGCGCCAAGGTTGCGAGACTGGGTGATCGTGAATGGATCAGAAACCGAAAGCCTGATTGAACCTTGGTAACGATGCTCTAAACTTCCCAGCCCTTGAGAGAAGTTAAATAATGCCTGCCCGATAGTCGATATCGGTTTGTAATCAATGTATGAAGCCATAAATCAAGTTGTAATCAAATGGGTGCCGGTTTACGGACTACAAGACCGCCTACCCAACAAAGGAATCAACAGGCGCTACGCCAGTGAGCGTCACGCTTTCGACGTCAGCGATTATCGTCTGCATTTTTGAGGCGGCATGGCTGACCGAATCTACGGGCGATAGCCACTTGCGGGCGGCATTGGCATAGATGCTGTTCAGGCTGGCAAGCCCTGCCTGCTGAGTGTCCAGATAAGCATAGTCACTGAATGTCTGCGCGGCAACAAAACGCGCTTGCGTCGGCAGCTTGTAAATATCGGGCACATTGTTGGCCCCAAGATAGCTCTGGGAAATGATCCATGGCGCGTTGGCCTTGGTCAGTGTGCCGTTGTCAATGTACTTGGCCCATTCTGTTTGTTTGGTATTCCCCCAAACCTCTAGACAGTTTTTATAGCGCAGTTTGACGCTGCCGCTCGAACTCATGGGGGCTGAGTTGATCGAGATGCTTGTGGCGTCGAACACGATTGTAGAAACCCTCGATGTAAT